>JALOTD010000027.1 GCA_025458105.1 Tabrizicola sp. | reverse complement strand
CGAGTTCTCGACCATGCTGTCCTTCGCCATCCCCGGCACGGTGATCGGCGTGGCCTATGTCATGGCCTTCAACTTCCCGCCCATCGAGCTTACCGCCACTGGCCTGATCCTTGTCATCGTCTTCATCTTCCGCAACATGCCCGTCGGCGTGCGCGGTGGCATCGCGGCGATGAGCCAGCTTGACCGCTCGCTTGACGAAGCCTCGATCACGCTGGGTGCCAACTCTGCCACCACGCTCCGCCGGGTGATCCTGCCGCTTCTCGGCCCCGCGATCCTGGCCGCGCTGACCTACAGCTTCGTGCGCGCCATCACCTCGGTCTCGGCGGTCATCTTCCTCGTCTCGGCGCGCTACAACATGGCCGCCATCCTTGCCCTGCAACTGATCATCGGCCGCCGCAAACTGCGCCGCGCCGATCGTATCGAATCCCATTGAAGGAGAGGACCATGAAAGGTTCCGTCCGGTTCGAGAACGTGACCAAGACCTTCGGGTCGGTCGTCGCGCTGAAACCCCTGTCGCTGGACATCGCGCCCGGCACGCTCGTCACGCTTCTGGGGCCATCGGGCTGCGGAAAGACCACGACGCTGCGCCTGATTGCCGGGCTGGAAAGCGCCAGCGAGGGGCGTATCCTGATCGGCGGGCAGGATGTCACGCATCTTTCGGCCACCTATCGCCGCGTGTCGATGGTGTTCCAGGGGACTGGAGACCGTGGGCCTGAAGGGGTTCGGCGCGCGGCTGCCGTCCGAGCTTTCCGGCGGGCAGCAGCAGCGCGTGGCGGTGGCGCGGGCCATCGTGCTGGAACCCGAAGTGCTGCTGTTGGACGAACCGCTCTCCAACCTCGATGCGAAGCTTCGCCGCCACGTGCGCGAGGAGATCCGCCAGATCCAGCAACGCCTTGGCCTGACGGCCGTCTATGTGACGCATGACCAGGAAGAGGCGATGGCGGTCTCGGACCGGATCATCGTGATGAAGAACGCCGAGATATCGCAAGAAGGCACGCCGCACGACCTGTACGACCGGCCCGCGAACGCCTTCATCGCCGACTTCATCGGCGACGCAAACCTGATCGATGTTGAGGTCACCCGGGCGGGCGAAGAAACCGGTGTCACCCTGGGCGATCTGCGGCTGACCCTTCCCTTGCCCAGCCAGACAACTGGCGCCGCCAAACTGGTGCTGCGCCCGCACCATGCCCGCCTGACCCGCGATCCCGGCCCCGTGACCTTGCCTGCCGAAGTCACCTATGCCGCCTGGCTGGGCAATTCGGTGCAATACACGCTGGCCACGCCCGCTGGTTCCATCTTCGCCATCGGCGCGCCACAACCCGTCCCGTTCCGCGCCGGAGAGACCATCCATCTGGGCTTCGCGCCCGAGGACCTGCGGCTGGTGCCTGCCTGAACGGGCCCTAGATCGGCCCAATTCCCAGGGCCTTGATTGCGGTTTGCGGCATCGATCTTGCCGACGAGCTTGTTCAGATGGTGGATGACGGTCGCCGCTGATATCATCTCACGGTCGCGATCTGTTTGGTGCTTGCCCCCTCGGTCGCCCATACAATCCACTCAAGCTCGCGCGCGGACAGGTCAGCCTCGACGGCCGCGGGTGACGGGAGGCTGGTCAGGCCCCGCAGGTAGACCAGATGCCCCGACGTCCCCGGCACAACCCGCAAGCCGCGTTCCGGTTGTGCTGCGAAAGACTGTGCCGGCATGGCCTCTGTCCAAGGGACCAATTCCGAAACGGGGGTCACGAAATGACCGGAAAGATCCGGACATCGTTAAGTGACATCAGTCCAGGGTGTCCCAATCGCCACCAAGGCCGAGACGATGAAGACCGGTTCTCCGCATCCGCTGGTAGGCTCTGCGGCGTAGATTTCGGATGCGGTACAGACTCTGGGTCACCAAAGAGACCAATTGAAAGGTCCGCGCCGCAGACAACACGTTCGCTTGCAAAGCCGCCGATGTCCGTGACTTTTCGGCGACCCTCGTCTGAATTGCCACAGAGCGTCTCCGTCGAGCAGCGGCCCCTCCCTCTGAACTTGCCGCAGGTCAGGCACCGGCGGGACCCTTGGTGTTCGAGACCAGTTTCATCTGCGCTATGTCTGTGGTCAGCCATCGCAGAAGGGGATATGCGAGGCTATCAGGATGTCTTTGGAAGTGGGCGCAAGCTGGGCCAACGGATTGAAGAAAAAATGAAAGAAAAGCAATCACATAAACTATCGGTTGCGCCCATGATGGATTGGACCGATCGGCACTGCCGGGTCTTTCACCGGCAAATGACGCAGCGGGCGATGCTCTATACCGAGATGGTGACCGCCCCCGCCATCGTCTATGGGCCCAAGCCGCGACTGTTGGATTATTCCCCGCAAGAACATCCCGTGGCCCTGCAACTGGGTGGGGCGGATCCCTCTGAGCTCTCCCAAGCCGTGCGCCTGGCGCAGCCTTGGGGTTATGACGAGATCAACCTGAACTGCGGCTGCCCGTCGGATCGGGTGCAGTCGGGCTGTTTCGGTGCCATCCTGATGGAACGCCCCGAACTGGTCGCGACTTGCGTGCGTGCGATGCAAGGGGAAACCGGGGTGCCGGTCACCGTGAAGTGCCGGATTGGCGTCGATGATCAGGATCCCGAGGACATCCTTCCCCGCTTCATCGACGCGATTGCCACGGCAGGGGTGCGCCACGTCATCATTCATGCCCGCAAGGCCTGGCTGCAGGGCCTAAGTCCAAAGGAGAACCGCGAGATCCCACCGCTGGACCATGACCTTGTGCTCCGAATGAAACAGCGGTTCCCTGAACTGACCCTCTGCATCAACGGCGGTATCACCACGTTGGATCAGGCGAAAGGATTTTTGGACAAGGGATTGGACGGCGTGATGATCGGCCGAGCCGCCTACCACGACCCGGCCTCGATCCTGATCGGGGCTGACGCGCTCTGGGGCGAAAGTCATGCCCCCGACCCGGTCGCAGTGGCCCACGCCATGCGCCCCTACATCGCCGACCATCTTGCTGCGGGTGGCCGCTTGCATCAGATCACCCGTCACATGTTGGGCCTTTTCACCGGACGCCCGGGCGCTCGGAGTTGGCGGCGGGTCCTTTCGGAACGCGCCAGCCGAGATGGCGCCGGGCTTGAAGTCCTGGATTTGGCACTCGAACAAGTGACATCGCAGGCCGCCTGAGCGCCCCAACGTGACATCTTGGCCGCAGGAACGTCGGCTCGTCGAACCTGGGACGGTCGACGCAGCTTTTTTCCAAGGGTCAGGCCGCCTCGGACTGCCGGGCCAAAACCCCACGGCTCAGGACAAGGACCAATACTCCGCACAGCGCGATAGCCCCGAGCATCGGCGTCGCCGTTCCGTCAAAGAACGGCCCGACCGCTGCGATCATCGCACCACCCGCAAGCATCTGCAGCGTTCCGCCCAGTGACGATGCCAACCCCGCGATGTCACCATGCTCGTCCAGCGCCATGACCATCGCTGTCGGGATGATCAGTCCCAGACAGGCGTTGGCCAGGAACAGGCCCGCCATGCACAGCCAAAGGGTCATGCCCCCGATCAGGGCCTGCACGAACAACAGGATGGTGAACACCGCAAAGCCAAGCGAGGCCCAGGCCATAACTCGGGCCGCACCGTGCCGCTTCCCAAAGGGGCCCGCCATCTGCGAAGCGGCAAAGAAGCCGATCGCGTTCACCGCAAAGGCTATCGAAAAGCCTGTGGGCGACAGCCCGAAGGCGCCGGTGTAGACAAAGCTTGCGCTGGCGATGAAGACGAAAAAGCTTGCCATGCCGAAGCCGCCCAAAAAGGTAAGGCCCATGAACAGGGGGTCGGTGAGCAGCACGCCTGCACCACGGCGCATGGCCGTCAGATTCAGCGGCTGTCGGTCCTGCGGGGCCAGTGTCTCGGGCTGATACAGGGTCAGGATGGCAAGGCTTGCCACGGCAGCAAGCAGCAAAGCCGCAAAGATTGCTCGCCAGTCGAACAGCGCCATCAGTCCGGAACCTGCGAGTGGAGCAAGCATGGGCGACACCGAGATCACCATCATCACCGCCGCCATCAGTCGTGTCGCCTGCGGACCAGTGTAAAGGTCGCGAATGATCGCGCGCGGCACCACCATAAGGGCCGCCCCACCCAGGCCCTGGATCGCGCGGCCAGCCGTCAGCCATTCAACCGTCGGGGCAAAGGTGCAAAGCACTGACCCCAACATGAAGACCACGATCCCACCGTACAGCGGCGGCTTGCGGCCAGAGCGATCCGCCCAGGGACCATAGACCAGCTGCGCAAGACCAAAGGCAATGAAATAGGCCACAATGGTTCCCTGCATCGCCTGGATGCTGGTGCCAAGGTCCGCGCCGATCTCCGGCATGGCGGGCAGGTACATGTCGATGGCAAAAGGGCCGATGCAGGACAATAGCCCAAGCACCAGTGCCGGACGCAGAATTCGATCAGACATGGCGCGCCTTTGGAAGGGAAGGGGAGGGGAGCGAACACGCCGCGACGGGAAGCGGGCACTTTCGATACCATCCGGTATCCCAAGCTTCCAGCCCCCTTTTGCCTGCCCCACATCGACGCCGGGCGTCCCGTGATGAGCCGATGGTCCCGCGTGGCACCGCTTAACCATATGCCGATGTCGGCACTTCATGGACCAGCACATGGCTTTCCGGGTGCAGCTGGCCTCATCTCCCGGTCTCCGCCGCAAGGAGTGCGTTCAGATGGTCGGCCATTTTGGTAATGGCATTGCGGCCATTCACCCCTCTGACGTCTAGCAAGCGGCTTTGCCTGCCCCGTCGCGACTGCGCCGCTCTGCCCACGACCCACGGTTCCGGGTCCCCGAACCCGACCAAGTTCCCGGTGATCGTCGGACCTAGCGAAGATGCCCGTCGTCAGCGCGGGGATCTGTTCGGTAATGCTGCTCGCCCCAACCGAGCGCGGTTCCAGTGCGTTATTGAGGACGATGCAGGGCACGGTCCCGTGCCGAAGAGCAATCAGAGGAGCCGCTCGCGCTTCGGGACAGCCCCCCGTGCCTTCTGCGTCTCCCGAAGAGTCACGCCCAAACTCAACGGTGGCCCCACTTCCGCACGCCTGCGCGCAGCCCCAGCCGCAGCGGGATCCTCGCCGCAGGGCGCTCCGGCACGGCTGTTGGCCTGCGTGGACCCGAAACCCCGCCCGTCGCGTTCTCGATCCGCTGCCAACGCGGCAGCACCCCGTTCCTGCTCGGGCAACGGGCCGGGTATACCGTCCCGCGGTGATCCTGAGGAAGTCGCCACTGGCAGCGCACGTCGGACCGGGCTATGTCCGGACAACCCAATTGCAGGTGATCCATGCCCGACCTTGCCACACTGCTGCCGATGTTCATCGCGCTTCTTGCCATTGGCGCGGTCGCGGGCGTCATCGGCGGGCTTCTGGGCGTTGGCGGAGGGATCGTGCTGGTCCCTGCCTTTTTCTATGCCTTCGGCTACCTCGGCTATGGCGGCGATCAACTGATGCAGGTCTGCATTGCGACGTCGATGGCAACCATCGTCATCACTTCGCTGCGATCTGTCTCTTCGCACAACAAGAAGGGCGCGGTGGACTGGGAGGTGCTGAAGACCTGGGGCCCTACCTTGGTCATCGCCGCCGCCGTGGGAACTTTTGTCGCCTCCCGCGTTTCCTCACTGACCTTACAGGCCGTGTTCGGCGGCCTCGCGGGGCTGGCCGGGCTATGGATGGCCTTTGGCCGCGACAGCTGGCGTCTAGGAGAGGTCATGCCCATCCAGCCGGTCCGCAGCCTTCTTGCGGGTGCCGTCGGCTTCTTTTCGGCGATGATGGGGATCGGCGGCGGCACGTTCGGGGTGCCGTTGATGACGCTTTACGCCATGCCGATTCATCGCGCTGTCGCCACAGCTTCTGGCTTCGGCGTCCTGATTGCGGTCCCGGCGGTGCTTGGGTTCCTCTTTCTGCCAGTCGCCAACGCGCCGCCCTACACGGTCGGAGCGGTCAACCTTCCGGCCTTTCTGGTGGTTATTGGCACCACGCTGCTGACCACGCCCCTTGGCGTGCGCCTTGCCCATGCGATGAACCCCAAGCCCCTAAAACGCGCCTTTGCCCTGTTCCTTACGCTTGTCGCGCTGAACATGCTGCGCAAGGTTCTGGGATGGTAGAACCGGGCTGGCAGAAGGTCGGCCCGCATCCGGCCATCCGTGCCTGGGCCGATGCCGCGCGTCAGGCCGCCCTTGATGTGCTCGCGATCACCTCTGAACCCTGGCGCTGCGGTGCGACCTGGTTCGTTGGCGTCGACGCCCTGCCGAACGGCCAGGATGGTGCCATCGGCGGCGCGCCTTTTCCCTGGGAAGCTCTGCCACTTGCGCCAAAGCCGCTGCACAAGGCGCAGCTTTCGGTCATCCGGTCCGGCTACCCTCAGCCCTCGCCCGAGGAAACTCCTGCCGCCTTCGCCTTTCGCCGCGACCGCGATGCTGCCCATCTCGATGGCCTCCTGCCCATCGGCCAGGACAAGCGCCGCATGGTCAAGGAGCCCCACGCCTGGATCCTCGGTCTGCCGCTGAACGACACAACGGCCTCGCCCCTTTCCGTATGGGAAGGCAGTCACCACATCCTCCGTGCGGCTCTCCTTGCGGTCCTGACCCCGCATCCGCCCGAAACCTGGGGCGACATTGACATCACCGACGCCTATCAGGCCGCCCGCAAGCAGGTCTTTGCCACCTGCCGCCGCATCGAACTCCCCGCCAGACCGGGCGAAGCCACGCTGCTCCACCGCCTGACCCTGCACGGCGTTGCCCCCTGGAAACCCCAGGACATGGCCCCGCCAGAGGGCCGGATGATTGCCTACCTTCGGCCGCAGATTACGACTGTACAGGAATGGCTGACCGCCCCCTGACCTTGGCTTCGAACCTATCCTCATGGGATTTGCGGGCAGACTGCCCCTATGCGAAGACAAGCGGGCGCACGTCCCGCGCAGGCGACCCAAAGACTCCGTGCCGAAGGCACTCCGCTTTTCTACCGCTCCAACCGGGCCATCCGCCCGCCGCGGCGCTTTGCCAGACGCGGCGCGCGCGACGGCAGTTCGGCCATCACTGCGGCCCTGTCCTCATGGCTAAGCCGCGACCACTGACTGATCTCGTCGATGGTGCGATAGCAGCCGACACAGATCCGTTCCTCGGGGTGAACCACGCACAGCTTCACGCAAGGCGAAGCGATCTCGTCGCGCTTCCAGACATCGTCTTTCAAGCTTCACCCCGTCCCATATGCGCCATCCGGTCCAGCGCGCCTTGCAGGATATAGCCGGCAGCGACCTGATCGATAACCTCTTTCCGACGTTTTCGCGACGTATCCGCCTCCAGAAGTGCCCTTTCTGCCGCAACGGTCGACAACCGCTCGTCCCAATAGCAGATCGGCAAGGCGGTCAACTTCTCCAGGTTGCGCGCAAAGGCCTGCGTCGACTGCACCCGCGGGCCCGCCGATCCGTCCATGTTGAGCGGCAACCCCAGCACGATTCCGAAGGCCCCGCGCAACTCCAGCAAGGCCAGAAGCCTTCCCGCATCGAGGGTGAACTTCTCCCGCCGGATGACCTCGACCGGCGTGGCCACCTGCCGCCGCAGATCCGACAGCGCGACGCCGATGGTCGCAGTCCCCAGGTCCAGGCCCGCAATCGCCCGGTTCGGGGGCAGGGCCGCCACGAACTCTTCAACCGAGGCACAGATCACGGGTTCAACCCGCTTTCCACCGCCGCCTGCCGCAGGAAGGACAGTTCCGCCGGGCGCCCCTCGAACCGAACCTTCGCTTCGTCGTAGATCGACTGTGCTTCGCCCAGCCGCTCCAGCACCGACAGCGAGCGGATCAGCCTCTCCCAGTCCTCGACATCCCCGCCCTCGGTCGCCAGCCGATCGGCCAACTGGGCCACCATGCCTTCGATCATCGCCTGCCGTTCCTCTTCCGGCAGCTCGGCAATCGCGGATGCCGCGCTGTCTGGCAGCTCGTAACGGACACCCGCACGTTCGGCTACGGCGGCAATCCGCTCCCGCGCCGAGACGTTCCACGGGGCCTCGGGATTGCCGTCCTCGACCAGCGGGCGCCAGAATTTGAACGCCTGATCGAACCGCCCGCCCTGCAGGAACATCTCGCCCACCAGATAGCGGGCAAGCTCGTTCGTCATGTCGCGCGTCAACGTCTCACGCAACTGCACCTCAGCCTCCGGCGAGACATAGCCTTGCGCCTCCAGCGTCAGGGCAAGCGCCAGGTCGGCGTGATCCTGCGCTTCTGTTCCATCGCCCAAAAGCTGCAAAAGACGCTCTTGCACCAGGACCGCGCTGGTCATCTCACCTGCCAGAAGTGCGGCACGGTAGCGTTCGCGCAAAGCGGACACATCGGTGACCCCGGCCAATTCGGCCCGCAGAGTGCCTTCCGCCGCCGCGTCCCGCGCCAGGTCCATCCGCTCCAGCTGCTCGGCCTGACTTGGCCGGGCTGCGATGCCCGCATCCAGGTCGGCAAGCCGTGCCTCCAGCGGCATGTCGGGATAGCCCGGCGCGCCCATCCCCCAATAGGCCGCCACCCCTCCTGGAATGACCAGCGCCAGAACTGTCAGCGACGCGGCAATCGTTCCTCGGCCCGCTGCCATGGCCTGGGGCACATTGCGTACGCGGTCGGCGTCCAGAAGGCGCCGCCCGACTTCCGCCCGCAACCGTTCGGCTTCGTCGGGGGCAATGGTCCCTCGCGCCAGATCCCGTTCTATGTCGGCAAGTTGATCCTTGTAGACTGCCATGTCGACGTCCTGGCGCGGAGCCATATCGGCCGGCGCACGTCGCAGGGCCAGGACCAGGACGCCCGCGACCCCGGTTGCCAGGGCCACTGCTGCAGCCCAGAAGGCCCATTCCGCCATCGCGCCCATCCTGACTTGCCGTTTCGCGCCCGATGTAGTGCTTTCGCCCCCATCCCGGAAGGGGCAATCCGACGCGGGTGCCACGGCCAGCCTGCGACAGCTTGGCAGATGTCGCAAATTTCCCGATTGTGCCGCTCATGGCTGCGGCTATAACCCGCAACCGTTCATACCAAGGCGAAGCTGATCCGTCAGCCACAGCGTCCCAGATGAGGCCCCGATGAAGCGCTATTCGGTCTTTGCCATCGCCCGCGAGGCTGTCCGCTATCACATGGGCTGGGAACGCGCCTGGGCCTCGCCGGAACCGAAAGCCGCCTATGACGCCATCATCGTGGGGGCAGGGGGCCACGGCCTGGCAACCGCTTACTACCTGGGCAAGAATTTCGGCATCACCAATGTCGCGATCCTGGAAAAGGGCTGGCTGGGTGGCGGCAACACGGGGCGGAACACCACGATCATCCGCTCGAACTACCTGCAGGATCCCTCTGCCGCGATCTACGAAAAGTCGCGCGCACTGTATGAAACGCTCAGCCAGGACCTGAACTACAACGTGATGTTCAGCCCCCGTGGCGTGATGATGCTGGCCCAGACCCATCACGAGGTCCGCGGCTACCAGCGCACCGCCCACGCGAACGCCCTGCAGGGCGTGCAGACCGAATTCATCAGCCGCGAACGGGTGAAAGAGCTTTGCCCGATCCTGAACATCGACGGCCCCCGCTACCCCGTCCTCGGCGCGCTCTGGCAGCCGCGCGGCGGTACCGGGCGCCACGACGCCGTCGCCTGGGGCTATGCCCGCGCCTGTTCGGCGATGGGGATGCATATCATCCAGAACTGCGAGGTCACCGGCGTCCGTTCGGAAAACGGCCAGGTAACCGGCGTGGAAACGACGAAGGGCTACATCGGCACCAAAAAGCTTGGCATCGTCGTGGCAGGCCACTCTGGCCAATTGGCCGAAATGGCCGGCTTCCGCCTGCCCATCGAGGCGGTCTGCCTGCAGGCTCTTGTGTCCGAACCAATCAAGCCCTGCATGGACGTGGTCGTGATGGCCAACACCGTCCACGGCTACATGTCGCAATCCGACAAGGGAGAGATGGTGATCGGCGGTGGCACCGACGGCTTCAACAACTATACCCAGCGCGGCAGCTTCCACCATATCGAGGAAACCCTCCGCGCCCTGGTCGAAACCTTCCCGATCATCAGCCGCCTCAAGATGCTGCGCCAATGGGGCGGGATCGTCGACATGACCGGCGACCGCTCACCCCTGATCTCGAAGACGCCCTTGGGCAACTGCTTCATCAACTGCGGCTGGGGCACCGGCGGGTTCAAGGCGATCCCCGGCTCGGGCTGGGCGATGGCGGAGCTGATGGCCAAGGGCGAACCCGGGCCTTTGGCCGAAGACTTCAACATGTGGCGCTTCAAGGAAGGCCAGTTCATCGACGAATCCGTCGCAGCCGGGGTGGCGCACTGATGACCAGCCCGCAGCGCATCCGGGCGAAGGCCAAGATCTTGGGGTCCGGCCCTGCTGCCCGCCATGGCGGGTCCGGCCAGGCCTATGTGGTCAGCCCCATGCGGACGGCGGGATGACCATGCCGCGACCGCTTGCCCCTCTTGGACCTCGCCGCGCCGCAAAGGCGGGGATGCCGTTTGTCGATATCCTGCTCAACGCGGTCCACGAACGCCAGGTCGGCCGGGTCTTCGCCCTGGAGATTGGCGCGGGCGACGGCGAGGGGCCGAATTCCCTTCTCTCCTACTACCGGGATGACCGTTGGTCGGGCCTGTTGATCGAACCGATGCCAGACGCCTTTGCCCGTCTGGACAGGTTGCATGCCGAAAGCGATCGGGTTGCCGTTCTGAATCTCGGCATTTCCGACATCGGGGCCAATGCCCTGATCCATTTCCTTGCGCCTGCTGCGGCAGAGCGCCTGGGCCCCGCCCATCGCGGGCGTGCCTCGATCATGCGCGACCGTATCGTGACCGCCGGGGTTGATCCCGGGGAGATCCAGTCGGTCGAAGTGCCCTTCCTGCGCCTGGACCTCGTGCTGAACGAGCTTGGAATTTCGTCGGTGCAGGTTCTCAAGGTCAACGCCGGTGGCCACGAGGCCCAGGTCCTGGCAAGCCTTGATATATCCGCCTTTGGTCTCCTCCTGGTGCTGGTGGCGACTAACCCCGGCACACCGGCTGACAGCGACTGCATCGACCTTCTGGTGCGCGCCGGACTGGTGCCCTACCGCGTCGCCGACTGGCTTGTGGGGCTGGCCCCCGACCAACTGTCGCTGCCGCTGGATGACCTGCTTGCCCTGTTTGGTCGGCGGATCGGCCAGGTCGACACCGATCCCCAACAGAACGAAGACCCCTCGTCATGATCCGGAACCAAGTGCCATGCTGATCCTGGAATGTCCCTACTGCGGCGTGAAGGCGGAAGAAACCGAGCTTTCTCCCGGCTACGAGGCGCATCTGAAGCGCTTCGGTCCCGGATCAAGCCCCGAGGAATTCGAAGCCTACATGTTCGCCCGCAAGAATCCCAAAGGCGTGCATTTCGAACGTTGGCGGCACACTTACGGCTGCGGCAAGTGGTTCCTGGCCGCCCGCTGCACTGCCACGCTTGAGGTGTTCGGAACCTATCCCGCACAGGTCTCGGAGCCCCCGCCCGAGATCATCGAAAAGATCAAGGCCCGGCGGCCGGACTGGAAGGGCTTTAAATGAGCACGCGTCTTTCCAAGGGCGGCCGGTTGATCAACCGCTCCGCGCCCGTCGAATTTTCCTTCAACGGCAAGCGCTTCAAGGGCTATCAGGGCGATACGCTGGCCGCTGGTCTTCTGGCCAACGACCAGATGCTCGTTGGGCGCAGCTTCAAGTACCACCGCCCGCGTGGCATCGTCGCCTCGGGACCCGAGGAGCCGAACGCGCTCGTCAACCTTGGCTCCGGCGCGCGGCTGGAACCGAACCAGCGCACCACCACGACCGAGCTTTTCGACGGCCTGGAATGCACCTCGCAGAACCACTGGCCGTCCCTGGAATTCGACGTGGGCGTCGTCAACAACTATGCCGCCCGTTTCTTGCCTGCAGGGTTCTACTACAAGACCTTCATCCACCCGCGCCCGTTCTGGAAGCATGTGTTTGAACCCATCATCCGCCGCTCGGCGGGCCTTGGGAAGGCGCCGACTGAAGGCGATGCCGACCGCTATGAACAGGCCTATGCCTTCTGCGACGTGCTGGTGATCGGGGCAGGGGTCGCAGGCCTTCTGGCCACTAAAGCTGCCGCCGACGCAGGCCACCGCGTAATCCTGCTTGAGCAGAACCCGACCCTTGGCGGCCGCGCCCCGGTGGATGAAACCGAGATCAACGGCCAGCCGGTCGATGCCTGGCTGTCCGCCATCGAATCCGACCTTGCCGCCCGCGACAATGTCACGATCCGCACCCGGACTTGCGGCTTTGGCGTCTATGACCACGGCTATGTCCTTGCCGACGAACGCGTGGCCGACCATACGCCTGGTGACGGCCGGCCAAAGCATCGCCTCTGGCGCATCCGGGCGGGCAAGATCGTCACTGCGACCGGCGCCATCGAGCGCCCGCTGTCCTTCGCCGGGAACGATATCCCCGGCGTGATGTTGGCCAGCGCGGTCCGCGACTATGTCGTGAACTACGCCGTCTCCCCTGGGGACCGGACAGTCATCGTCACCAACAACGACAGCGCCTACCAGACCGCGCTAGCGCTGAAAGCGGCGGGCCTCGACGTCCCCGCGATCCTCGACGCCCGCGACGCTGCCACCGGCGCGCTGCCCGAGGCTGCTCGCGCCGCAGGCATCCGCGTCCTGACCGGGAAGGCCATCGCCAAGGTCAAGGGGTCCAAGCGCGTGACCGGCGTCGCCATCTGCGCCCAGGCGGGCGAGGGGGCTGTACAGGAAGAAATCCCATGCGAAGCGGTCGCCATGTCCGGCGGCTGGTCGCCCGTTGTCCACCTCTGGAGCCATTGCGGCGGCAAGCTTCTGTGGGATGAAACCATCTCGGCCTTCGTCCCTGATGCGGCCCGACCGCCCCTGAACCACGACGGCTCGGCGATGGTAGAGGTGGTGGGCAGTGCCGCCGGTCACCTCGATCTGGGCGCGATTTTTGACGGCGTTGCGCAAATGCCTGTCTCTACGCGCGTAGAGACAAAAGGAAGACGCAAGGAAGACACGAAGAAGACGGTCAAGACCAGCGTCGAAATCCCCCCGGTCTGGGTCATGCCACAGGGCGCGCCTCTCGCGCTGCGCAGCAAGATGTGGTTGGACTATCAGAACGACGTCAAGGTCTCTGACGTGCAACTCGCCAGCCGTGAGGGCTATGTCTCGGTCGAACACACCAAGCGGTACACCACCCTTGGCATGGCGACCGATCAAGGCAAACTCTCGAACATCAACGGTCTCGCGATCCTGGCCGACAGCCTTGGGGCGGAGATCCCGCAGGTTGGCACCACGACCTTCCGCCCTCCCTACACGCCCGCCATGCATGAAATGCACGAAAAAGCAGGGGCTTACTTCGAGCCTGTGGGCCTCTGGCGTCGCCCCTACTGCTTCCCTCGCGCGGGCGAAACCCATGAACAGGCGGTGCATCGCGAGGTGCTGAACACGCGCCAGAACCTTGGCCTTCTCGACGCTTCGACGCTGGGGAAGATCATCGTCAAGGGGCCGGATGCGGGCCGTTTCCTCGACATGCTCTACACCGGCGTGATGTCGACGCTGCCCATCGGCAAATGCCGCTATGGCCTGATGTGCAACGAACAGGGCTTCCTCTCCGATGACGGCGTGGTCGCCCGGATCAGCGAAGACACCTGGCTCTGCCACACAACATCTGGTGGTGCCGACCGCATCCATGCGTGGATGGAAGACTGGCTGCAATGCGAATGGTGGGACTGGCAGGTCTACACCGCAAACGTTACCGAACAGTACGCTCAGGTCGCCGTCGTCGGTCCGAACGCAAGGAAACTCCTGCAAGTCCTTGGCGGAATGGACGTTTCCAAGGATGCGCTGCCCTTCATGCAATGGGCGGACGGCACCTTGGCGGGCTTCCCGGTGCGTGTCTACCGGATCAGCTTCTCGGGTGAACTGTCCTATGAAATCGCCGTCCCCGCGAGCCACGGAGCCGCCTTCTGGGCCGCCTGCATGGAAGCAGGAAAAGCTTTGGGCGCAATGCCTTACGGAACCGAAGCCTTGCACGTGATGCGGGCCGAAAAGGGCTTCATTATGATCGGGGACGAAACCGACGGGACTGTGATCCCTCAAGACCTTGGCCTCGACTGGGCGATTTCCAAGAAGAAAGCGGACTATCTTGGTAAACGCGGTCAGGAAAGAAGTTACCTGACCGACCCTGACCGCTGGAAACTGGTGGGCTTTGATACTCTTGATGGATCGGTCATTCCCGACGGCGCCTATATCGTCGTCGAGGGCTCGAACGCCAACAACCAGCGCAATGTGCAAGGAAGGGTGACCTCAACCTACTATTCCCCTACCCTGAAGCGCGGCATCGCAATGGGCCTTTTGAAACATGGGCCTAGCCGGATGGGCGAAGTCGTAGAATTCAATACGGTCGCGGGTGGCACAGTGAAGGCGCGGGTGCGCGATACGGTCTTTTTCGACAAGGACGGGGAAAAGCAGAATGTCTGATCCGATCAGTGCGCTGCAAGGCGCAAGCTTTCAAGGCTTTGCCTCCGTACGCGAAATTGGGCCTGTGGGCATGATAACTTTGCGTGCGAAAGGTTTGAAGTCGCTTGAGAAAGCTGTAAAGTCAGTGACGGGAACCAAACTTCCGGCCCAAAGGCGTATCGAGGTTAACGGCGACCGCGCCTGCGCTTGGATGAGTCCCGACGAGTATCTGCTGATGCTCCCCTATGCGGATGTGCGCACGGCTTTGACATCGATTGCCAAGTCTTTGGCAAAAGAACATTTTCTCGCCGTCGATGTCTCTGATGCGCGGGCCGTGTTCCGGATCGAGGGGGAAAAGGCAGACCAGGTCTTGCAAAAGCTGTCACCGGTTGATTTCGAAACGCTGCAGCCGGGTGAACTGCGGCGAACCCGTGCGGCTCAGGTGGCAGCAGCGCTATGGCAACAGGATGACGGTTACACCCTGGTCTGCTTCCGCTCGGTCGCCAGTTACGTCATGGGTTTGCTGGTGCATTCGGCACAGCCCAACGCCGAATTGAAATCTTAAGTCTGGTCTGCGCCAGCCCTGATGCAGGACTGAATTTTCTGATCAAGGATAATGCTGCACGCTTGACCTTTGTCGATGCCTGGTCGCACTGTGGTGTGGCAATCCTAGGTGTGGAGTATTGAATTGACTCGCGTAATGATGGCTGCAGCCGCTGCGCTTCTCGCAACATCCAGTCTGGCCCAGGCCTTGACGCTGGAATGCAACATTCCGTCCACAAACAGTGGCGGCGGCTATGTGACAGAGCTGTATGTCTTTGAATTCAATGAGCAAACGGGAGAGGCCCTGGTTGCTGATGGTTGGATCATGCATGTCCACGACACGCCGATCGCTGCCAAGGTTTCGGACAATTCCAAGAAGAAGCTTGCGCTCAGCTGGAATCTCGTGATCACGAACAGCAGCGGTCAGCAGACGAAGATGCAGTATCGTGCGGCCTATTACAAAGAGACGAAGGAAGTTGTCGTGCGTGCGACCCCGGGCGGTGGCTATGGTGGCAGCTTCGAAGGCCGTGGCAAGTGCAAGACGCTGTAGGTGTCCATACCTTGCCGGTGTGGGTCATGGCCGCGACGCACCGTTGTCGGTTGCTCGTCGGTAAGCGGATGAAGGGTGTTCGGACGATTGGTCTTGCTGCTGCGCTTGGTCTGGTCGCCAATCCTGGTCTTGCGGACCGTCTGCAATGCTCATTCGGTCCCGGTTCGGCGGCGACATACATTGCGTCCACGATCGATCTGGATATCGACGGCTATGGCCGGGCTGTCATCCGCGATGCCATCATCTCCAAGACCGGCAGAACGTCGGTCTTCGGCGAAGTTGTCAGCGACACAGCAAGTCGCTTGTCCATTCGCTGGGATGTCCGCGACGTCAAAGGCGACCCGTCAGAAGAGCGCTACCAGGATGCCCACCTTGTCAATCGGTTGACCATTCAAAAGGCGACCGGATCAGCCGTCCTGACCGTTCTGGATGCCGCAACTCGCGGATTGGACTATCGGGCGGAAGGGCGCTGCGAGCAGGCCAAATAAGTCGCCTTGCAGTCGGCGGGATGTATCGGCATGCCTTGACCTTCCGGCTCGGAGGCCCCTTATTCCCTGGCAACCATCTCAATCCGAAGGAGTGCGTCCCATGGCTTTCACCCTACCCGACCTTCCCTATGCCCACGACGCGCTCGCCGCGCTCGGCATGTCGAAAGAAACACTCGAGTATCACCACGACCTGCATCACAAGGCCTATGTCGACAACGGCAACAAGCTGATCGCAGGCACGGAATGGGAGAACAAGTCCCTCGAGGACATCGTCAAGGGCACCTACCAGGCGGGTGCCGTGGCGCAGAACGGCATCTTCAACAACGCCTCCCAGCACTGGAATCACAACCTGTTCTGGGAAGTCATGGGACCTGGCGAAAAGAAAATACCCGGCGCGCTGGAAAAGGCACTTACCGAGGCCTTCGGATCGGTCCAGAAGTTCAAGGACGACTTCGCCGCTGCCGGTGCGGGTCAGTTCGGGTCGGGTTGGGCTTGGCTGGTGAAGGATAAGGACGGCAGCCTCAAGGTCACCAAGACCGAAAACGGCGTGAACCCCTTGTGCTTTGGCCAGACCGCGCTTCTGGGCTGCGACGTGTGGGAGCATTCCTACTACATCGACTTCCGCAACAAGCGGCCTGCCTATCTGACCAACTTCCTGGAAAAGCTGGTCAACTGGGAAGCCGTCGCCGCACGCCTCTAGTACCAGCGCGACGGAACAAGACGGCCGCAGCGTCCTGTCGCTGCGGCCTCTTTATTTGGCAAGGGCCGTCTGCAGGGCCCGCGCAAGCTCTTCCGGAGTCGATACAGTCTGAAACAGCGTCAGCATGGCGGGTTCGGCAAACCCCTCGCGCACGATGTGCTGCAAAAGGGACTTCAATGGTTGCCAGTAACCTTCGACATCCAGAAGGAAAATCGGCTTCCGGTGCAGCCCAATTTGCGCCCAGGTCAGGACCTCAAAAAATTCGTCGAGTGACCCCGCGCCGCCAGGAAGCACCACGACAGCATCCGAGTTCATGAACATGACCTTCTTGCGTTCATGCATATCCTCGGTCACGACCGTGGTCGTCGTCTGTTGCCGAGTTCGCTCACGGCCCATCAGGTGAACCGGGATAACTCCGAGACTGGGCGCCCCCGCAGAAAGCGCCGCTTGGGCAACTTCACCCATGATGCCGACATCGCCCGCGCCATAGACGAGCCGCCAGCCGTTCTCGGCAAATATCCGGCCCGTGGCGCGCGCAGCAGCTGCATAGGCCGGGCGTCCGCCGGCACGAGAGCCGCAGAAGACGCAGATCGAGAGGTTGGACATGATGCCGCCTGAAAACGGTTGCTTTCAGTTCCGATATAGCGATTCCTGAAACTAAGAAAAGCGTGCGGACCCAAACCGTCCGCAAGGGGAGACGGGGTATGTCGGCCTGGAACAGCGTAAGCCGGGGAACGCAGTTACTTATCCTTGCGGCGGCGGGGCTTGCGGTGGCAGGTGTCGGCTATCTGGGGTGGCAGGTCAGCCAACAGGCCGAGCCTGCCGCGTCCCTTGTGGCAGACGAACCGGTACCGAAACCTGAGACAGTCGTGGCCGAGACGAAGGCCGCTGCGCCGGACGAGACCGCCGACACGCAGACAGGGTCAGTCGCCCCGACCATCGACGTGTGGCGGGTTGCCCCTGACGGGGCTGCCGTGGTGTCAGGCAAAGCCAGCCCCGGAGCGCAGGTTGACGTGATGGTGGACGGTATCCCCATGGCGGCCGGTCCGGTGCAGGACAATGGGGAGTTTGCGCTGGTCTTCACCTTGCCGCCAAACCCGAAGCCAAGCCTGATGTGGCTGTCCATGACGACAAAGGAGGGGGAGACACTTTCTTCTGACGCCATGGTGGCCCTCGGTCCCATAGCGGGGTCGGTCGTCGAACCTGCCACCGAGGCTGCGGAAGAGGCTGCGGAAGAGAGTGCGACAGCGGCTGCCCCGCCCCCGGCATTGCTGGTGTCGGAAGAAGGGGCTGTGGTCCTGCAGGAAAGCTCGCCTGCCGGGCCACAGTTGCGCGCCAATGTGATGATCGACACGATCGCCTACACGCCGGAAGGTGAAGTACAGGTTGGCGGTCGCGCAACGGCGGGGAACCTGCTGCGGATCTATCTGGACAATGTCCAGAAGGTCGAGTTGACCGTACCTTCCACCGGGCTGTGGGTGACCGACTTGCCCGACACCGCCCCGGGTATCTACACGCTGCGGGCCGACCAGATCGGGCTCGATGGCAAGGTTCTTTCGCGCTTCGAGACGCCCTTCAAACGTGAGACACTGGAAGCGCTTGCCTCAGTTGCGGCCAAGGTGGAGCCACCCGCAGTGCCAGTCCCCGATGCGACACCGATCAAGCCGGAGGCTGTTCCACAACCCGCTGCCGATTCTGGTCCTGTGGCAAGTGATCTTTCAGAAGACGAGGCCGCAGCCTTGCCAGACAACACTGCGGCTGCCGAACCGACCGCCACTCCGGCCTTGCCCCTGACAGAACCCGCGCTGCCTGACCCCGCCCCGGTGACGGAAGCAGCTTTGCCGGAACAGGCGGTCATGGCGGATGCTCCGGTTTCGCCGACACCGACTGACCCTGTCACCGCCGAGGCCGCTTTGGACGCATCTGACGCCGCACCGGTACCAGCCGATGCACCGGCCACCGTCACAGTGACTGTGCAGCCTGGCTTCACGCTCTGGGGGATAGCGCAGGACCGTTACGGCGATGGGGTGCTGTATGTCCAGGTCTTCGAGGCGAACAAGGACAAGATCAAGGACCCAAACCTGATCTATCCGGGTCAGGTCTTTGCTGTCCCAACTTCGACAACACCGTAAGGCTTGGCGCGTGCCCGCTGGTGCGTGCAGGCGGACAGCACTTCGGGATGGTCCGCACAGCAGTCATTCAACAGATATGAGATCGTCTGCCCGATGCCGCGAAGGTCGACACTGTAGATGACATTCCGTGCCACCCTGCGCGACCGCAGCAGTCCTGCCTGCTCCAGGGCTGCAAGGTGAAAGGACAGGCGCGGCGCGGCCAGGCCGAGTGTCTGGGCGATCTGACCTGCGGGCATGCCAGTCTCTCCCACCGGCATAAGCAGGCGGATCAGATCTAGCCTGGTTGCATGCGCGAGGGCTGCGAGCGCTGCCAGAACCTGATCCCGGTTCACTTTACTTCGCTCCTTGGTTCAATTATTCAAGAACGGTTGAAATGACGATAGCGAAACTGGACTGATGCTGCAAGCCGCCGGTCCGGTCACAAGGAAGCGATAATGCGCCGTGTAACTGCCAGTGCCACCTCTGCCGACATGCCTGCCAAACCGGCCTCTGGTTGGCACACGATCCGCCGGGTCGCGCCCTATCTGTGGCCGGACGGACAGGCATGGGTCAAGCGCCGGGTCCTGGCCGCGCTGAGCTTTCTGCTTATGGCCAAACTGGTCTCGGTCTCGACACCATACCTCTACAAGCTGGCCGTTGATACGCTAGCTGGTGAAGCGCCAGATACCGGCATGATCCTGGGTCTTGGGGCTGTTGGGCTTGTGGTGGCCTACGGCCTGGCGCGCCTTGGGGCAGTGGTGTTCGGCGAACTCCGCGATGCCGTCTTCGTGCGTGTCGGTCAGCGGGCCATCCGGCGGCTTGCCATCGAGACGTTTACCCATATCCACCAACTGTCATTGCGCTATCACATCACCCGCAAGACAGGGGGCCTGAGCCGGATCATCGAGCGCGGGGTCAAGGGCGTCGACTTCCTGCTGCGGTTCCTGTTGTTCTCGATCGGGCCGCTGATCCTGGAATTGACTATGGTGGCGGTGATCTTCGCCTTCGTCTTCGGCTGGGCCTATGCCGCCGTGGTTGTGGTCACCATCGCGCTTTATGTCTGGTTCACCTTCGCGGTCACCGAATGGCGGGTAAAGCTGCGGCGCGAGATGAATGACCAGGACACCGACGCCAACCAGAAGGCGATCGACAGCCTCCTGAACTTTGAAACCGTCAAGTATTTCAACGCCGAAGCGCGTGAGGCGGACCGGTATGATGGGGCCATGCGGCAGTATGAGGCCGCCGCCGTGAAGACCGGCCTTTCGCTGTCCTTCCTGAACGTTGGCCAGAGTTTCCTGATTACCACGGGTCTGGTCATCGTGATGGCGATGAGTGCGCTGGGCGTCCGGGCAGGCACCCTGACCGTGGGCGATTTCGTCATGGTCAATGCCTACATGATCCAGATCACCTTGCCTTTGAACTTTCTGGGCACGGTGTACCGGGAAATCCGGCAGGCCTTGGTCGATATGGGCGAGATGTTCGGTCTTCTCGGCCAGCCTGCAGAAGTTGTCGACGCGCCGAACGCGGCGGCGCTTCGTATCTCGGGTGGCGAGATCGTCTTTGACAATGTCCGCTTCCGGTACGAGGCCGAGCGTGAAATCCTGATGGGTATCAGCTTCCGTGTCGCCCCCGGCGAAAGGGTGGCGCTGGTTGGCACCTCGGGATCGGGAAAGTCGACGATCGGCCGACTTCTGTTCCGCTTCTACGACATCCAGGAAGGGTCAATCCGCATCGACGGGCAGGACATCCGCGAGGTCACACAGGACTCACTACACCAGGCAATCGGCGTCGTCCCCCAGGACACGGTCCTGTTCAATGACACCATCCTCTACAACATCGCCTATGGCCGGGCCGGTGCCTCGCGGGAGGAGATCGAAGCCGCTGCGAAGGCTGCCAGAATTCACGATTTCGTCCTTCGGCTACCACAGGGCTATGACACGGTCGTGGGTGAGCGCGGCCTGAAGCTGTCGGGCGGAGAGAAACAGCGGGTCGGCATTGCCCGGACGCTTCTGAAGAACCCGCCAATCCTAGTGCTGGACGAGGCGACCAGCGCGCTGGATACCCAGACGGAACGGTCGATCCAGGAATCTCTGCGTGAGATGGGTCAGGGTCGCAGCGTCATCACGATCGCGCACCGGTTGTCGACGATTGCCGATGCCGACCAGATCATCGTTCTGGAAGAGGGACGCATTGTCGAACAAGGTCGGCATGAGGACCTGTTGGCCCGGCGAGGCCGCTACGCGCAGATGTGGGAACGTCAGTCGGCCGAAGAAGAGGCCACCACTGTCGAAGCTGCGGAATAGGCTGGATTTCCAGACTTGGCCTGCGCCTTTGCCCGGGTCAGAGTTGCGGCACATTCAGGCTGGGCGGGTACCCAAGGATGCGCAGGCTGTGTACGCACCTGATGGGTTCATCATGTTATGATAGTGTGTCCGGATCAGCCGGTCACGAACCCGTAAGTCTCGTGGCAATCCGGCACCATGACAGGCTTTTTCCTTTGACCGTCCGGTCAAGGTTCCGCATGCTTTCCTTACCGCGAACGGGGTGGGTGTGATGCGGCGGATTTTGCTGGGACTGCTGGTCTGGTTTGGGCTGGCCACTGTGGCGCTGGCTGAACGGCGCGTGGCACTGATTCTGGCGGTGGATGCCTATGCGTCGATCCGGCCCCTGGAAAACCCCTCCAACGATGCCCGCGCGATGGAAGACCTGCTGGAGAAGCTGGACTTCGAAGTCTTTGTTGAAACCAACCGCGACTTGCGCCGCATGCGCCGCGCGCTTGAGGATTTTCAGCAGGACGCCGCCGGGGCCGATGTGGCGCTATTGTTCTTTGCCGGGCATGGCGTGGCGCTGGACGGGGTAAACTACCTGTTGCCGACCGATGCCGATGCCTCCTCTGCCGCCCGTCTGGCCGAGACAGGGTTGCCCTTGGCCGAGGCACAGGCCGTGCTCCAGTCGGTGGCCAAGGTTGCCATCGTGCTGCTGGACGCCTGCCGGGATGATCCGTTTGCCGGCGGCGGGCTGGAGGGCAGGGGGGCCGCCGCACTGGACGAGGACCCTCCGACGACTTCCGCACCTGCCCAGGTCAGACCCGGCCTTGGCCGCATCGGGCGGGCGGACGGCGTCCTGTTCGCTTTTGCCGCCGCGCCGAACGAAACCGCCTCGGATGGCGACGGTGAGAATTCTCCCTTCACCGGGGCCCTGGTGCGGCACTTGGGGACCGCAGGGGTGGAACTGCGCACCGCACTGACCCTCGTACAGCAGGATGTCTATGACCGCAGTCGCGGCAAGCAGTTGCCCTACATCGAAAGCGGCCTGCCGGAACTTGTGTTCATCACGGGCGAGGGCGTGCTGCCCGAACGCGACCAGCTGCTCATCGCCATGGCGGGGCTCACGCCGGACCTGCGGGCCGAGGTCGAGGCGATGGCGGCCGAGCGGAACATGCCCCTGGCCCCGCTGTACGCGGCGGTCTTGTCGGCTGATCTTGCCAACCAACCGCCCGAGGAACGGGCGCGCCTCTTGCAGGAAGCTGCCTTGTCCTACGAGGCGTTCCAGTCCGGTCTGCAAGGGCTGCAATCAGACGATCCGCGCGTAGCCGACCTTCGCGTCCAGGCACAGGAGTCGTTCGCGCTCGGGGCTTTCGACACCGGTCGCGCCCTGCTGGACCAGGCCGCCGAAATCGATGCTGCCAGCCGCGTGAACTTTCGTGAGGGCAACATCAAGCGGACAATCTCGGAGGCAGATACCCGGCTTCTTTCAGCCAGTGCCGCCCGCGCCGAACTGCGCTATGACCTTGCGATCGAGGACCTTGCCAAGGCCGTCGCGCTTTATGCCGAGATCGCGGATGAGGACATCGACCGCGACACGCGGTTTTCCTATGTCACGACGCTGACGACACTGGGCGACTTGCAGCTGGTTGCGGGAAACACCCGGGCCGCGCTGGAGGCCTTCATGCAGCGCAGCCAGTACGCCCAGGCCCAAGTCGAGGCCGACCCGACGGATTTCGAATGGGTGCGCGAACTGGTCTGGTCGTTGAACAGCGTCGGCAACGTGCTGCAGCAGCAAGGGTTCATGAAAGAGGCGGAAACGGCCTATGCCTCCGCGCTGGAGTTTTCGCAGTGGCAGGCAGATCAGCGGCCCGATGACACCGATCTCATGCGCGACCGGCAGGTGGCGCGCAACAAGTTGGGCGAAGTCCGCTTTGCCCGCAACGACTTTGCTGGCGCGCTTGAGGCGCATAACGAGGCGCTGGCCCTGGCAGAGACGCTTTTGAGCATGGACCCGAAGAACGTCACCTACCGGCGCGACCTGTCCTATACCCAGGAACGGATCGGCGACGTTCTGGTTGCCATGGGTGATAGGGCCGGGGCTAAGGCTGCCTTCTCCATCTCGCTCGACCTGACCGAGGACCTCGCGGCAGAATACCCCGGTGATGAGGAAATCCGCCGTGACCTGTCGGTCAGCTATGAACGCATCGGTGACAGCCTGGTGGTTGAAGGCGATTTCGACGGCGGCCTCGACATCTACGGCAAGGCGCTGGTGATCCGTGAGGAACTGGCCGGGCTCGACCCGGACAACACGCTGCGTCAGCGCGACCTCTCGGTTACTTTCGAGAAGATCGGCGATATCCAGAAATTGCGGGGCGATCTGGAGTTATCCCTGTTGGCGCATCAGGCGGCGACAAGAATCCGCGAACGGCTGGCAGCGCTGGATGCGACGAACATGACCTGGCAGCGTGACCTGTCGGTCAGTCACGAACGGCTGGGCGATCTCTACTTTGGGCAGAATGATCTGGTTGCGGCACTTGCTGCCCAGGAACGCTCGCGCGGCTTGCGTGAGGGCATCGTCGCCCTTGATCCCGAAAACCTGCCACGGCAGCGCGATCTTGGAATTGCCATCGAACGGGTGGCCGACGTCAAGCTTGCGATGGGCGACCGGGTGGGCGCGATGCAGCTTTATCAGGACGTGCTCTTGCTTCGGCAATCGATGGTTGCCGCTGACCCAACTGTCCCACAATACCGTCGTGAAGTCACTATTGCCCTGTCGAAACTGGCTGAAATGCATGTGACTGACGGCAATCTTGGCGCAGCGGACCCGCTGTTTGCCCAGTCCGTCGAGGAGTTCCGAACTCTGGTCGGGGCGGCCCCCGACGATGTTCTGTTGCTGCGCGATCTGGTGATTGCCGAGATGCGGCAGGCAGGAAACTTGCTTTCAATGGGGGACGCGCCGGCGGCTCTCAAGGTCAGCTACAACGGCGTGGAAAGCGTCGAACGGCTTTTGCAGCTTGCACCAGATGTCCCCGACCATACGCATGACCTTCTGGTGTCGATGAACCGGCTGGGCGACGCGCAGGTCGCGCTGGGCGACCATCAGGCCGCCGTGGCAAGCTATGCCAAGATGGTCGAAGCAGGAAATGCGCTTTTGACCGTTGATCCCTACAGCACTGGCTGGGCTAACGATCTGGCCCTGGGTCTGGAGCGGCTGGGCGATGCACAGGCGCAAACCGGCGATCTGACCGGGGCGCTGAAAAGCCACCAGGACTGTCTCGCGCTGCGCAACTGGCTGTCGCAGCAGGATACGAGCAATGTCATCTGGTACCGCAATCTTGCGATAAGTTATGAACGGGTAGGCTCGATGCAGGCAGCTCTGGGGGACAGCGGTTCTGCCCTCGTGCAGCAGTCAGCCAGTCTGGAACTGATGCGCAAGCTTTCGGCCGCGTTCCCGGACGATCCCTTCTACAAGATCGACGTGGTCCGCGCCCTGGACCTGACCGCCGTCCTATCGGTCGACCCAAGGCCCGCCAATCAGGAAGCCTTGGCGATTCTGGAAGAGATGTATCGCGCCGGAACACTTCCCGAACGGTATGTCGAATGGATCCCCGCCTTCCGCCGTACACTGGGTCTGCCCACGGATTTCTGACCATAGCGGGGCGAGGTCCGGGGCTTGGCAACCTGCGGTCTTTGCCTGTAAGACGATGCAAACAAGGACCGAGGCGAGCGGCGTGAGCAATCCCGACAGTTTCATCGAAGAAGTCACCGAAGAGGTGCGCCGCGACCGTCTGTTCGGGCTGTTCCGCAGGTATGGCTGGATCGGCGTTGTCTTGGTGCTGCTGGTTGTTGGTGGAACGGCCTGGCGGGAATGGTCGCAAGCGCGGGACGATGCCCGGGCCCAGGCCTTCGGCGACGCGGTGATAGATGCCCTTGATATGGGCTCGCCCGAAGAACGAACCGCAGCCCTGGCGGCAATCCGGGCAGACGGTGAACAGTCGGCCCTGCTGCAGCTGGTCCTCGCTTCGGATCCTCTGGAAGACAAGGCCAAGACGCTGGCGGCGCTGGATGTTCTGATTGCCGATGCGACCCTTGCGCCGACCTACCGTGACCTTGCAGTCTTGCGCAGGGTTCTGGTTGCGGGCTCTGACATGCCCCTGGCGGACCGGCGGAGTGCATTGGAAGGGATCGCCGTGCCCGGCCGGCCCTATCGCACCCTTGGTGCAGAACTTCTGGCCTATCTGTTGGTCGAGGAGGGCAAGATCGACGCCGCCATTGCCGCACTGACTGCCTTGGTACAGGATCAACAGGCCTCTCCTGCGATGCGGGCACGCGCCGGGCAAATGGTCAGCGTCCTTGGCGGAACACTGCCTGACGCGTCGGCAGGTTGAAGGAAGGGATCCGGTCAAGTGGCAGGCATGATGATCAGGCTGACGACAGGTGTAGGCCTTCTGGCGCTTCTGGCGGCATGCGGCGACCGCGAGGTGATCCTGCAGGGCGAACGCTTCCCGGTCCGTGCTGATCTTGAGGCCAGCCTTCCGGTCGAGGGCCAGCCCGCACCGGCTGCCCCGGCCGAGCCCGAGAATGTCAGCCTGCCGATTGCGCTCCCTGCACCGGTCTCGACCGACTGGACCCATCGCGCCGGTAACGCGCGCCATCTGATGCCGCATGCCGCGCTGAGCCCGACCCCGCAACGGGTGTGGAGTGCCAGTATCGGGTCGGGATCGAACCGGAAGAACCGCATTGCGGCAGCCCCGGTCGTTGCCGATGGTCGCGTCTTCACGATCGACGCCCGCAGTCTGGTGACGGCGACATCCACGGGCGGCGGGACAGTTTGGACGGTGGACCTGACCGCTGGCTTTGACAAGGGCGGCGGGCAATCCGGTGGTGGGCTTGCCACTGCGGGCAACCGGCTGTTCGTCGCGACGGGCTATGGTGAGGTCGTGGCCCTGGAGGCCAGCACGGGCGCGGTCCTGTGGCGGCAAAGGGTGGATGCCCCGGTCTCGGGCGCGCCCGCCACGGATGGCGATGCCGTCTATGTCAGCGGTCGGGACGGGTCGGCCTGGGCGATAAATGCCGCGGACGGTAAGGTGTTGTGGCAGGTTGTCGGCACGCCGGGCATAGCGGGCTATGTCGGTACCGCCGCCCCGACCGTGGGCGACCGCGCGGTGATCTTCCCGACATCGGCGGGCGACCTGATGGCCGTCCTGAAGATCGGGGGCGGCACCAAGATCTGGCAAGCTTCCTTGGCGGGCAAGCGTCTGGGCCGGGCCTATGCCCTGACGCCAGACGTGACGGGGGATGCAGTCGTTGACGGCAAGGTGCTTTATGCCGGAACGGCAGCAGGGCGGACTGTGGCCATGTCGGCCTCATCCGGGGAACGCATCTGGTCGGCGGGCGAAGGCGCGCTTGGTCCGGTCGCCGTGGCTGGAGGCTCATTGTTCCTGGTGAACGACGAAGCGGAACTGGTGCGGCTTGATGCCGAGACCGGCGAGGTGATCTGGGCCGTACCGATGCCCTATTTCACCAACGACAAGATCAAGCGCCGCAAGGGCATTTACGCGCATTACGGGCCGGTTCTGGCCGGTGGCCGGATCATGGTCGTGTCCTCGGACGGTCTCTTGCGGGCCTTCAATCCGGAAGACGGCAGCCTGACCCATACGGCAGAGATCCCGGGTGGCGCGGCGACCCAGCCTGCCGTGGCGGGCGGTACGCTTTATGTCGTGGGCGGCAACGGACAACTTCACGCTTTCCGTTAGGGGCGAAGCCGTGTATCGGGGGCGCTTCGTCTGGAACGGACCTGAAACATGACCTTCACGCTCGCCATCGTGGGCCGGCCCAATGTGGGCAAGTCCACGCTTTTCAACCGCCTTGTCGGTCGCAAACTGGCGCTGGTCGACGACCAGCCCGGCGTGACCCGCGACCTGCGTGAGGGCGACGCCAAGCTTTTCGACTTGCGCTTTACCGTAATTGACACGGCCGGGCTGGAAGAAGTCACCGATGATTCCCTGCAAGGCCGGATGCGCCGCCTGACCGAACGCGCCGTCGACATGGCCGACGTCTGCCTGTTCCTGATCGACGGCCGCGTGGGCGTCACCCCTTCGGACGAGGTCTTCGCCGACATCCTGCGCAAGAAGGCCGCCCGTGTCCTCGTCGGCGTCAACAAGGCCGAAGGCAAGGCGGGCGATTCCGGCGCGCTGGAAGCCTACTCCCTCGGCCTCGGCGACCCGATCCGCCTCTCCGCCGAACATGGCGAGGGGATGGACGACCTCTACCGCGCCCTGAAACCCTTCGAGGAAGAATTCGCCCCCCGCGAAGCCGAGATGCTGCCGGAAACCGACACCGACATCTCGGAAGAGGACGCCGAGCTTGAGGCGGACGAAAACGCTCACCGTCCGACCGCGCAGAAACCCCTGCAGATTGCCGTCATCGGCCGCCCTAACGCCGGAAAATCCACCCTTATCAACAAGATCCTCGGCACCGACCGGATGCTGACGGGACCCGAGGCCGGGATCACCCGCGACGCCATTTCTGTCCGCGCCGACTGGCAGGGCACGCCGATCCGCATCTGGGATACCGCCGGGATGCGCAAGAAGGCCAAAGTGGTGGAAAAGCTTGAAAAGCTGTCCGTCGCCGACGGCCTTCGCGCCGTGCGCTTTGCCGAAGTGGTTGTCGTCCTCCTTGACGTCGAAATCCCGTTCGAGGTCCAAGACCTGCGCATCGCCGACTTCGCCGAAACTGAAGGCCGCGCCGTGGTGGTCGCCGTCAACAAATGGGACCTTGAGGACGAGAAGCAGGAAAAGCTCGCCGAGCTGAAGGAGATGTTCGAACGCCTCCTCCCGCAACTCCGCGGCGCGCCGCTCGTGACCGTCAGCGCCAAGACGGGCAGGGGCCTAGACCGCCTGCATGACGCGATCCGCAAGGCGCATGACGTCTGGAACCGCCGCATCCCGACCGCCAAGCTCAACTCCTGGCTGGGGGCCATGACCGAGGCGCACCCCCCGCCGGCCCCCGGAGGCCACCGGATCAAGCTGCGCTACATGACGCAGGCAAAGACGCGTCCGCCGGGCTTCATGATCAAATGCTCGCGCCCGGACGAGCTGCCGGAAAGCTACAAGCGCTATCTGGTCAACGGCCTGCGCGATCATTTCGACATGCCCGGTACGCCGATCCGCTTGTTCCTGCGGTCACAGGGTAACGAGAACCCGTGGAAAGAGCGCAAGTTCCACACGCCTTCGCGCCTGAGGAAGCACAAGGAAAAGAACACCGGGCAGTAGCCGGAAACCGATTTCTTCAAAGAAATCGGACCGGAGCCTTTGAAGGCTCCGAACCGGAATTTTCGAAAATTCCGGTGCTCTGCCTCACCCCTTGCGCCACATCCACCCGGCCGCCCCGAGCATCACTGCAGCGCCAGCCACCGCCGCCCATGCGACCGTTGGCTGATCGCCCCAGTTCACCACGATCACACCTAGCAGCGCCCAGACAACCGTCAGTCCATAGACCGGCATCCGCGGCTTCCGGCTCTGTACGACCAAGGCGATCATCAGCACCAGCGCCAACATCGCTAATGCGGAGGCATTGTTCGGCAGCACTCCATAGCCCGCGATCAATACGCCTGTCGACACCGCAGCCGCCGCAGTCAGCCAGCCTGAAAAGATCGCCTGCGGACCTGACAACAACCACCGATCCGGCTCGGTCGGCGCGCGCAGAAAGGCCGCCAGCGCCGCCACGGCCATGATCCAGATCGTCACCGTGCCCCAGATCGCGCTCTGACCCGCGATCCACAGCCAGACCACGCCCACGCCGATCGCCACTGTCATTGGCAGGCGCGTCGGTGCCCAAACGGGGTCGTCCGCACGCTTCAGCAGCCCATAGACGGCGTGGACGATCAGCCAAAGATAGATCACCGACCAGATCGAGAAGGCATAGCCCGCAGGCTGGATTGCCGGGCGTCCGATCTCCACCGGAAACAGCGCCGGGTCATAGCCGGTGAAGGGCGGCGTCACCACAGGCGCAAGGCCGAAGGCGATCGTTACGACAAGCAGGATCAGGGCAGGCAGACGCGTCATCGCGAACTCCGGTCAGGGGGCGGGCAGGGGGGAAACGCCTGCCGCGCCAATGGGTTCCCCGTGGTCAGACGAGCATTCCGTCCGCCGTGATCCGGGTCTTGCCGCCCAGATAGGGCACCAGCGCCACCGGCAAGGTCACGCTGCCATCGGCCTCCTGTCCGTTTTCCAAGACCGCGATCAGGCAGCGCCCCACCGCCAGGCCCGATCCGTTCAGCGTTGCCACGAACTCGGGCTTGCCTCCTGCCGGGCGGTACCGCGCGTTCATCCTGCGGGCCTGGAACTGGCCGCAGGTCGAGACCGAGCTGATCTCGCGATAGGTGTTCTGACCAGGAAGCCAGACCTCAAGGTCATGCGTCTTCTGCGCACCGAATCCCATGTCCCCCGTACAAAGCACGATCGTCCGATAGGGCAGGCCCAGCCGCTCCAGCACGGCTTCGGCGCATTTCGTCATCCGGCCATGCTCGGCCAACGCGGTTTCCGGCGTGCAGATCGTCACCATTTCGACCTTCTCGAACTGGTGCTGGCGCAGCATCCCCGTCGTGTCCTTGCCCGCCGAGCCTGCCTCGGACCGGAAGCAGTGGGTGTGGGCCGTGAGGCGAATAGGAAGCTGATTTTCTTCAAGAATATCGCCAGCGACCGAGTTCGTCAGCGTGACTTCCGACGTCGGGATCAGCCACCAGCCGTTCGTGGTCTGATAGCTGTCCTCAGCGAACTTCGGCAGCTGGTTGGTGCCGTACATCGCGTCTTCCTTGACCAGAACCGGAGTCCAGGTCTCCGCCAGCCCATGCTCGCTCGTATGCAAGTCCAGCATGAACTGCGCCAGCGCCCGATGCACCCGCGCAACGGCCCCGCGCAGAACGACAAAGCGGCTGCCCGACAGCTTGGCCGCCGTCGGGAAGTCCAGCCCGTCCTTCGCCGCCGGAATATCGAAATGTTCCAACGGCTTGAAGTCCATTACGCGCGGAGTCCCCCAGCGCCGGATCTCGACGTTCCCGCTTTCGTCCGGGCCTTCCGGCACCTCGTCGAGAGGCAGGTTAGCGATCCGCATCAGCGCGTCTTTCAGCCGAGCATCCTCGGCCCCGGCCTCTTCGGTCAGGCGCGCGACTTCGGCCTTCTTTTCAGCCACAAGGGCGCGAAGCCGTTGAAATTCCTCGTCATCCCCGCGCGCCTTGGCTGCGCCCACGTCTTTCGACGCAGCGTTTTGTGCGGCGGCTGCGGTTTCGGCGGCAAGAATCTTGGCACGGCGGGATTCGTCGATGGCCAGAAGCTCCGCCGACATCGGGGCCAATCCACGGCGTGACAGCGCCGCGTCGAAGGCGGCGGGGTTTTCGCGGATGAAGCGGATGTCATGCATGGCTGGCCCTTTCGGTTTCCTCGCCGCTCTATGCCCGATTGCGGGGCGCGGGGGAAGGTCTTGGAGGGGCAGCGCCCGTCGCGCGGAGCAGCGCGCGGTTGGGCAAAGGAAAGGTGGACGCAACATTGAGCACGGTTTCATGGCGCTTGACGGTAGCGACGCAAGTCACCAGGAACGCTGGGTTAATCCGGGGCAAAGCCCGCCAAGGTGCCGTCTTTCTTATGTCTTCCTTCTGTCTTGCATCCGTCTAGACGTGCGCGGTGTGAGCCTGCCGTTAACCATACCTCTGCGAATCGGAAGAACACTGGGGCGATGAACCTGCCCGCGCCCTCTGGCATTGCGGAAGGAAAGGGCTTACATCAGCCGGCAATCCACGGGCACTTAGCCCGGAACCGACCCGATGCCGGCAATGACCGGTCCGCAGGAAAGGATGCCCATGTTCGTCTCGCCCGCTTTTGCCCAGGCCGCAGGTCAACCCAGCGCCGGGGCCGCCTTTGCGCAGTTTCTGCCGATCATCCTGATCTTCGTCATCTTCTATTTCCTGCTTATCCGTCCGCAGCAGAAGAAGATGAAGGAGCACCGCGCCATGGTCGAGGCCTTGCGCCGCGGAGATCAGGTCGTGACCTCGGGCGGGATCGTCGGCAAGGTTTCCAAGGTGCAGGAAGATGGCATGGTCGAGGTCGAGATCGCTGATGGTGTCAAGGTCAAGGTCATCAAGCACACGATCACGACTGTGCTGAACAAGACCGAACCGGCCGCCAGCTAAGGTCCGACTGTCATGCAACCGATGGCGCTGTGGAAGCGTATCCTTATCCTGCTGATCTGCGCCTGGGGCATTGTCGGAGCTGTGCCGAACCTGTTCTACGGACGGGTCGAACGCCACAACGACGCGGCTGCCGCAATTGAGGCAGCGGGGGGAACGTCATCCGCCGAACAAGCGGCTGACTTGGCGGAATGGCCCGAGTTCTTGCCATCAGCTCTGGTAAACCTGGGGCTTGATCTGCGCGGCGGCGCCCATCTTTTGGCCGAGGTCCGGGTCGAAGACGTCTACAAGACCCGGATCGATGCGCTTTGGCCGGAGGTGCGGGACGCCCTGCGTGATCTGCGCGACCAGGTGGGATCCGTCCGCCGCGCGCCGTCACCCGACGATGTGCTGCGGGTGTCGATCGAAAAACCGGCGGGCATGGCAACGGCGCTGGAAGCGGTCAACGGGCTGAACGACAGCGTGGTTTCGTTGACCGGCGTCGGCGAAAGCACGCTGGACATCACGGCGGAAGGCAACGAGATCGTCATCCAGCTGTCCGAGGCCGAAAAGCAGGCAACCGACAACCGGACGATGCAGCAGTCGCTGGAAATCATCCGCCGCCGGATCGACGAGGTTGGCACGCGTGAGCCCACGATCCAGCGTCAGGGCCAGGACCGGATCCTCATCCAGGTGCCGGGCATCGGCTCAGCAGCAGAACTCAAGGCGCTGATCGGGACGACCGCTCAGCTGACCTTCAATGCCGTCGCGCCTGGCGGACGGACAACCAACGCCGCCGCGCAGCCCGGCCCGCGTCAGGCGATCCTGCCGTCGATGGATGAAGAGGGCGTCTATTACATCGTCGAGGAGACCCCCGTTGTCACCGGCGAGGAACTGGTCGATGCGCAGCCCTCGTTCGATCAGAACGGCCAGCCTGCGGTCAGCTTCCGCTTTGACACCACCGGCGCGCGCAAGTTCGGCGACTATACGGCGGCCAATATCGGCGCGCCCTTTGCCATCGTGCTGGACAACGAGGTGATCTCGGCCCCGGTAATCCAAAGTCATATTCCCGGCGGATCGGGCCAGCTTGCCGTCCTGTTGCGGGCCGGTGCGCTGCCGGCAGAGATGAACTTTTTGGAAGAGCGGACCATTGGCCCGGAACTGGGGGCAGACTCGATTGCGGCAGGTCGCATGGCGGCCTTGGTCGGCATGGTCTGCGTCATTGTTTACCTCATTGCCTGCTATGGGATGTTCGGTTTGTTCGCCAACATCGCCCTTGCAATCAACATCGCGCTCATCCTTGCTGTCCTGTCGGCCATAGGCGCCACGCTGACGCTGCCCGGCATTGCCGGCATCGTGCTGACTATGGGGATGGCCGTCGACGCCAACGTGCTGATCTTCGAACGAATGCGAGAGGAATTGCGCGCAGGTGCAAACCCGCGTCGGGCGATGGAGCAAGGGTTTGACCGCGCCTTCTCGGCGATTATGGACTCGAACGTGACCGGCCTGCTGACTGCGGTCATCATGTTCTGGCTGGGGTCCGGTGCGGTGCGCGGCTTCGCCGTCACGCTGGGCCTCGGCATCCTGACGTCTATGTTTACGGCGGTCTACGTCACCCGCCTGATTGTCGAGAGCTACCTCGACGCGAAACGGCCAAAGGCCATCGTGGTTTAGGCGGAGGAGACTGAACATGGCCTGGCGTCTGCGGCTTGTCCCGGAAAAGACCAACATCGACTTCTTCCGCATCCAGTGGGTGACCTTCGGGGCGTCGATCGCGATGATGATCGCCTCGGTGATCCTGATCATCACGATGGGGCTGAACTTCGGCATCGACTTCCGGGGCGGCACCACGATCCGGACCGAGTCGACCTCGGCCGTCGATGTTGGCGCATACCGCGAGGCACTTGGAACGCTGGAGCTTGGTGACGTCTCGATTTCCGAGGTCTTCGATCCGTCTTTCGGCCCGGAGCGGCATGTGGCGATGATCCGGATCTCTGCTCGCGATGGGGAAGAAGCGGTGACACCCCAGGTGATCGCCGAGGTCGAGGCGGCGCTGCAGGCGGTCGACCCCTCGATTACTTTCCCGGCGGTGGAATCGGTCGGGCCCAAGGTCTCGCAGGAATTGGTCACCTCGGCGCTGCTGGCTGTGCTGGCGGGGACTGTGGGCATCCTGTTCTACGTCTGGGTGCGCTTTGAATGGCAGTTCGCCGTCGGCACGGTAGCCGCACTGATACATGACGTGCTGGTGACGGTCGGCATCTTCGTGCTGTTCCAGATCAAGTTCGATCTGACCATCGTGGCGGCCCTGCTGACAATCTTGGGTTATTCGGTGAATGATACGGTCGTGATCTTTGACCGGCTTCGGGAAAACCTTGCCAAATACAAGCAGATGCCACTGCGCGAGATGATGAACCTGACGGCGAACGAAACGCTCAGTCGGACGATCATGACCGCCTCGACAACGCTGATCTCATTGGTCGTGCTTTTGATTTTTGGGGGCGACGTGATCCGGGGCTTTGTTTTCGCCATGCTTTTGGGCGTCATCCTGGGCACCTATTCAACCCTATACATGGCGAAGAACATTGTGCTGATGCTTGGCGTGGACCGGGGCGACAAGCCGAAGAAGTCGGACAAGGGCGAATACGCCAACGTGGATGCCTGATGCGGCTGACTGAAGTCACCTATGGCAGTGCCCAGGCGATCGAGGGCTATGGGCCGGGTTTCTTTCGCGTGGGCGGCCATGTGTTGCGCGGGGCCTGCCTGATCACACCCTGGGACGCCGGTCCCTGGGGCGGCTATGAGGACACTGTCGCCCCCCTGACGCTGGCCGGACGGATCGATGTGTTGTTCGTCGGCACCGGTGCCAGCATCGCCCATGTCCCGGCGGCGTTCCGCGAAGCGCTGGAAGGCCAGGGGATCGGGGTGGAAGTCATGGCATCGCCCACTGCCGCGCGCACCTACAACGTCCTTCTTGGCGAGGGGCGACGGGTGGCTGTCGCACTCCTGCCGGTCTGATGGGAGGCGGAGTTTTCAAAAACTCCGCACCGGAGCCTTCAAAGGCTCCGATGCGATTTCTTTGAAGAAATCGCGTCCTTACCACGAGCCATGCACATGCGGCTTGACCCGCCGGTCATAGATGTCGCGCGCGGCCAGCATCACGTCGCCCGACAGCGCCGGTAGACCCTCTGCCACTGCATTCGCCTGCGCCTGAGCTGGAGACTTTGCGCCCGGGATGACCACGGTCACTGCGTCTTCCATCAGGATCCAGCGCAGCGCGAAGGCCGCCATCGTCGCCCCCACGGGCACCAGCGCGCGCAGCTCCTCCACCGCCTCTAGCGCCACCTCGAAGGGCACGCCCGAGAAAGTCTCACCCTTGTCGAAAGCCTCGCCGTTGCGGTTGAAGCTGCGGTGGTCGTCGGCGGCAAATTGGCTGTCCTTCGTCATCTTGCCGGTCAGAAGGCCCGAGGCCAGCGGCACCCGTGCAATCACCGCCACGTCCGCTGCGCGCGCCTCGGGGAAGAACACCTCGGACGGCTTCATCCGGAACAGGTTGTAGATGATCTGGACCGAGACCACGCCGGGCTGCCGGATTGCTGTTCGCGCCTCTTCCACCGTCTCGACCGAGACACCGTAGTCGGCAATCTTGCCCTTGCGCTTGATCTCGTTCAGCGCCGCAAAGACCGCCGGGTCGGAATAGACCGGGGTCGGCGGGCAGTGCAGCTGCACCAGGTCCAGCCGCTCGACGCCCAGATTCAGCAGCGACCGGTCGATGAAGGCTTCCAGATTGGCGCCCGTATAGCCCTCCGCCATATGGGGGCTCAGCCGCCGCCCGGCCTTGGTTGCCACGAAAGGCCCTGCGCCCGGCCGTTCGGCCAGGACCTCGCGGATGATCCGCTCTGACCGCCCGTCGCCATAGACGTCGGCCGTGTCGATGAAGGTCATCCCTTCATCCAGCGCGGCATGCAGGGTGGCCTTTGCGTCCTTGAGGCTGACCTCGCCCCAGGTGCCGCCAATGGCCCATGCCCCAAAGCCCAGACGTGTGGTCATGCGGCCGGTACGGCCAAAGGGAATGCTCTGCATGCGCGTCTCCTGTCTTGCGGGCCAACACATAGGGTCGCGCACCTCGCTTGACCATTCCCCTTTTCGCCCGGCGCGGCTTCGGATAGGCGTTGCCCTCATGGTGATGACGGCGCGCAATTTGGCAGTGGCGCGGGGCGGGGTAACCGTCCTGCAAGGCCTGGACTTTGCCTTGGCCCCGGGCGAGGCGCTGATCCTGCGCGGGCCGAACGGATCGGGCAAGACCACGCTGCTGCGTACGCTGGCAGGCCTTCAGCCCCTTGCGGGCGGAGAGATCGATCTTCCCCCCGATACGGTAGCCTATGCCGCCCATGCCGACGGCTTGAAATCCACGCTGACCGTGGCCGAGAACCTGGCCTTCTGGGCCGCGATCTATGGCGGACCCTCCCCGGATCAGGCGGTCCAGGCGATGGACCTTGCGGCCCTGACGCGCCGTCGCGCCGGAGAGCTGTCGGCTGGCCAGAAGCGCCGCCTTGGTCTAGCGCGTCTTCTGGTTACCGGCCGCCCGCTCTGGCTTTTGGACGAGCCGACGGTCAGCCTGGACGTGGCCTCGGTCGCGCTTTTTGCCGAGGTGGTGCGCCAGCATCTTGCCGGCGGCGGGGCCGCGATCATTGCCACCCATGTCGATCTTGGCCTGCCCGAAGCGCGCGTCTTCGACCTGGATCCCTACCGCATCCGCATCATGGTCCGCGACGGTTTTGACGAGGCCTTCGGATGAGGGCGCTTCTCCTTCGCGACCTGCGGCTGGCCATGCGGACCGGGGGGGGCTTTGGCCTCGGGCTGGCGTTCTTCCTGATCCTTGCCGTGCTGGTGCCGTTGGGCGTGGGGGCAGAAGGGGCCACGCTTGGCCGGATCGCGCCGGGCATCCTTTGGGTTGGAGCGCTGCTGGCCTGCCTTTTGTCCCTGGACCGGATCTTCGCGCTGGACCATGAGGATGGCTCGCTTGACCTTCTGGCCACCTCGCCGATCCCGCTGGAAGGGGTGGTGGCGGTCAAGGCGCTGGCGCATTGGCTGGTCACGGGCCTGCCGCTGACCCTGCTGGCGCCGGGCCTGGGCGTTCTCCTGAACCTGGCGCCGGGGGCCTACGGGTGGCTGGTCCTCAGCCTCCTACTCGGCACGCCGACGCTGTCCATCGTGGGGGCCTTCGGGGCGGCGCTGACGGTGGGCCTGCGCCGGGGGGGGCTGCTCCTCAGCCTTCTCGTCCTGCCGCTTTACATGCCCACCCTGATCTTCGGGGCCGAGGTCGTACGGCGCGGGGCGGACGGCATGGCGCTTGGCACACCCTTGGCCCTTCTGGCGGCGATCAGCCTGGGCGCGGTGGCCCTTCTGCCCTTTGCGGCCGCAAGCGCGCTCCGCGTCAATTTGCGCTAGGCTTTCGCGGGAAGGTGAGTTGAGGGAACGGTCGGGACAGGATAGGCGAGGCGCCATGTCGATCTGGGAATATGCAAACCCGAAGAAGTTCATGCAGACCTCGGCCCGGGCCTTGCCCTGGGCCATTGGGCTGACCGTGATCTGCCTTGTCGTGGGTCTGGTCTGGGGGTTCTTCTTCACGCCGGACGATTACAAGCAGGGTTCGACCGTCAAGATCATCTACTTGCATGTCCCCAGCGCGATGATGGCCATCAATGTCTGGGTGATGATGCTGGTGACCTCGCTGATCTGGATCGTGCGGCGGCACCATGTCAGCGCCTTGGCCGCCAAAGCGGCGGCGCCCATCGGCCTGACCTTCACCCTGATCGCGCTGGTCACGGGCGCGCTTTGGGGCCAACCGATGTGGGGTACCTGGTGGGCCTGGGACCCGCGGCTGACCTCGTTCCTGATCCTGTGCCTGTTCTATTTCGGCTACATCGCGCTGTGGTCCGCGATCGAGAACCCGGATACAGCCGCCGACCTGACTGCGATTCTGTGCCTTGTCGGATCGGTCTTTGCCCTTCTGTCGCGCTATGCGGTGAACTTCTGGAATCAGGGGTTGCATCAGGGGGCGTCCTTGTCGCTGGACAAGGAAGAGAACGTCTCGGACGTGTTCTGGGTGCCGCTTCTGGTCTGCATCGCGGGCTTTGTGCTGTTGTTCGTGACGCTTGTGTTGATGCGCACCCGGACGGAAATCCGCGCGCGGCGGTTGCAGGCGCTTCTGGCGCGGGAGAGGGTGGCATGATGCCGGATCTGGGCAAGTATGCCTTCGCGGTGATTGGGTCCTATGCCGCAACGGCGCTCCTCCTGGTGGCGCTGGTGGCGCTGTCCTTCTGGCAGCGGGCGCGGGTCAAGCGGGCCTTGGACGAGGTCGAGGCACGTCAGGGGAAGAACGATGGCTAGATGGCTGATGGTGCTGCCGCCGGTCCTGTTCGGCGGGCTGGCGGCGGTGTTCTACTTCGGCATGTACCGCGAGGGGGCGGGCGAGCTGCCTTCGGTCTTCGTCGGGCGCCCGGCGCCGGTTCTGCCTGCGACGGCGCTGCCTGGAATTCCGGGGCTGACCGACGCCGACTTGCGGACCGGTGAGGTCACGGTGGTGAACTTCTGGGCGACGTGGTGCCCGCCATGCCGGGCCGAGCATCCGGTGCTGCTGGACATGGCCGAGCAGGGGGTCCGGGTGGCCGGCGTCAACATCATGGATGACGACCAGAAGGCCTTGGCCTATCTGGCCGAGGAAGGAAACCCGTTTTTCGGCGTCGCGACCGATCCGAACGGGCGCAATCGGGTGGAATGGGGGGTGACCGCCCCGCCCGAGACCTTCATCATTTCGGGCGACGGGACGGTGTTGTTCCGCTTTGTCGGACCGCTGCTTGGCACAGATTACGAGACTCGCTTTGTGCCGGAACTTGAAAGGGCGCTGGCCGGGCAGGAGTGACGTCTCCGCAGGCAGGGTGAGAAAAGTCCCTGATTGTCAAAAGTTTGCGTCTGGGGTTTCAGGGTATCTTGACCTGGGCGCGCCCGGCGCAATTACGACAGGGCGATGGCGGCAAGCAGGACGAGCGCGGCCATGAAAGTCAGGTCGATAGGCGCGGGCAAAGTCCGGCTGGTCCCCGAGGACTTTGGCAGCGACGCCTGTGGACGGAGGGGTGGAAAGCGGTGATCCATGGGGTGGCCTTCTGGCGGTGGGATGCTCGAAGCAGTGACGCCAAGACCTTTACAAAGACTGAAGGCCCGCAGCGCGGCGGGCCTTCGGATCTAGAAACAGTCAGTTTCCGAAGTCAGGACGCCGCGAGGTCACGCAGCACATAGTGCAGGACACCGCCGTTCTCGACATATTCGATCTCGATGGCAGTATCGATCCGGCACTTGATCTGGATCGTCTTCACCGTCCCGTCGGTATAGGTGATATGGCAAGGCACCAGGCTCAGCGGCTTCAGGTCGCCCTCCAGCCCTTCGATGCTGATGACCTCATCGCCCGTCAGGCCCAGGGTCTTGCGGTTCTCGCCTGGCAGGAACTCGAACGGGATGACGCCCATGCCCACCAGGTTCGAGCGGTGAATACGCTCGAAGCTTTCCGCAATGACCGCCTTCACGCCAAGAAGCGCCGTGCCCTTGGCTGCCCAGTCGCGAGAAGAACCCGCCCCGTATTCGATGCCGCCAATCACCACAAGCGGCGTGCCTTGCGCCTGCCAGGCCATGGAGGCATCGAAGATCGACGTCTGCTGGCCGTCCGGCCCCTTGGAATAGCCGCCCTCGACGCCATCCAGCATCTCGTTCTTGATCCGGATGTTGGCGAAGGTGCCGCGCATCATCACTTCATGGTTGCCGCGCCGGGCGCCATAGCTGTTGAACTCGGACACCGGAACCTGCCGTTCTGTCAGATACTTGCCAGCCGGAGTTGAAGCTTTGAATGAACCGGCCGGGCTGATGTGGTCGGTGGTGATCATGTCGCCCAGAAGCGCCAGGATCCGCGCGCCGTTCACATTCTTGATGACGCCCGGGGTCTTGGACATGCCCTGGAAATAGGGCGGGTTCTGGATGTAGGTGCTGGTTGGCGGCCAGTCGTAGGTCTCGCTGTCGGTGACCTCCACCCCCTGCCACTTGGCATCGCCCTTGAAGACGTCAGCGTATTTCTTCTGGAAGGCCGCGCGGGTGACGGTGGCGTGCACCAGATCGGCGATTTCCTTGTTCGTGGGCCAGATGTCCTTGAGGTAAACCGGGCCGTTCTTGCCCATGCCTAAGGGTTCGGTCGTCAGGTCGATGTTCATGTCACCGGCCAGTGCATAGGCCACGACCAGGGGCGGGCTGGCCAGATAGTTGGCCCGCACGTCGGGCGAAATGCGGCCTTCAAAGTTGCGGTTGCCCGACAGGACAGCCGCCGCGACCAGGTCACCCTCGGCAATCACGGCGTCCAGGTCTTCCTGCAGACCAGCGGCGTTCAGGTACTCGCTGACGACCTGCGACCCCGGCGCGAGCGACGTCTTCACCCAGGGCTTACGCGTCAGCCCAAGCGCGCGCGCTTTCCGCGCCACCAGCCCCGCGCCGATCATCACGTAAGGATTCGAGGTGTTGGTGCAGGAGGTGATCGACGCGATCACCACCTTGCCAGAGGACATCGCGTAATCTTCGCCCTTCACGGCGACTTCCACGCCTTGCGGGCGCTTGAAGCTGGCCTCCATCTCCTTGGCAAAGCTGGCCTTCGCGTCGGTCAGCGGCAGGAAGTCCTGCGGGCGCTTCGGGCCGGAAATCGCCGGGACGATGGTCCCCATGTCCAGATGCAGGGTGGAGGTGTAGATCGGGTCATAGCCCTCATCCCGCCACATGCCGTTCGCCTTGGCATAGGCTTCGACGAGCGCGATGCGCCCCTCATCCCGGCCGGTCATGTGCAGATAGCGCAGCGTCTCGGCATCGATCGGGAAGAAGCCACAGGTTGCGCCATATTCGGGGGCCATGTTGGCGATTGTCGCCCGGTCGGCCAGCGGCAGATGGTCAAGGCCCGGCCCGTAGAATTCGACGAACTTGTTCACCACGCCGTGCTTGCGCAGCATCTGCACGACCTTCAGCACCAGGTCGGTGGCCGTGGTGCCCTCGCGCATCTCGCCGGTCAGCTTGAAGCCCACGACCTCCGGTATAAGCATGGAAACGGGCTGGCCCAGCATTGCCGCCTCGGCCTCGATCCCGCCGACGCCCCAGCCGAGGACGGCGAGGCCGTTGACCATGGTGGTGTGGCTGTCGGTGCCGACAAGCGTATCCGGGTAGGCGACCGTATGGCCGTTCTGGTCGGTATCGGTCCAGACGGTCTGGGCCAGGTATTCCAGGTTCACCTGATGGCAGATCCCGGTGCCGGGCGGCACGACGCGGAAGTTGTTGAACGCCTTCTGCCCCCATTTCAGGAAGACATAGCGCTCCATGTTCCGCTCATATTCGCGGTCGACGTTCAACTGGAAGGCGCGGGGATGGCCGAATTCGTCGATCATGACCGAGTGGTCAATCACCAGGTCCACCGGGGCCAGCGGGTTGATCTTCTGCGCGTCGCCGCCGAGGCCCTTGATCCCGTCACGCATTGCGGCCAGGTCCACCACGGCCGGAACGCCGGTGAAGTCCTGCATCAGCACACGCGCCGGGCGATAGGCGATCTCGCGCGGGTTCTGGCCGCCTTGCTTGCCCCAGTCGGAAAAGGCCTTGATGTCGTCGACGGTGACGGTCTTGCCGTCTTCAAACCGCAGCATGTTTTCCAGCACCACCTTCAGGCTGGCGGGAAGCTTGGCGAACTGGCCTAGGCCCGCGGCTTCAGCGGCGGGAATCGAGTAATAGGCGACCGTCTGGCCCCCGGCGGTCAGTGTCTTGCGGGTCTTTGACAGGTCTTGTCCTACGGTGACGGTCATCGAGTGGCTCCTTCGGAAGGCGGCTGCTGTCAGCATTGTATGCAATTGTATGCCGAATATCCAGCCCCAGATTGCTCCTGCGGTCGCGGGATATGACAGATCTCTCGCAAAACCTTGATTGGCGGCGCCAGATAGGCATCCCTATAACACGTCAGGGGATCAAGGGATCAGGATACGCGATATGCGACATTTCGTCAGCGCCGCCTGCGGCCTTTGGCTGGCTGCAGCTGCCCCGGGCGCGGCTGAGCCGGTGGTGGTTGTGGAACTTTACACCTCGCAAGGGTGTTCGTCTTGCCCGCCAGCCGATGAGTTCGTGGCGATGCTGGCGGCGAACCCGCAGATCCTGCCTCTGGCGCTGCATGTCGATTATTGGGATTACATCGGCTGGGCCGACAAGTTCGCCCTGCCGCAGTTCACCGACCGTCAGCGCGCCTATGCCAAGGCGGTGGGTTCGCGGACGATCTACACGCCGCAGCTGATCATCGGCGGGCAGGATCGGATCGAGGGATACGCGCCAGACGAAACCGCAGAGCGTTTGCGCCGCCATCTTGAGGCGGGACAAAGCGTCCGGCTGAGCGTTACGCGCGAGGGAGATCGGCTGGTCATCCGTGCCGAGGCCGACCCGCCGCTTGACGCCCCCGTCCGGGTGCAGCTGGTACGCTATAAGCCGGAAGAGACGGTAACAATCGAACGCGGCGAGAATGCCGGGAAGACGATCACCTACCACAACATCGTCACGTCCTGGGAAGGCCTGGGCGACTGGGCCGGGCAAGAGCCATTGGAACTGGAGGCACCCTTTGCCGGAGATCAGCCCGGTGCCGTCATCGTCCAGACGCATGGCCCGGCGGCGATTCTGGCGGCAGCGCGGGTCGACTGAGGGCTGTGGCGGTCAGCGACCCGGTGTGACCGGTCCCGCCCCCTTCCAGCGGCGATGGATCCAGAACCACTGGTCCAGGTGCTGACGGACCAAATCCTCCAGGCTGTCATTGAGGGCCTGGGTCATGGCCTCTGGCGTGCCATGCGGGATTGGCGGCTCGACGATGATGTCGAAGGACAGACCGTCCGCCTTGCGCACCGCATAGGTCGGCACCAAAAGCGCGTCGTATTTCAGGGCCAGATCGGCGGCGGAGACGGCGGTCAGCGCCGGGCGGTCGAAAAAGGTCAGGGTTTCGCCGTGCCGCATGTGCTGGTCGACCAGCATCCCCAGCATTCCGCCCGACCGCAAATGACGCACCATGTCGGCCAGGCCAGCGCGGCCCCGGGGAAAAAGCGGCGTGCCGATGCCGGAAATCGCCTTGACGTAATGCGCATTGAAATAGGGGTTGGCCATCGGCATGTAGAGCGCGCCGACCCGGTAGCCCCGGGCGATCAGCGCGGCGCGGCTGGCGTCGTAATTGCCGAAATGCCCGGTGACCAGAATGACCGGACGCCCTGTTCGGTGCGCCTCTTCCAGGGCCTCCACGCCGCCCCCGGTAAGGGGATGGCGGACGGCATGGGCAATGAACTCGGGCCCGGAATAGATCTCGATTACAGTGCGACCGACATTGTCGGGGACGGCACGGGCGATGCGCTCGACCTCGTCCTTCGGCAGGTCGGGCAGAACCAGCGCCAGATTGTCACGGATGCGGCGGCGATAGCCAGCCAGTGGCGCGATCACCCGAGACAAAATCCAGCCGCACAATGGGATGCGCCAGCGGTACGGCAGGCGCAGCAAAAGCCAGATCAGCGCCCGCAGCGCGCGGTCCTGCAGCCAATGGCGCGCAGAAAAGGGGGGCGTATCGGCCATGGACGCAGTGTCGACTTTCAACTGGGGCGCGCGGCCCGGGTTTCGCGGTGCCAGACATAAAGTCCGGCCCCCACGATCACAAGCGCGCCGATCACTGTCCAGCGGTCGGGCCACTGATCATAGAGGACCACTCCCCAGAACGTCGCGAAGACGATCCCCAGATAGGCGAAGGGGGCCACGATCGAAGCCTCGGTCATCGAAAAGCTGCGGATGATGCAAAGTTGCGCCCCGGTGCCAAGGCAGCCGACAAGCGCGAAAAGCATCAGGTCCGGGCCCGAGATCGGCACCCAGACGAAAGGAAGCGCCAGCGCCGCGACCAGCGTGCCGAAGATCGAGGCATGCAGAAGCGAGGTCCAGACCGGCTCACGCGGGCCGATGTGGCGGGTTAGAAGCGCATTGCCGGTGTAGCAGATGGCCGCCCCCAGGGGCAAAAGCGCCCAAGGGGAAAAGACACCGATACCCGGGCGCAGGATGATGAGCGCGCCAAGCAGGGCCACGATCACCCCGGCAATTCGGCGCGGCCCCAGCTTTTCCCCCAGAAACAGCGCAGCACCCAACGTGATCAGGACCGGGTTGATGTCGGTCAGCGCGGTGGCCTCGGCCAGACCGATATGGCCAAGCGACAGGAAGAACAGCCCCGTCGCCCCGAACTGAAAGGCCGATCGGGCCATGTGCAGCCAAGGGTAATGCGTGCGCAATAGGGGACCGGTCCGCAGGTTCAGGATCAGGACGACGATCAGCAGCTGACCTGCGAACCGCGCCCAGACCACCTGGGGGGCAGGATAGCGTTCGATCAGGCCCTTCGCAGTGGCATCCATCGCCGTGAACAGAAGGATCGCGAGGATCATCAGAAGGACGCCACGGGTGACGTTGGAAGGGGCCGGGTGTCGCATGGGCCGGGACGCTAGTCGCGCCGCACGCGGGCCGCAAGGGTGCCATCGGCGGGGATCACGATCCCCTTACCTGACAGCCTGGTTGCGACAGTGTACCTTTCGCCCATTGCAGCCTTGGGATTCAGGAGTTTGACATGACCAGATATGCTGTTGTTGCGCTGTTTGCGCTGATCGGGGGACAGGCCGCAGCGGGTGGGCCGGTTGCGGTTCCGGACGATCCACCGGTGACCCCTGCGACCGTGGCTCCGTCGTCGGATTGGACGGGCTTCTACGCCGGTGCGAACCTTGGCTTTGGCGATGTCAACGATGGGACGAACTCGTTTGATCGCGATTTCTACGGCATTCAGGCTGGCTACCTTCACGACTTCGGGTCCGTCGTCGCCGGCGCGGAACTCGCCTACTCTGCCGGAGACTTCAACGCCGGGGGCTTGAACCTCGACCTCGAATCGACGCGCCTCAAGCTGATCGGCGGTTACGATGCGGGCCGGGTGCTGCCCTATCTTTTCGTCGGTGTCGGTGACGCCACGATCAGCGCGGGAGCCTTGTCTAACAGTGACTCGACCACGCTCTATGGTCTGGGTGCAAAGCTCGCTGTGGGCGCGACCGGGCGGCATGTGATCGGTCTCGAATATCTATCTGAACGCAAGGACAATTTCGGCGGCTCGGGCGATGACCTGGACAATCGTGAGTTTGCCCTGCGCTACGACTTCCGGTTCTGACCCTGCATCAGTCCGGGGCTGCCACGGGCGGCCCTGGACCAGCTCATTCCTCTTCTTCCTGGATCAGGGTGATCTCGCCGCTGGTTTCCAGCGTGCGGATTGCGCTGATGACGGCGGTCATCGCCTCTTCGCCGTCCTTTTCCTTGACCTTGCCACGCGCGGCCATTTCCTCGCGCAGGCCCTGGGCCAGACGCTGCGAGATGTTCGACAGAATGAACTCGGCCGCTTCGGCAAGATCCGGCTTGCCCTGGGCGGCGGTCAGGGCGGTGACAAGCTGGGGCTGTTCGACCAGACGGGTGATCTTTGGTACGTCGCGGGGGTTCAGGCGGGCCGGGATATGGACGAAGGTGAAGATGGCCTTGCGCACTTCGGCGGCGAATTCGGCATCCTCGGCGTCCAGACCCTGCAGCACCCCGTCGCGCGTTGCGGCTGGTGAGACGTTCAGGATCGCGCCGACGCGTTCGACCGGCCCCTGATCAAAGGCGCGGATCGGCTGGTTGTCGAGTTCGGCCAAAAGCGCGGCCCCAATGCGCCGTACGGTTTCGGGGTCGACATTGCCGGTCATCGACACCGCATAGGCCACCCGGCGGGCCCGGTCGCCCGGCAGCTTGCCCAGAAGGTCTGCAGCCTTTGCGACCGGAAGTTTGGACAGCATCACGGCGCCGACCTCCACCGCCTCGTTCAGGAGGACCGGCATCAGGCGGTCAGGCGGCAGGGCGGTGATCCGCTCCCACGGGTCGACCTTGGAGGAGGCCGAGGCCATCCGGCGCAGGCGCGAGGCGGCTGATTGCGAAATATGGCCGTCCATCATTGACAGCGCGCCTTCGATCCCGCCGGGGAAGGCAAGACCGACCGATTCCAGCTCGGCCAGAAACTCAGCGACCACATCGTCCAGCGTGTCACGGTCGATCAGCCGCATCTGGCCCATTTGTTCGGCCAGCGCAGCCTGCATGTGTTCGGGAAGCGAGGCGAGAGGCAAGCTGGTGCCCTCGGTCAGCAGGTAGCGGACGATCACGGCCGCCTTTTGGCGCGGAGTGAGGGTCCGGCGGGGCATGGATACCCCATCGGCAGTCACGACACGACGCTCCGGTGTGATCCGGGCAAGGGGGACGATGTCCTGGGTCACGCAAAGCTCCCTGCGAATCTGGTACAGGAAGCTTCGCGCGCCGGGGTTAACGCGGGCTTAGCCGCGCCTGCATCAGCTGGACGGCGTGGCGGTGCAGGTCGCTGTCGCCGCATCCCAGGTGGTGCCGGGCATGCAGGACGCGGCGGTTTCCGTCTTGGCCTTGTCGGCGCAGCCAGAATACGCCATCGCCGGGGTCAGCGAGAGGGCAAGCGCGGTGAGGGTCAGTGCGATCTTCATGTGTCGTCCTCCGTTCAGGGTTGGGATCAGTAGGTATAGGTGATGCCGGTGTCGATGGCGGCGGCCAGCGACTGTTCGGCCCAGGTTCCACCACCGCCAGACATGCGGATGGCAGCAAGCTGGAGCCGGGCTTCGGGCAGGGCATCCATCTGCACCAGAAGTTGGCCGTAATAGCTGCGGGCCAAATGATTGGCTTCATCCAGCGCAATCGCGCGCTCATAGGCGGCGATGCCCTCTTCGATCTTGCCGGTCTGGCGCAGAAGGAAGCCCTGATAGGTCAGAACTCGCGCCGTCTCGCCCTCGGTCATCGTGGCTAGGATCGCCAACGCCTCATCCGGCCTGCCGGCATAGGCCAATTCCCGGACCGCGCCAAAGCGCTGGTCGTCGTTCAGGCTTTGCTCTTCCGCCTTGATGCAGGCTTTGGTCTTTTCATCCCAGACCTCGCCCTTGGCGCATTCCGTGGTGGTTTCGGTGGGCGTCGGCGGCGCGGTATCATCGCTGCCCGCCGCAAACACAAGCTGCGGGGTCAAGGCGACGGCGGCGGCAAGGATCATGCGCATGGATGCCCCTTTCGGCAATTTCCGAAAAGGTAGCACGCCTGTGCCGCGTTCAAGCAGGTTTTGTTGCGGCGGCCTGCCGCAGGTCGATCACGCTTGCGTCAGCTGCCGAAAACCCGGGCGAAGATCGTGTCGACATGCTTGGTGTGGTAGCCAAGGTCGAATTTCTCTTCGATTTCAGCGGGGCTCAGGGCCGCCGTGACCTCGGGGTCGGCCAAGAGCTCGGTCTTGAAATCCGCGCCCTTTTCCCAGACCTTCATCGCGTTGCGCTGGACCAGGCGATAGCTGTCCTCGCGGGAGACGCCCGCCTGGGTCAGCGCCAAGAGGACGCGCTGCGACATGACCAGGCCTTTGAACTTGTTCATGTTCTTCAGCATGTTGTCGGGGTAGACGACCAGCTTTTCGACGACCCCTGCCAGCCGGTGCAGCGCGAAATCCAGCGTGATCGTCGTGTCGGGGCCGATCATCCGCTCCACCGAGCTGTGCGAGATGTCCCGCTCGTGCCACAGCGCCACATTCTCCAGCGCCGGGACCACGGCCATCCGCACCAGCCGCGCGAGGCCCGTCAGGTTCTCGGTCAGCACCGGGTTCCGCTTGTGCGGCATCGCGGAACTGCCCTTCTGGCCCGGCGAGAAGAACTCCTCGGCCTCCAGCACCTCGGTCCGCTGCATGTGGCGGATCTCGATGGCGACGTTCTCGATGCTTGACGCAATCACGCCCAACGTGGCGAAAAACATCGCATGCCGGTCGCGGGGGATCACCTGAGTGCTGATCGGCTCAGGCGCCAGGCCCAGCATCTTGCAGACATGCTCCTCGACGCGCGGGTCGATGTTGGCGAAGGTCCCGACCGCGCCGGAGATTGCCCCCGTCGCGACCTCGGCCCTAGCGTTTTCAAGCCGTTGTCGGTTGCGCGCCATCTCGGCGTAGAAGCGGGCAAAGGTCAGGCCCATGGTGGTCGGCTCGGCATGGATGCCATGCGACCGGCCGATGCGCACGGTATCCTTGTGCTCATAGGCGCGGGTCTTCAGCGCTGCCAGCACCCGGTCAAGGCCCTTAAGCAAAAGGTCCGCCGCCCGCACCAGCTGGATGTTCAGCGTGGTGTCCAGCACGTCAGAGGACGTCATCCCCTGGTGCACGAACCGCGCGTCCTCGGCCCCGATATGTTCGGCCAGGTGGGTCAGGAAGGCGATCACGTCGTGCTTGGTCACCGCCTCGATCTCGTCGATCCGTGCGACGTCGAACTGCACGTCCTTGGCTCGCCACACCGCCTCGGCATTGGCCTTCGGGATCACGCCTAAGGCGGCCTGGGCGTCGCAGGCATGGGCCTCGATCTCGAACCAGATCTTGAAGCGGGTTTCCGGGGACCAGATCGCCACCATTTCGGGACGGGAGTAGCGCGGGATCATCGGGGGCCTCCGGGTAGGAATAGTCGCCGCCCCCTTACGCCGCGCCGTGCAGGGGCGCAAGGCTTAGGGGACGGCAGTGATCCGGCCCATGCGCAGACGGGCTGGCGCCGGGCCAGGTCCGAAGACCTGCCCCCCCGGCGCTTTGGGTCAGACCGTAAGGCCAACCACGGCCAGCGCCGAAATCGCAGAAAACGCGATCCACTGCGGCAAGATCCAAAGCGAGCCAAGCCGCTTCAGCCCATAGAAGACGAACAGCACGGCTGCCGAGACAAACAGCGTGATGGGCAGGGCCGAGAGGGCAAGCGCCTGGTCAGGGCGGTAGGCCGCAGCGATCAGCGCGAGCCCGCCAAAGGCCATGACCGCCGTCGTCGCATGCCAGACGACCGACCAGACGGCCTTGGCAGGTTCCGGCCAATGCGCGGCGACCATCGGACGGTGAATCTCGCGCCCGCCCAGAAAGATATGGATCAGGTTCAGAAGCAGGGCCGCAACGCCGGCGGCCAGAAGCCAGGGGTTCATGATGTCCTCCATACGGATGCGTATGGTTTTAGACAGACTGCTGGACCTTGTCCATACGCCTGCGTATGTTTGCCGCATGCAAGGGGCAGATCCAAAGGCACGGCTGGGGAAGAAGGATTGGGTACTGGCGGGCCTGCGCGCGCTGGTGCGCGGGGGAATTGCCGGAGTGAAAGTCGAGGCGCTGGCGCGCGAAATCGGCACTACCAAGGGGTCATTCTATTGGCATTTCAAGGATCTCGGCGAGTTTCATCAAGTAATGCTTGAATTCTGGGAACGGCTTGCCACGACCGAAATCACCGCAGCGGTCCGGGCATCGGGGCGCGATGGGCCGGGGCAGTTGCAGCTTCTGCTCGACCTGGTCTCGGTCCGGCCGGGCGAGGTCTACGGCGGCATCGAGGTTGAACCTGCACTCCGCGAATGGGGCCGGATCGATCCGCGCGCGCGGGCCGTGGTGACGCGAGTTGACCGCCAGAGGCTGGCTGACCTTACCGATTTCCTTGCTGCCGCGGGCATGGCCAAGACTGACCGCAATCTTGCCGCACAGACACTTTATGCGGCCGTCCTGGGACTTGAGGGCCTGCGGATCACGACAGATGTGGACATGCGCGGGCAACTTGGGTCATTGGTGCAGAACCTGCTGAGGGGTGCAGGGGCAGATGGGACTGGTTGACCGGTGAGTGTGACGGAAGACGACGACGAAGGATCCGGCAAGCTTTGGCAGATGCTGGTCGGGACCGCTCTCATTCTTGCAATCGCGGTCGTGGTGCTGAGTTTCTTCGGAAACCTGCATCCGTTTGGCGATTCCCTGGCGGTATTTCGGGCCTATATTGTGGGCCTCGTCCTTGTGCTGGCCATTGCGGCGTCGATGCTGGGCCTGCAGGTTGCGGCGTTCTGGTCGATCCTGTTTGCGATGTGCGCGGGTGCGCCCGTGCTGCTGGCGCAAGTCTGGCCGGGGCCGAGCGGACAGGTGGTGCTCTATCAGAAGAACCTGCGCTTCGATAACTATGATCTGGCGGGGCTTGAGGCCGACATGCGCGCGTCGGGCGCAGTTGCGGTGACACTGCAGGAGGTGTCGCAGCCCAACCTGGCCCTGCTTACCGCGCTGCAGGACCGGTTGCCGCATCAGCATGTCTGCCCGGGGACGGGTGTCGGTGGACCGGCAGTTCTGACCAGCCTTACGCCGATTCCTGGGGCGCGGATCTGCGCCGAGGGGCTGGCGGCCATGCGGGTGATGTGGCGTGGCACGCAAGAGGAAATGCCGGTTTGGATTGTGTCGGTCCATCTGCATTGGCCCTGGCCTTTTCCTCAGGCGCACCAGGTCGACCATCTGGCACCCATTCTTGCCGGGCTGGAAGGGCCGGTGCTGATGGCCGGCGATTTCAACATGGTCCGCTGGGGGGCCTCGGTCAAGCGGATGGCCGCGGCGGCCGGAACCCGTCCGGCTGGTCCATCGCCAGGAACGTTTGTCGGGTTTTCGACGCTGCCCAGCCTGCCGATCGACCATGCCTTCGCCACCTCAGGCGGGCGGATCACGCTGCGCCCGGCGCTGGGATCGGATCATATGGGGCTTCTGACCTATCTGGAGCCGTAGCTACCCCATCAGGCGCGGGTCGAAAGGATAGCGGGTCAGTGTCTCGCAGCCAGTCTCAGTGATCAGGACCTGATCCTCCAGCTTGATCGAGAAATCCCCGCCTTCCGGGCTGACCAGCGCCTCGACGCAAAGAACCATCCCCGGTTCCAGCGCCGCATCGAAGGCACCGGGAAGCCAGCCGTCGGGGTAGTGGACATAGGGCCATTCATCGCACAGGCCCACGCCGTGCATCTTGCAGCTGTATTTCTGCGCCCAGTATTCCGGGGCCAGCACGTGGCCCTGCATGACCAGTTCCTCGATGGTCACCCCGGGCTTGAGCCGCGCCTTGTGGTCGGCGATGTGGTCAAGCGCATGGTGGTACGCGTTGACCATGGCATTCGAGGGCCGGGCGTCGCCCACCCACCAGGTGCGGCTGATGTCGATGCAAAAGCCGTAACAGCCGATCAGGTCGGTATCGAAGGCCACGATCTCGTTCGGCTGCACCAGCCGCGGTCCGCATTCCTGAAACCAGGGGTTCGTCCGCGGCCCCGAGGCGAGCAATCGCGTCTCGATCCACTCACCCCCGCGCCGGATGTTCGCCGCATGCAACTCCGCCCAGATCGCATCCTCGCTGACGCCTCCCTTCGGCACGTTTTCGCGGGCGAAGGCTTCCATCTCGGCTATCCCCGCTTCGCAGGCCGCATGCGCACAGCGCATCGCCAGGATCTCGTCCGGCGTCTTCACCGCGCGGACCCGCTCCGTCACCTCCTCGCCTTCCTCGACCGCAAACCCGATCGCCTCCAGCGCGCGCAGGCCATGGACCATGATCTTGTCCACCGCCAGCCGCCGGTTGGTCCCGGCATGTTCGCGCATCACCTCATCGACCTGCGCCGCAAACCCCTGCGCGGCCTGAACGCCCCGATCTCCCGTCGAATTGTAGAAGAACGTCGCCCCGGACCGCAGCTCTTTCACCAGCGGGTTGAACGTCACCAGAAAGGGCGAGTTCTTGTACTCCCACATCACCATATGCCCGTCGGCGCAGAGAAGGCAGGCGCGGAACGGGTTGTGCGTGTTCCAAAGCTGCATGTTCGTCGTGTCGCTCGCATAGCGGATGTTCAGCGGATCGAACATCAACAACCCGCCATAGTCCCGCGCCACCAGCCCCGCGACCAGACGCTTCCACCGATCCGTCCGCATCCGCGACAGGTCCGGCAACGCCAACCCCAGCGCCGCCCATTCCTGGAACGCCAGTTGCGTCGGCCCGATCTCCACCCGGTCGTTGTCGTTCGGGCTGCCATCCCCCAGCGCTGCCCCGCGCGAGGGGTCGATCTTCCGGCGGTCGCGGTGGTAGGTCATGGCATCCCCCTTTGCCCCAAGCCCCCTTTGCCTCAGACTGCCCCGGCGGCGAATTGCCGCTTCACCATCCGCGACGCCATCGGTCGCAAACGTGTTGGTTGCAGTGGCGAACCTTGCATGATCAAAGACCGCCATGGCGAACCCGATGCAAGACGCCCCCATCCTGCAGGACCGGCTGCCGCTTCACCCGTGGCAGGACCCGGCCACCCGCCGCTTGCCGGGTATCCAGCCGGTGCAGGGCCGCGACTGGCTGCGGGTGGATGAGGCTTACGCCGCGCAGATGGCGCTGCGCGACCGGCTGATCGCGGCACAGCCCGACGTGGTTCACGCGCTTCTCCCCCACGCCCGACCAGCGGCAGACGAGCTCTACGCCACTGTCCTTGACTGGCTCGGCGCCGAGCCGGGCTTTACGATCACCCACAGCCATGTCACCCGCCCCGACGGCGTGACCGTTCCCCTTGACCCCGCGCAACCCTTGCTGACCCTGGGCCGTCTGGTTCAGCAGGACCTCTGCCTGATGCAGTCGACCGGCGCGGAATATGATCTGACCGGGGCGATCCTGTGCTTCCCCGCCTCCTGGACCTTGGCGCAGAAGCTGGGTCGCCCGATGACCGGCATCCACCAGCCGGTCGAGATCTACGATGACCAGCTTGCCACGCGCGTGCACCGCCTGTTCACCGCCATCCGGCCGGAACAGCCCCTGTGGCGGATGAACTTCTTCACCTACGACAGCTTCCACCTCCACCATCCAAGGGTCGAGGGGGACTGGCGCCGTCAGCCCACCGGGCGGTCCTATGTCCGCTGCGAACGCCAGACCCTTCTGCGCTTGGCCCAGACGCAGGTGGTGCTGTTTGCCATTCACACCATCGTCGTCGACGCGGTCCAGATCGCGCCCGAAGACTATGCGGCCCTCTGCGCCGCGATGCACTGAAGGACTGCCCATGCCCGGACTTATCCGCAGAACCCTTTTGCTTGGCTTCACGGCTGCGGCAGGTGGCCTCGCCTATGCGCGCTGGCGTCCCCCCGCGCCGGACGAGGTGGCCTATGGCACCGATCCCCGGCAGCGCATGGACATCACCCATCCCGGTGGGTCAACGCCGGCCCCCGTCCTGATGATGTTTCATGGCGGCGGCTTTCGGCAGGGCGACAAGATCGGGATCAACATCTGGCCCGAAATCCCGGATGCTGGTATCGCGGCAGTCCGAGTGAATTATCGTCTGTCGGGGACCGACCGCTGGCCCGCCCAGGCCGAAGATTGCCTTGCCGCCGTGGTGCATCTTCAGCGGCATGGTGAGGAATTGGGCCTTGATCCCTCGCGCCTTGTGCTGATGGGCTATTCCGCCGGGGCGTTCCTAGCGGTCTCGACGGCGCTGAGCCTGGTCGAGGTGGGCCTGCCACCGCGCGGCGTGATCGGGCTTTACGGGCCGATGGATTTCTCGACCATGGATCAGGACATGGCCACTTTGGGACGGGTCTCGGTCACCGGGCCGTCGGATGTTCCCGAAAGCCCGGAAAGCCAGCTTCTGGGCTATCCCGTCGCGGAAAACCGCGCCGCCGCCCGCGCGATGGGGCCGATCGGTCGGCTGGACCGGCTGCGTGAGACGCTGCCCCCCCTGATGTTGCGGCATGGCGATGCCGACCGGATCGTTCCCGACCTGCAATCCAAGCGCCTGCGCGAAGCCTGGCTGGCCGCCGATCCGGATGCCGAGGTGGACTACAAGCTTGTGCAAGGCGCGGGCCATGGCGGAGAGCCGTTCGAGACCGATCCAGTTCGCGCCGAGATGCTGGCCTTCATGCGCAAGACCTTGCTGGGCTGACCGCAGGGTCCGCGCGGGTTGCGTCCCGACAGGGGTCAGTCGTCCGTCCCGATCCCCCGCAGATCGGTGCCCTTCACATACAGCCACAGCGCACGGGCGGCGCCGTAGGGCAGTGCCAGAATGGTCGTAGACCAGCCGATCAGATAGCCGATGACCTGAATGGCGGTCGTGGCCAGCGGACCGGGCGGGTCGGGGGGCAGGGCCGGGCCAGCAGGCTGCGCCGCGCCTGCATCGCCCCAGCGCTTTCGGGCGGGGGCTGCGGAGGCTGACTTGCCATCCAGGTCGCCCCGGATCGCGGCAAGCGGATCGGCCTCTGGCGCCTTGGGTTCAGCAAGGACAACGGGCGCAGGTTCGGTCGGGGCATCCTCGGGCATCGGAGGCGGCGCTGCGGGCACGGTGGCGGGGGCAGGGTTTGCCGCCTCGAAGTTCCACAGATGCGGCTCGATCTCGGCCACCAGGGCATTCCCGCGCTTGTGGTCGGGATCGGCTGTCGCACTGGCATGGGCCATCACGGCCGCGAAATTCTTGATCCAGGCGGCGACCCGCAAATGCGACGGTACAAAGCGCGCCACGCGGCCCAGCTTCGCCTCGGGGATCCGACCGGCACCGTTGCCGACATTGACCGCGACGCGGCGGGCAGTGTGCGCGGCCCAGGCATTCAGGGGCGCGACACCCAGTCGCGACAGGTGCAAGCTGGCCTTGCCGAAGGCGCGCAGGACGAAGGGCGGGCGCTGGTCGCCCTCGGCCCATATCTTCGGCTTTACCCCTTCGTCAGCGCGACCAGAGCCGACGCGGGTTGTCCGCCGCAAGGGTTCTTGTGCCATGGCAGCCGCCCTTCTCCAGAGTGCGCCGCGACGTTAACCCAGCCCGAGTGGCATCGCAACGCCCGCAAGGGTTGGGTTTGGGCCTGCGCTCCAGAAAGTTAACACCACTCTAACGCCAAATTGCAACCCGTTGAAATCGTTCAGGTCAGCGGTCTTGTCCACGCGTGGACAGAATTGAAAAGGGCGCCCGCTGGCGCCCTTTCCGTTCCGCAGCCAATAGGGTGGGCAATCAGCCCACACCCCTGTCAGCAGGAGTAGTACAGCTGATACTCGACCGGATGGGGCGTGTGCTCGTAGGCGTAGACTTCTTCCCACTTCAGCGCGATGTAAGCTTCCAGCTGATCCTTGGTGAACACGTCGCCGGCCAGGAGGAAGTCCATGTCCTTCTCCAGCTCTTCCAGGGCTTCCCGGAGCGAACCGCAGACGGTCGGGATTTCCGCCAGCTCTTCCGGCGGCAGATCATACAGGTCCTTGTCCGAAGCCGGACCCGGGTCGATCTTGTTCTTGATGCCGTCGAGGCCAGCCATCAGGAGCGCAGCAAACGCCAGGTACGGGTTCGCCGACGGATCGGGGAAACGGGCCTCGACACGCTTAGCTTTCGGCGATTCCGTCCACGGGATCCGGACGCAACCCGACCGGTTGCGGGCCGAATACGCGCGCAGAACCGGGGCTTCGAAGCCCGGGATCAGGCGCTTGTAGCTGTTCGTGCCGGGGCATGGGCTTCGGCATGAAGGTCACGGTCTTGCCGTAGGCGTGGGCCACGTTGTGGATCACGTACTTGTACTTCTGGATGTTGTCGGCCTGCTCCACGAGTCCGCCGAAGATCATCCCCAGCTCGTGCTGGCAGGTCGCCACTTCGTGGTGATGCTTGTCGACGCGCATCCCCATCCGCTTCATGGTCGAGAGCATCTCGCCACGGATGTCCTGGGCCTCATCAATCGGGTTCACCGGGAAGTAGCCGCCCTTGTGGCCCGCGCGGTGGCCGTAGTTGCCGCCTTCGCTGACCGTGTCGGTGTTCCAGGCAGCGGCTTCCGCGTCGATCTCGTAGGCCACCTTGCGGGGGGTCACGGAATAGCGGACGTCGTCGAAGATGAAGAATTCGGCTTCCGGCCCGAAGTAGGCCGCGTCACCGATGCCGGAGGACTTGAGGTAGGCCTCGGCCTTCAGCGCGATCTGGCGCGGGCAACGCGAATAAGCCTCGCCGGTGTCCGGTTCCACGACGTTGCAGTGCACGCACAATCCGGGATCAGCTTCATGTCGGACTGGTCGATCGACTTCCAGCCCGCGATCGACGAGCCGTCGAACATGAAGCCTTCCTCGAAGAAATCCTCGTCCACCAGGTCGGCCACCAGCGTCACGTGCTGGAGCTTGCCCTTCGGGTCGGTGACCTTCGGGTCGGTGAAACGGATGTCGACGTATTCGACTTCCTCGTCCTTCATCAGTTTCAGAGCCTTGGCAACGGCGCTCATCTGACTGCCTTTCGGTTGGGGGTTTCGTTTATCGGGCAAGTGCCCGGGTGTTACACAGCATCGTCGCCGGTTTCGCCGGTACGAATGCGGATGGCTTGTTCCACGGGGGTGACGAAGATCTTGCCGTCGCCGATCTTGTCGGTGCGTGCGGCGGTGATGATCGCCTGGACGGCGGTGTCGACCATGTCGTCGGTCAGCACGACCTCGATCTTCACCTTGGGCAGGAAGTCCACGACATATTCGGCGCCACGGTACAGTTCCGTATGGCCCTTCTGGCGGCCGAAGCCCTTGACCTCGGTCACGGAAAGACCCTGGATCCCGGCTTCCTGAAGCGCCTCTTTCACCTCGTCAAGCTTGAACGGCTTGATGATCGCTTCGACTTTCTTCATGGGCCGACTCCCCCCGGTTCCGTCTTTGCCCCTCACACCACTTCCCCGCGGGGGGGACAATGTGACAGGGTTTTGTTGTGGGCTTCACCGGGGGGATTCCTTGGGTGCTGCCTGAAATTTGTGCAATGCGCCTGTGTGGTGGGCGGTTTGAAAACTTAGGGCTGCGAGAGATGACCGAACTCCTGACCGCCGCGCAGATGCGGGCCATCGAACAGGCGGCGATAGCCTCGGGTGAGGTCACCGGCCTGGAGCTGATGGAACGCGCCGGGCGGGGAGTGGTCGAGGCGATCTTCGAGGAATGGCCGGAACTGCGCGCCACCTCGCACCGGGCGGTGGTCCTTTGTGGGCCGGGCAACAACGGTGGCGATGGCTTCGTCGTGGCGCGGCTGTTGAAGGACTGGGGCTGGGAGGTGGAGGTCTTCCTTTACGGCGACCCGGAGCGGCTGCCGCCGGACGCGCGTGTGAATTATGAACGGTGGCGGGGGATGGGGGAGGTCACTCCTCATGACAAAGATGCCCCAGACTTCACGGCGTGCGAAGGAATCGTCATTGATGCCGTCTTCGGGACAGGTCTGACGCGGCCCCTTGCAGACGAAGCGTGGAAGTTCATCCGCGCGATGGCGCGCCAGCAAGTTGACGTGTCAATTGACCTACCGTCCGGCTATTGCGCGGACAGTGGTAAGTTCTTATCGGCGACTGATCCTGAAGGCCATTTCGCCGTGGAACCACAGTTGGTTGTGACTTTCCAGCGTGGCCGGGTGGGTCATTTTCTTGACCAGCTTGCTCGGCTGGATGCACGGCTAAAGGTCGTCGACATCGGCGTCGACACCTTCATGCCAAAACGGAAGCGCAACCCGGGCGGTCTGGGCGATCCGGCTGTCGTGGCGCTTACTAGCAGGACCACGGCGCGCCGGGTTCACGAGAAATCGGTAATCTTCGGCGCTAGTCGTCCTGCGCAGCACAAGTACTCCCACGGTCACGCCCTCATCCTCTCCGGCCCCTCCGGTCGCGGCGGGGCGGCGCGCTTGGCGGCGCGGGGGGCGCTGCGGATCGGGGCGGGGGTGGTGACGGTGGGGTGTCCTCCTGACGCGATCCCGGAGAACGCCGCGCGGCTGGATGCGGTGATGCTGCGGGGGGTGGTGGACGGGCTGGCGCTGGAGGAGGCGCTGGGGGACCCGAGGATCAACGCGCTGTGTCTGGGGCCGGGGTTGGGCCTCGATGGGCGGGGCAGGGAAGTGGTGGCGGTGGCGCTGGGTGTCTCGCCGGGGAGCCCCCCACCCCCATCCCCTCCCCACGCGGGGGAGGGGAGCCGCGAAGGTCAGCCGTCCCGCGCCGACGGTGACCGTGAAGCGCTTCCCCTCCCCCCGGTGGGGAGGGGAGAGGGGAGGGGGGCTGGGCGGTCCATCGTCCTCGACGCCGACGCCCTGACCATTCTCTCCCAAACCCCCGACCTCTTCGCCGCCCTGCACGAGGGATGCGTCCTGACCCCCCATGCCGGAGAATTCGCCCGCCTCTTCCCCGACATCGCCGAGAAGCTCGCAGCCCCCGCCACCAGAGGCCCCGCCTATTCCAAGGTCGATGCCACGCGCGAGGCGGCGAAGCGGGCGGGCTGTGTGGTGTTGTACAAAGGCCCCGACACGGTGATCGCCGACCCCTCGGGGCGCGCTGCCATCAACTCCGCCCACTACGACCGGGCGGCGCCGTGGCTGGCGACGGCGGGGTCGGGGGATGTGCTGGCGGGGTTCATCACCGGGCTACTGGCCCGGGGGTTCCAACCCTTTGATGCCGCCTGCACAGGGGCCTGGCTGCATGTGGAATGCGCGCTGTCCTTCGGGCCGGGGCTGATTGCTGAGGACCTGCCGGAGGAGTTGCCGAAGGTGTTCCGGGCGTTGGGGCTGTGATGGTGCGTGAAATCACGCACCCGACGTAGGGTGTCGTGCTTGCACGCACCTTACCCGATGTAGTCCTTCAACACCGCCGCAGTGCCCTTGTCCCATAGCGCGTTCAGCGCCTTGGTGAAGGCTGCGACGAAGCGGACATCCTTGTTCAGGTCACCGTAGATCGGCTTCATCTGCAGCCAGACGACCGGGGCATCCTTGGCGGCCTTCGACTGCGCCTGCAGATAATCCCAGTTCGGGTCGTTCGGCGGGATGTGCCTGCCGCTGTCGGTCACCCCGAAGCAATATCGACACCAGAGGGCTGAGACGAGCGCCAACCCGTCGATCCTGCCCCCTGCCGCCAGCGCGTCGCGGACGGACGGGATGATGAACTTCGGCTGGCGGTTCGACCCGTCCAGGCAAAGGCGGCGTTCGGTATCCGCGACCTCTGGGTTACTGAATCGCTGGACGATCAGGCGGTAGTAGTCGGCGATGTTGGTGTCGGGGACGGGGGGGACGTAAGGGATGATCTCCTCGGTCTCGACCTTGTTCAGGAACCCGAGGATGAGGGGGTGGGCCATCGCCTCGTGGACATATTCGATGTCCATCAGGCCCCCGGGATAGGCGATGGTTGCGTGGCCGCCGTTCAGGATGCGGATCTTCATCATCTCGAAGGCGTGGACATGCGGGGTCAGGGTGACGCCGACCTCCTGCAGAGGCGGGCGGCCCTGGGGGAAGGTGTCCTCCAGCACCCATTGCCGGAAGGGCTCGCAGGTGACGGGGACGGGGTCGGTCAGGCCGAAGCTTGCGGCCATCTCACGCTCACGCGGGCCGGTGGCGGGGGTGATGCGGTCGACCATGCCGTTGGGGAACGCCACATTGTCTTCGATCCAGCTGGCCAGCGCGGGGTCGGAGAGGCGGGCGGTGCCCACGACGGCGGCCTTCGTCACATGCCCGTTGCCGGGAAGATTGTCGCAGGACATGACGGTGAAGGGCGGGGTGCCGACGATCTTGCGGGCCTTGAGGGCGGCGACGATGGCGCCGAAGGCTGTGACGGGTTTGCCAGGGTTCGCGCCGTCATGCGCGATTTCCGGCGCTTTTGGATCAAAGCGACCGGTGGCGGGGTCGATGAAGTAGCCGCCCTCGGTCACGGTCAGCGAAACGATACGGATTTCCGGGCGCGACATGGCGGCAATGAGGGAGGCGTTGTCGGGGTCCACAGGTAGAAAGTCGATCATGCTGCCGATGCGGCGGGCGGATTTGCCCTGCGGGTCAAGCTCGATCACGGTAGAGAGACAATCCTGCGCCTTCAACGCTTCGCGCATGCGGGCATCGCCTTCGCGCACCCCGGCCCCAAGAATCGCCCAGTCGTGGCCCAGTCCCTTGGCGAAAAGGTCGTCCAGGTAGACAGCCATATGCGCGCGGTGAAAGTTGCCAAGGCCGATATGCACGATGCCGGGCGTCAGTTTCGAGCGGTCGTAGGCGGGGAGCGACGGTTTCATTCAGGCCATCCAGTTGCCGCCGTCCACGCCGAAGCACTGGGCGACGATGTATTTCGCTTCCGGCGTGGCAAGGAAGATCGCCATGCCGGTCAGGTCTGCGGCAGTGCCCATACGGCCGAAGGGGACAGCGGCGCCGACCTCGCGCTTCTTCTGGCCGGGGGCCTTGTTTTCGTATTTGGCGAAGAAGGCGTCGACGCCGTCCCAATGCTCACCATCCACCACGCCCGGAGCGATGGCGTTGACGTTGATGCCGTGCTGGATGAGGTCCAGTCCCGCCGACTGGGTAAGGGAAATCACCGCCGCCTTCGTCGCGCAGTAGACGGCCACCAGCCCTTCGCCCCGGCGACCGGCCTGGCTGGCCATGTTGATGATCGTCCCCTGACCACGCGGGATCATGTGGCGTGCGGCGGCCTGCATGCAAAATAGGGTGCCCGCGACGTTGACCGCAAAGAGCTGGTCATAGTCCTTGCGGCTGATCTCGACGATCGGCGCGGCGGAGAAGAGGGCAGCGTTGTTGATGAGGATGTCAAGGTGGCCCATCCGGCGAATGGCTTCGGAAAAGCCTGCGTCGATGCTGGTCTGGTCGGTCACGTCCATGACGATTGGGTGCGCCTTGGGTCCCAAACCTTGAGCGGCGAGCGAAACGGCGGCGGCGTTTACGTCGGCCAGGGCCACGGTCGCGCCCTCGGCGATATAGGCGCGGGCGAACTCCAGCCCGATGCCGCGGGCAGCGCCGGTGATCAGCGCGGTCTTGTCTTTCAATCTCACAGCGCCAATCCCTTGTCGTCAAAGCGGTGAATTTTGCCGGTCGGAGCCAGCTTGATCCGGTCGCCGTGGTGCACGTTCAACTCGCCCGCCGCACGCACGTTGATGACGCCAAGACCTGGCACGTCGACCTTGATGAAACTGTCAGAGCCAAGGTGTTCAGAGAGACCCACGACCCCCTCCCAGGGGCCGTCGCCGACGCCGATATGCTCGGGCCGGATGCCGATGGTGTGGGCATTGTGCTTGGCGGCCTCGGGGCCTTCGATCAGGTTCATGCGCGGAGAGCCGATAAAGCCCGCGACGAAGATGTTCTTCGGGGTGTGGTAGAGGGTCAGGGGCGAGCCGACCTGCTCGATGTTGCCCGCATTCAGGACGACAATCTTGTCGGCCATCGTCATGGCTTCGACCTGGTCATGGGTGACGTAGATCATCGTGGTCTTCAGCGACTGGTGCAGTTCGCTGATCTCTTGCCGCATGCCGACGCGGAGGGCGGCGTCCAGGTTCGACAAAGGCTCGTCGAATAGGAACGCCGCCGGTTCGCGCACGATGGCCCGCCCGATCGCCACGCGCTGGCGCTGCCCGCCCGACAGTTGCCCGGGGCGACGGTCAAGGTAGTTCGTGAGGTTCAGGACCTTGGCCGCGCGTTCAACGCGCTTTTCCTGTTCCTCGGGCGACATTCCGGCCATTTTCAGCGGGAAAGCGATGTTCTTTCGCACCGTCATGTGCGGGTAGAGCGCGTAAGACTGGAACACCATTGCAAGGCCGCGCTTGGCGGGCGGCAGGTGGGTGGCATCATTGCCGTCGATCTCGATCACCCCGCTGGTGGTATCCTCCAGCCCGGCGATCAGCCGCAAAAGCGTGGACTTCCCGCAGCCCGAGGGGCCGACAAAGACGACGAACTCGCCATCCTCGATATCAAGGTCGATCCCCGGAATGACATGCACGTCGCCAAATGACTTGCGGACCTGGCGGAGTTGGATCTTGCCCATGACTACCTCACTTCACCGCGCCGAAGGTCAGGCCGCGGACGAGCTGTTTCTGGCTGAACCAGCCCAGGATCAGGATCGGCAGGATCGCCATGGCGCTGGCTGCCGAAAGTTTTGCGTAGAACAGGCCCTGCGGCGCCGAGAAGCTGGCGATGAAGGCCGAGAGAGGAGCTGCCTTGGTGGTGGTCAGCGTGATCGTCCAGAACGCCTCATTCCAGGCCAGGATCACGTTCAGCAGCATGGTGGACGCGATGCCGGGGATAGCCATCGGCGTCAGGACATAGACGATCTCGTTCCACAAGGACGCGCCATCCATCCGCGCGGCCTCAAGGATCTCGCCCGGGATTTCCTTGAAGTAGGTGTAAAGCATCCAGATGATGATCGGCAGGTTCATCAGCATCAGCGCGAGGATCAGGCCGATGCGGGTGTCGAAGATGCCAAGCCATTGGAACAGCAAGTAGATCGGGATCATCACCGCGACTGCGGGCATCATCTTGGTCGACAGCATCCACATCAGAAGGTCCTTGGTCCGCTTGCCGGGCACGAAGGCCATAGACCAGGCAGCGGGGATCGCGATGGCCAGCCCAAGCAGGGTCGAGCCGACCGAGATCACGACCGAGTTCCAGAAGAACCGGGGGTAGTCCGACCGCGACCAGACTTCGGCATAGTTGTCCAGCGTCCAATCCGCACCCAGAAGTTCCGGCGGCGAGGCAACCGCGCTGGCTTCGGTCTTGAAGCTGGTCAGGATCATCCAAAGGACGGGGAAGAAGATGATCAGCGCGACCGACCAGGCGGCCAGTGTCGTGATCAGCTGCTTGCGGGGGGATGCGGCGCGGGCCATTGGTCTCTCCTCATGCGTCCAGATGGCGGCCTATGCCGCGCATCAGGAAGTAGGCGACGATGTTGGCCAGGATCACCGCGATGATCCCCCCGGCGGCGGCGCGGCCGATGTCCTTGGCGACGATCGCCTGCTTGAAGATCATGTAAGGCAGGGTGGTCGAGGCCGATCCGGGCCCGCCCTGGGTGGTCGTGAAGATCTCGCCGAAGATGCCCAGAAGGAAGATCGTCTGGATCAGGATGACGACCGTGATGGCGCGGGTCAGGTGCGGCAGGATGATGTAGCGGAACCGGTTGAAGGCGGAGGCCCCGTCCATCTCGGCCGCTTCCAGTTGCTCGGACGACAGCGATTGCAGCGCGGTGACAAAGATCAGCGTGGCAAAGGGCAGCCATTCCCAGGCGACGATGCCAATGACGGAGGGCATCGGGTAGTTCTCAAGAAACAGAATGGGTTGTGCGCCGAAACCCCGGGCAATGGCGGCAAAAAGCCCGTTCTGCGGATGCATGAACAGGTTTTCCCAGATCGAGGCGGCGACGGGCGGCATGACGAAGAAGGGCGCGATCACCAGGATGCGCAGCACGCCCTGGCCCTTGACCGGCTGGTCCAAGAGCAGCGCGATCAGGATGCCCAGGACGACCGTGATCACCAGCACTCCACCCACGAGCAACAGCGTATTGGTCAGCGCCAGCCAGAAGTCGGGCGAGTTGAAGAACCAGACATAGTTGTTGAAGCCGACCCATCCCGTCCGGTCCGGCGACAGAAGGCGGTACAGACGGAACGAGAAATAGGCCGTCATTGCCAGAGGCACGATCATCCAGATGAAGAGGACGATCACGGACGGCGCCACCATGAAGCGGGCGGCCATGCGGGTGGATTGCGTTGACATGGGGCTGGCTCCGGGCAGGGCGCGGAAACGGCGGGCGGTAGCCCGCCCGAAGGGTGTCCGGGGCCGGCGAGCGCCAGCCCCGGAGGGGAGGATTACTGGATGTAGCCTGCGGCTTTCATCTCTTCGGCCACGGCAGCCTGCGCGGCGGCCAGCGCCTCGTCGGCAGTCGACTGACCGGCAAGAGCTGCCGAGAAGAGTTCACCCACCGTCGTGCCCAGACCCTGGAACTCGGGGATCGCGACGAACTGGACCCCGACGTAAGGAACCGGCTTCACAGTCGGCGCGTTCGGGTCAGCCGCGTTGATGCTGTCGATCGTCATCTTGGCGAACGGAACCTTCGCATATTCCTCGTTGGAATACAGCGAGGTGCGGGTTCCCGGAGGAACGTTCGCCCAGCCTTCTTTCGATGCGACGAGCGCCAGGTAGTCCTTGTTCGTGGCCCAGTTGATGAAAGTCTTGGCCGCGTCCTGCTTCTGGCTGGAGGCCGGAATGGCCAGCGACCAGGCCCAAAGCCAGTTGCCGCGCTTGCCCAGACCATTGTCGGGGGCCAAAGTGAAACCGACCTTGTCAGCGACGGTCGAATCCTTGCCGGTCACGAAGCTTGCCGCAACCGTGGCATCGATCCACATGCCGCACTTGCCCTGGTTGAACAGGGTCAGGTTTTCGTTGAAGCCGTTGTTCGAGGCACCGGGCGGGCCGTAGTTGTTCATCAGGTTGAGGTAGAAGTCGAGCGTCGCCTTCCACTCCGGGCTGTCGAACTGCGGGTTCCAGGCCTCATCAAACCAGCGCGCGCCGAACGAGTTCGACATCGCGGTCAGGAAAGCCATGTTCTCGCCCCAGCCGGCCTTGCCGCGCAGGCAGACGCCGTAGATTTCAGCGTCCTTGTTCGTCATGGCGGCCGCGGCCTTCTCGATATCGGCCCAGGTTGGCGCGTCAGGCATCGTCAGACCGGCCGCTTCCATCAGGTCGGTGCGGTACATGACCATCGAGCTTTCGCCATAGAAGGGCGAGGCATATAGCGTGCCGTCGACCGTCAGACCGCCGCGGATCGCCGGCAGCAGGTCATCGACGTCGTATTCCGCCGGCAGGTCGTTCAGGGATGCAAGCCAGCCCTGCTTGCCCCAGATCGGAACCTCATAGGTGCCGATGGTGATGACGTCATACTGACCGCCGCCTGTGGCGATGTCGGTCGTGACGTTCTGGCGCAGGACGTTTTCCTCAAGCGTTACCCATTCCACCTTGATGTCGGGGTGCTTGGCGTTGAAGTCATCCATCAGGCCCTGCATCCGGACCATGTCGCCATTGTTCACGGTGGCGACGGTGATGGTGGTTTCGGCGATTGCGGCCCCCGACAGGGTAAGCAAAGCCGTCGCGCCCAAAAGGGCACGGAGCGTCTTGGTCATGGTATCCTCCCTTGGCAGTAGATGAGCAAATCATCGACTAATGGGTAAATGCTCATACTTGCAACGGAGTCGTCAAGCCCCCACTTCCGCCGCAGATGCGAAGGTCAGGTGCGCGAAAGCAGGGCGCGGGCTGTCGGCTCGTCCGTTATCAAGCCATTGATGATACGCGATTTCACGGCGGCATGAATTGCGGGCACTTTGGATGCGCCTGCAGCAATGCCGATCGAGGGCCTCTCAAGTCCAGGTGCCACACGCACCCCGCCGGTCCGGGTATTGGTTCCCAGATCAAGGTAGCGACCCTCTGAGTCGAAAACCCAGCCGGCCACCTCCCCAACTGCTCCTGCGCGCTGCATCTCATCCAGTTCGGAGCGGGTGACGAAGCCATCGGCCAAGAGCGGTGCGTCGTTCGACATCTGGCCGACACCAACGAAGACCACGGTCGCGGCTTCGGCAAGTGCGACAACCTTCTGCACAGGGGCCAGCGCATGGAAGGCCGCGTTCTCCTCGGGTGTGGGGCTGATGACCGGGACCGGCATTGGGTAGTGCGGCGCACGGACCTTGTCAGCAATCCGCATGACCACGTCGAAGAAACTTGCTGAACCATCGGGGGCGATGTTGCCGATCAGGGACACAAGGCGATGCTGCGGGGCGTCGATCTCCACCAACGCATCGACCATCCCGCGCATTGCCCGCCCGGTGCCCAAAGCGATGACCAAAGGGTCATGCATCCGAAGGAAACGCTCCAGTTCGGCAGCGGCGGCGGGCGCAATGGCTCGAACCGGGTCGGCGCCGGGGCCCAGACCGGGTGCCACCCGCGCCCGCATCAGCCCGAAGTGGCGGCAAAGTTCAGCTTCCAGATCAAGGCAGACGCCGATCCGATGGTTCAGTCGGACCTGGATCAGCCCTTCGGCCATGGCCCGGCTGACCAAGCGCTGGGCACGCTGGCGGCTGACGCCAAGTTCGCTGGCAATCTGGTCCTGTGTCAGGCCGCCGACATAATAAAGCCAGCCCGCCCGCGCGGCTTCGTCATGCAGGCTGGGTTCGGGATCGTGGCGGTTCATTGCGGCCTCCGCAGGCGAGGGGCAGTCTGAAAGAACGCACCGAAATCGTCAAATCTCCGCTGCGGCTGGGCGTCGAGCGAGGGTTCGGGTGCGGCGCTGCCTGTCCGGAAATGGCTGCCGCCGGTGAACCACCAGACCGGCATTCCCGCAGCGTGGGCGGCTTTCAGACCCGTCAGGCTGTCCTCGATCACCAGGGCACGGGCCGGGTCAACACCCATTTGTGCGGCGGCGAACAGGAAGAGGTCGGGTGCAGGCTTGCCGCGCGCCACCTGACTGGCGGTAAACAGCCGGTCGCTGATCAGAGGCCTTAGGCCAGTCAGGTCCAACGACATCTCTGCCCGGCGCGGGCTGGAGGATGTGGCCACACAAAACGGGATCGCCAGTTGAGACAAGACATCAACAACGCCCGGCATGATTTTGAGATCCTTTCGGAATCCTTCCAACAGTCTTTCGCGGTACTGATCCTCGAACGCGGGCGGCAGGTCTACGCCGTACTCGCGGCGGATGGTTTCCATCACGGTGGGGTAGCTGCGCCCAAGAAAGTGGCGCGCGACATAGGGCAAGTCGATGTCGATACCAAGCAAAGCCAGCTCGTCGATCAGCATCCGGGCCGAAATGATCTCGCTGTCGATCAGGACGCCGTCGCAATCGAAGATCACCAGATCACACATGGCACCTCTGCCCCCCTGGCTGGTCAGCCAAGAGCTGTCCAGATCCCGGCCAGCGCGACCGCAACTGCGGCAAGGCCTGCACCAATGAAGTAACCCTTGTTGGCTTCAAAGAACCCAGCGGCTGCAGCAGGCTGACTGCGTGGCATGGCGATGGCGTCTGCCGGGATCTGATTGATCTCAGCGGCCTGTTCGGCGCCCTGTTCAATCATTTCCAGCCACTCTGCCGCCGACTGGATCCTGTCCCGGGGCAGCACGCGCGTGGCCTTGTCGATTGCTTCCAGAAACCCGGGCGGATAGCCCTCAAAGCGCCCGGCAAGCTTGACATAAGGATCGGGCGAGCCTTCCGCGACCATGGCCAGCCGCCGCTGGCTTTCCGGCGGAGCCTTGCCGGTGATCACATGGTAGAAAGTGGCCCCCAACGCATAGAGGTCGCTCGATTCGCTTTGCGCCGCCCCAGTCAGGTAAAACTCCTGCGGAGAATAGCCGTCCTTGACGACGCGTCGTCCGGTCAGCACGCGTGTTGCGCGCACGACCTGTTCACTGGCCGCGCCAAAGTCGATCAGCACGGGGTTGCCGTTCTGGTCGATCAGGATGTTGTCGGGCGAGATATCGCGATGCAGGATTCCGGTCTGATGGATGAATTCGACCGCGCTGAGCATTTTCTTCAGCAGAACGACAACCTCGTCTGGCGTGAAGGCCTGATCTGTCGAGTTCAGGATGTCGTTCAGGTCTTTGCCGTTGATGTAGTCGATGGCCATGTAGGCGGTGTCGTTGTCTTCGAACACCTGATGAACGCCGACGATGTTCGGGTGAACCAGCCGTGCGAGGCTGCGCGCCTCGGCCATGAAATTCTCGACAAAGCTCCGGAAATCGCCGGTGTGCTTGCGTGACCGGGCGCGGACGATGGTGCTGGACCTGCGGCACAGGTTGTTCGGAAAGCATTCCTTGATCACGACGGTCCGGTCGAGCGAATCCTTGGCCAGATAGGTGATCCCGAACCCGCCAGAGTTCAGGAACCCAAGAATCGTGTATTGTCCGTCCAGAAGCTGCGCGCCGGGCTTCAGGTCATCGGCGATCGTGTCGCCGTCGGCCTGATAGGAGGGCGGCTCCAGCCGTGGATCAAGTTCGGATGAGCCTTGCATGGTCTAGTCTGTCCCGTACATTTACCTTCTGCCAGTGACCCATCCTGCTGTTGCACTGCCTTGGGCCACCCTCGCCTGAACACAGGGTGAGCGGGGCAGATTGTTTCTGCAACCCACGTTGACAGGTCTTTATGGCGAGGTCAGTCGCTATTTGCGCAATATGCTAAGCGGCAGACCGGCAAAAAGTGGCGTCACGACGGTGACTTTGGGGCAAAGCTGCGACGGCATCCTGCTGAGCACCGGTATGGGCCGCTGGAATTGCGGTAACTGCCCATTTTTCGGGTGGGTCGCGGCTTTTGTGCGCTGCATGAGGACACGGTCGCTTTCGGGAGGGGCCTGTGGCAAAAAAATCAATGATGGGCGAAGGTTTTCGATTTTTCGTTCGGCGCCGGGCGGCTTTCCGCGGCCGTCCGCTGCCGCGTTTGCAACCCAGAGATGAACTTCATCGCCAGACCTCTGTCCTCCACACGCGATTCGTCGCCGAATCCTTTCGGTGCTTCAGTTCGCAGACCAGGCCTTCGGTCCGGCCTGCCGGTCCAGAACATGAAAGCTTCGTGCAGGCAGGGTCAGCCAGTCTCCGGCGGTGCCATCGGGCCAAATCACCCGCAAGTCTGCCGTCTCGCTGGCTCCGAGGCCGAAGTGCAGCCAACCGACAGAGCCCGAGACATGGCCGCCGCCAGATGCAATCTCGTGCCGCTCCACGTCCTTACCCCGCCGGATCTCGATGATCGAGCCGATGGCATCACGGTTGGCGCCATCCTGCTGCAGCCGCACCTGAACCCAGGCGCCGGGATTGTCGCCAGACTGACGCCAGACCTCGGCCGGTGTCCAGCGGTTCACCACAACAACATCCAGCATGCCGTCAAGGTTCAGGTCCACCACCTGAGCCCCTCGCGCGATGCCCATGCTGGCGACGCCCGCACGATCGCCTGCCTCGACGAAAGTGCCGTCTGCCTGACCCAGAAGCAGGTTGTTCGGGTCTGCAGCCGCAAAGTCCGGCATCTTGGCGACATTGCCCTTGGCGATGAAGAGATCAAGCCACCCGTCATTGTTCACATCGGCAAACTGCGGGTGCCAGGCGGTCGATGGCCTCAGATCCCCGCCAGTGTAGGGGCGGTGTGCGGTGATCCCGGACCTGAATGCAAGGTCCGCAAAGTCCGGTTTGCCAGAGGCGGGGTCCTTCAGGATCTGCAGCTTGTTGTCGGCCATGGAGGTCAGGAAATAGTCCTGATAGCCGTCCCGCGTGATGTCCGCCGCTGCAATCCCCATCCCCCAGATGCGCAGCCGCTTCCAGCCGTCGTCCTTCTCGGTGTAAAGGCGTGGGGGCTGGCCGGGCTCCAGATGCCACATCTGTTCCTGGCCGCCCTTGTAATACTCGCGGTCGTTCGACACGCGCAGGGCTGGCTGGCCCGAGTTGTTCCAGTCGGTGAACAGCAGCGAAAGCGCGCAAAAGGACGGCGTCAGCGGGATCGGCGGTGCAAAGTGCTGGCCATCCGGGCGGTGCAGCCAGTTGTCGGTGCAGGACCCCCAGGGAAAGGCCTCTTCCTTGCGGTCGACATAGTTGCCGATGGCAAGGGTGGGCCACGTCTGCCCCTTTTCCCAGATCGCGGCAAAGGCGGTGGACCAGGCATCGCCCCCGTCAAAACCCCAGTCAGCGGTCGCGTCCTGGAACTTGCAGTCGCCAAGGCCCTTAAGCAACCGGTTCTCTCCCAGCCGCAGGATCACGAGGTCCAGCACCCCGTCGCTGTCGATGTCCAAGGGATAGGCCCCCAGAACGGCGTCCAGCGTCACTGCGTCGGTCTTTTCGAACGCCAGCGCGCCGCCCTGGGTACTGCGGTTCAGATACAGTGCCGAGGGGGCGGCACCGCCGGAAAGGAACACCTCTGGGAAACCGTCGCCCGAACAGTCGAAGGTGGCGACACCCCCGCCCACCATGTATTCCCAGTCGCCTTCGTAAGTCGTCGAAAACCCCGCCGTTACGGTTTCATCGGTGAAGGTCGGGATAACAGGTTCGGCCAGGGCGGGGCTGGCGATGGCCAGGAACAGGACGGTCCGCATCAGGCTTCAGTCCTCAGCGCGGCGGCGTAGGCGCCCACGGCGCGGCCCTGCTCCAGCCCTTTCTCATTGCCGAACCGGAAGTGGATCCCGCCATACAGCCTCGAAATCGCAGCCTCTTCCGCCGCCGCCGCAAAGGAAGGGAAGCTGCGCATCGGCAGGCCTTCGTCCACATGCGTCTCGTCGTCGAAGGCAAAGCCCTCACCAAAGACCGAGGTCAGCACAGTCGAGGCCGCGCCCGACTGTGTCGAGTGGCCCGAGGTGTATTCCGGGAAGGGCGGCGTGATGAGCAAGGGTTCCCAAGCGGGGTCGATGTGGCGTTTGATGTAGGTCACGGGGCGCAGCAGGTTGTACATGTACTTGGTCGCCCAACAGGAGATGAACGCATCCGCCTGTGCGACGCCCAGCTTGGCCAGCGTGGACGAGATCACCTCGACGGGCAGCGCGTCGCGTTCGGCGATCTGCAGGACGATGGCGATCCAGTGCCCCGCCGGGGTGAAGGTCAGCATCGGGTCGTCCGACCAGAATCGGGCGATCAGCTTCTGTTCGTCGGTCAGGCTGCGGCCCGTATCGTAGACCTCCTGTGCAAAGCCGCGGAACACGGACTCCGGTGCTTCGTCATAATCCGGGTGCGGGCCGGGGTCAGAGGCCAGCGCGGACGGCACGGCGAAGGGCCGGCAGTTGGCCCAGCCGGGCAGAAGGGGCGCCTGCTGCAGACGGATCAGGTTCGTGGGAACCCAGTCCTGCGGGCGCGTGCCGGGGGTGTAGTCCATCGGGAAGCCCATGTTTTCGACCACAGCGCCACCGTCGGCGCGCGACCAGGCCAGGATATGTTCGGCCACGGTCTTGCCATAGGTCACGCTGCGTTCGACGACCGCGCTGTCGATCCCGGCGCTGGCTGTCTCTCCCAGCTTCCGACCCATCGCTTCCATCGCGCGCTGGCCAGTGGGGCCAGTGTTGAAGAACAACTCTGCAACCGTCGCCTGAAGTGCGGCATGCAGCACGCAAGGCTCATCGAATGCGCCCTCGGTTCGGGCTGGGAGGGGGAGAAGATCGGTCACCTGCCCCGCCAGGCTGACCAGCTTCGAATTGCCCGCAGCCAGCGCCTCATGCGCCGTGATCCCGCAATAGGCAAAAGCCCGCGCCGCAACGGGGGGCACATAGGTTGCTGTATGGCGCACCAGCTCCAGAATCAGCTTGTGCCAGGTCAAGAGGACCTCGCGCGAGATTTCGGCGCGATCGGCCGCGAAGGCGGGGCTCAGGCTCAGCGCAACAGGCGCGGCAATCGTGAACCCAAGCACATCACGGCGACGGAAATTCATGGCAACCCTCCCAGGCACTGCCCGTTTTTGTCACGCGCTAACAGGCGCGGCAACCGAAACCTAATGTCGCCCGGTCAGCCAGTTGCCCAGCGTCGCGAGCCTGGACGGTCCCGCGCCTGGGCGGTCCTCGCGCCGGTCGGCTGCGTTCAAGAGTGCGTACATCCCCGTGACCCCCAGCCAGCGGAAGGGCTCCGGCTCCCAGTCCTTCACGCGGCGGTTGACCCAGGGCAGATGCACCAGATCGCTGTCCCGCCCGGTCACAAGGTCAGCCAAGGTCCGCCCGGCAAGGTTCGAGGTGGACACCCCCACCCCCACATAGCCCCCGGCCCATCCTAGACCCGTCGCCGGGTCCAGCCCCACGGTCGCGCACCAGTCGCGCGGCACACCCAGCACGCCGCACCAGGCATGGTCGATCTTCGCCTCCGCCGCAGCCGGGAAATGCCGGTGCAGGATTGCCGTCAGCCGCCGCACCGTCTCGGCATCGGGTGCGCCGTTGATGTCGAGGTTCGAACCATAGCGATAGGGCACGCCCCGCGCACCCACGGTGATCCGCCCCTCGCGCGTGCGCTGGCAGTAGCAATAGGCATTCGCGAAATCGCCAATGATCTCATGCCCCTGCCAGCCGATCTGCTCCCAAATTTCTGCTGGCAGCGGCTCTGTCGCGATCTGGGCCGAGTTCAAGGGCAGCCACTCGCGCTTGTGCCCCGGCACTCCCGCCGTGAAGCCTTCCGTGCAGCGCAAGATCACCGGCGCGCGCACCGTGCCCCGATCGGTCGTGACCACGCCCTTCTCATACCCCGTGACGCAGGTCCCCTCGACGATCCGGACGCCCGCGCGTTCCACTGCCGCCGCCAGTCCGCGCACGAGCATTGCCGGTTGTACGCGCGCCACGTTCGTGACCACCATCGCCCCCAGCGCGCCGGGAATGCGCACACGCTCGGCCAGATCGGCGGCAGTCATCTCGAAGACCCTGTCTTCCTCGCCCCAATGGCGGCGATGCGCGACCTCGTCCCGCATCCGCCCGACCTGCGCGGGCTTGGTCGCCACCATCAGCTCGTCTGTCCGCAAGATATCGGCGTCGATCCCTTCGGCCTCGGCAACCCGGATCACCTCGTCCACTGTGCCGTTCATTGCCTCGACCATCGCCCTGACGGCATGTTCTGAAGACGTTTCCAGATACCGCCGGTGGTTCCAGGCAAACCCGCCCGTCAGCCAGCCACCATTGCGGCCACTGGCACCAAAGCCCGCAAAGTCCTTTTCGATGACCATGATGTCCAGCGTGGGATCGGCCTCTTTCAGGTACCACGCTGCCCAAAGGCCAGTGTAGCCCGCCCCGATGATCGCCACGTCTGCTGTCCGGTCGCCCGCAAGCGGCGCGCGGCGGTAAGGCAGGCCGAGATCGGCATACCAGAAGGAAACCTCGCCGACCTTCATCGCCCCCCGCAGGTAATGGTAGGCCCGGAGGGACTCGAACCCCCAACCAAGGCGTTATGAGCGCCCTGCTCTAACCAATTGAGCTACAGGCCCGTAGCTCTGCCTGCCTAGCAGAACCGGCACTATGGTCAAGCGCGGGCGCTTTGTTGCGAAGGCGGACGGAAACGCGTATGGGGGCCGCGACAGAGCGGAGAGGCGACATGGCGACTGGACACAACGGGCTGACCTATGCCGATGCGGGCGTGGACATCAATGCCGGAAATGCGCTCGTCGACCGGATCAAGCCAGCCGCCAAGTCGACCAACCGGCCCGGCGTGATGGGTGGGCTGGGCGGCTTCGGCGCGCTGTTTGACCTGAAGGCGGCAGGTTACCAGGACCCGATCCTGGTGGCGGCGACGGATGGCGTCGGCACCAAGTTGCGTATCGCCATTGACACCGGATATGTGGACACGATCGGCATCGACCTGGTCGCCATGTGCGTCAACGACCTCGTTTGCCAGGGGGCAGAGCCTCTGTTTTTCCTTGACTATTTCGCCACCGGCAAGCTGGAGGTCGAAGAGGCGACCCGTATCATCACCGGCATCGCCAAAGGCTGCGCGGACAGTGGCTGTGCCCTCATCGGCGGCGAAACGGCCGAAATGCCCGGCATGTACCACAAGGGCGACTTCGACCTGGCGGGCTTTGCCGTCGGTGCGATGGAGCGCGGTCAGGACCTTCCACGCGATGTGGCCAAGGGTGACGTCCTCCTCGGCCTTGCCTCCAGCGGAGTCCATTCCAATGGCTACAGCTTCGTCCGAAAGGTCGTAGAGCTTTCCGGCCTTGGCTGGGACGCCCCGTCGCCCTTTGGTCAGGGCTCGCTCGGCGAAGCGCTCCTGACCCCCACCCGCCTTTACGTCAAACAGGCCCTCGCCGCCGTCCGCGCGGGTGGGGTCCATGGCCTGGCCCACATCACCGGCGGCGGCCTTACCGAGAATCCACCGCGCGTCCTGCCGGAAGGCCTTGCCTGCGAAATCGACCTCGGCGCGTGGGCCTTGCCCCCGGTCTTCCGCTGGCTCGCCCAGACTGCGAACATGTCGGAACCCGAGCTTCTGAAAACCTTCAACTGCGGCATCGGCATGATCCTGGTCGTGGCCGAAGACCGCGCCGAGGCCCTGACCGACCTTCTGACCCAGGAAGGCGAGACCGTCACCCGTCTTGGCCGCATCGTTGAAGGGCAGGGGGTCATCTACAAGGGCAAGCTGCTGTGAAGCGCGTCGCCATCCTGATTTCCGGGGGTGGCTCGAACATGCTGGCGCTGCTGCGCGACATGGGGCAAGGCGGCTATGCCGAACCTGTCCTCGTCGCCTCGAACGACACCGCTGCCGGGGGCCTTCAGAAAGCCGCAGACCTTGGCGTCCTGACCGCTGCCGTCGACCACCGCCCCTTCGGAAAGGACCGCGAGGCCTTCGAGGCCGCCCTTGCCGCCAAGATCGATGCCGCCCGCCCCGATATTCTGTGCCTTGCAGGATTCATGCGCATCCTGACCCCCGGTTTCGTCCGCCGGTATGAGGGGCGCATGCTGAACATCCACCCCTCGCTTCTGCCAAAGTACCCGGGCCTCCACACCCATGCCCGGGCGTTGGCCGCTGGTGACACTCACGCCGGTTGCACAGTTCACGAAGTGACCGCCGAACTGGATGCGGGTCCCGTCCTCGGTCAGGGCAGCGTTCCCATTCAGCCCGGCGATACCGAAGCCAGCCTTGCCTTGCGTGTTCTGTCCCTGGAACATCAGCTTTACCCCGCTGTGCTGCGCCGTTTCGTCGCCGGGGACCGGACCCTGGTCCGGTTACCCTGACGGGCGATCTGGCCGGGTCAGGACGAACCAGCAACCTATCGCAATCAGTGCGCCTTGCACCACGAGCAGCTTCCACGACAGCCCGAACAGCACCGAAAAGCCGAAAACGGCTGCCATGCTTCCCACCGCCAGCTGTTTGGCCGGGCGCGCGATGGCACCGTGTTCCTCCCAATCACGGATGGGTGGCCCAAATGTAGGGTGAAGCAACAGCCAGCCGTGCAGCCGGGGCGAGGACTTGGCAAAGCACCCGGCCGCGACCAGCAGGAAGGGCGTCGTCGGCACCACAGGCAGCACCACCCCCAGAAGGCCGACCCCCAGGAATACCAAGCCCAGTGTCAACCAGATGCCCCGCATCGTGCCTCCGCAAAGCGCCACAAGGGCATGCCAGACAGGCCTTCGCAACCCCGCCCTTTCCTTTTCCCGGTGTTCCGCCTATAGCGGCTTGAAAAACAGGCGGGATGACCCCGCGAACGTAAGGCTGTACCCATGCGCACGATCACGACGACCGAAGACCTCGCTGCCTATTGCGATCTTGCCAAGTCTCAGCCCTACGTCACCATCGATACCGAATTCCTGCGCGAACGCACCTACTGGTCGAAGCTGTGCCTGATCCAGATGGCGTTGCCTGGGGCAGGGGAAGCAGTCCTGATTGACCCGATTGATGGGGCGGACATGTCGATGGAGCCGCTTTACGACCTTTTCCGGCACGAGGCGACCGTCAAGGTCTTCCACGCCGCCCGTCAGGACCTGGAAATATTCTTCGTCGAGGGTGGTGTTTTCCCCAAACCCCTGTTCGATACCCAGATCGCCGCCATGGTCTGCGGTTTTGGCGAACAGGTCGGCTACGAGACTTTGGTCAAGAAGATCGCCAAGGCCAATCTGGACAAGACCTCACGATTTACCGACTGGTCGCGTCGCCCCTTGTCAGACGCGCAGAAGGATTACGCGCTGGCCGATGTGACTCATCTGCGGGTGATCTACGAATGGCTGTCGGCACAACTGGCCAAGAACGGCCGAGCCGAGTGGGTGGCCGAGGAACTGGCCATCCTGACCGATCCTGCGACTTATACGGTCGATCCCGACGAGGCCTGGCAACGGATCAAGACCCGCACCACAAGCGGCCGATTTCTGGCCGTCGTCAAGGCGCTGGCCCGCTTCCGCGAGGCCTATGCCCAGGGGCAGAACGTCCCCCGCAGCCGGGTGATGAAAGACGACGCGCTTCTGGAACTGGCCTCGACCCGGCCCACGACGGCAGAGGAGCTGGGCCGCTCCCGTCTCCTCCTGCGCGAAGGCCGCAAGCCCGAGATTGCCGAAGGCATCCTGGCGGCCGTCAAGGAAGGCTTGGACATGCGACCCGAGGACATGCCAAGGGTCGATGCCTCACGCGAGCAGATGCAGGTCAATCCGGCGCTTGCCGATCTTCTGCGCGTGCTTCTGAAGGCAAAATCGGAATCCCTGGGCGTTGCGCCCCGCCTGATCGCCTCGTCGACGGAACTTGACCAGATTGCCGCAGGCGAACGTGATTTGCCGTCCCTGTCGGGCTGGCGGCGCGAGGCCTTTGGCGATGATGCCATCCGCCTGTGCAAGGGCGAGATCGCCCTGTCGGCCAAAGGCCACGAAGTCCGGGTTGTCCGCCTTTGACCCGTCAGCGGCCCTAGCGACGGGCTGACCTGGCATTCGTGGCACCTTGAACCACAATCTCGTTCACCCGTTCCAGCCGGATGTCCGAGATGTAGATGGCCACATCCACCTGCCGCGACTGCGGCGTGTTGACGTCGGTGCGGGCAACGGGCGGCAGCAGTCGGAACTCATAGACCAGAACGCCATTCTCATCGATGTCCAGAGGCACGAGTTCCGCTTGCCACCAGCCTTGTGTCGGCGTCTGGCCACGCGCCCGCACGATGGCACCGCCAGGGATCGGCTCGACCGACATGGACAAGACCGCGTCGACCAGGGGCCGGGGATCCTTGCGGTCGGCGGGCAGGACAATCGTCTCGCGCGGCTCTGACCGTCCGAACCAGTTGAACGGGTTCAACCGGCTTTGCCGGAAGCCACCGCAACCGGCAAGGGCAGCGGTCATCGAGACAACGAACAATCGGCGAGAGACGGACATGGGCAGCTTTCCAAAGACGGTGCCTCTTGGGTAGCCCATGGCACTGCGTTTGAAAAGCGCATCTTGGGCTGGACCTTTCGGCTGCCCCGGCTTACCTCAGGGCTGTAAACCGGATTGGACCATGGCCACGCAAGCCTTCGAGGACATCGCTGAAACCTTTGAATTCCTCGATGATTGGGAAGACCGGTACCGTCACGTCATCGATCTTGGCAAGGCGATGCCGCCGCTGGACGACAGCTTCAAGGTGCACGCGCTGAAGGTGCAGGGCTGCGCAAGTCAGGTATGGCTGCGCCCCATGGTTGAAGGCGGCCGGTTCGATTTTCAAGGCGACAGTGATGCGATGATCGTGCGGGGGCTAATTGCCGTCCTTCATGCGCTCTATGCAGGCTTGCCGCTGGCCGAAGTGGCCAAAGTGGATGCCATGCAAGAGCTGGGTCGGCTGGGGCTGAACGATCATCTGTCCAGCCAACGCAGCAACGGTTTGCGCGCGATGGTGCAACGCATTCAAGAAACCGCTAGCTGCGGGTGACGCCGACCTTGTCTGGATAGAACGCCAGATAGCCCGCAATTGCTGTCATGTCGGGCAAGGGTGCCTCGTAGGACCAGACGGCATTTTCCAAAAGCATGCCCGGGATCATGATCGAATAGTAGCTGGCCGCGCCCTTCCACGGGCAACTGGAGGTCCGTGTGGTCTTGGTCAGTCGCGTCATATCGATATCCTGCCTGGGCACATAGACGACCGGCGGATAGCTGCCCTCTCGCAGCTCCAACGCCCTTTGGCTGGTGCCGATGGTGACCCCGCCCGCCGACACGGTGACCAGGCCAAAGATCGGTGATATGGTTATGTGGCTGGGCATCGTGCCCTCCCTAGATCGACGCACAGGCGCGCGTCAGCCACTCCAGAGTAGGCGCGCTGACCCGTGGCGCAAGCTTTTTCAATACCTCGGCATGGTAGGCGTCCAGCCAGTCGCGCTCGCCCCGGGCAAGGCCGTCGGCCAGGATCAGTCGACGGTCAAAGGGCACCCAGGTCAAGGTTTCAAAGGACAAATGCTGCCGGTTGTCGACCAAGGGCGGGGCGGTCTGGACCACGATCAGGTTCTCAAGCCGGATGCCGAATGCCCCTTCGCGGTAGTAGCCCGGTTCGTTCGACAGGATCATGCCCGGTTCTAGCGGCACCTCGGACAGGCGGGAAATCCGCTGCGGCCCCTCGTGCACGCTGAGGAAAGCCCCAACGCCATGCCCCGTACCGTGGTCGTAATCCTGGCCCGCCAGCCAGAGCGGATAGCGCGCCAAAGCATCGATATCCCGACCGGCGCAGCCCTTCGGAAACCGGACGCGGCTGATCGCTATCATGCCCTGCAGAACGCGCGTGTAGACCGCGCGTGCCTCGTCGCCCGGATCTCCAATTGCGATCGTCCGGGTTATGTCGGTCGTCCCGTCGACATATTGCCCGCCCGAATCGACCAGCAAAAGCTCGCCGTCGCGGATCGGGCGGTTGGTCGCCTCTGTCACCCGGTAGTGGATGATTGCCCCGTTCGGCCCCGCGCCGCAAATCGTGTCGAAACTGATGTCATGCAGCGCATTCGTCGCCCGGCGAAAGCCTTCCAACTCCTGCACGACCGCGATTTCGGTCAGCCCACCCTTCGGCGCCTCGCGGTCCAGCCAGGCCAGGAACTCTACCATCGCCGCGCCGTCACGCAGATGCGCCTCGCGCGTCGCCGCGATCTCGGCCGGGTTTTTGCGCGCCTTTGGCAGCTTGCACGGGTCATCGCCCCAGGCCACCGCCACTCCGGCTGCGGTCAGCAGGTCAGCCACCGCCAAGGGGGCCGAGGTCTTGTCCACCCTTACAGGCCCTGTAAGCCCTGCCAGCGCCCCGGCAAACGCCCCCGGGGCGTGCAAGGTCACCTCGGGCCCCAGATGCGCCCGCACCGCGGTGTCGTACTTGGCCGGGTCCGAATACAGGTCGACCCGCCCGTCAGCCTGCAGCACGGCAAAGCCGTGCACCACCGGGTTCTTCGGCACATCCGCGCCCCGGATGTTCAGAAGCCAGCACAGCGAATCCGGCAAGGTCAGCACCGCCGCCGTCTGTCCAGCCCGGCGCAAGTCTTCCGCCAGCCGCGCGCGCTTCTCGGCATGGCTCTCGCCCGCCAAGGCATCAGGGTGGACAAAGACCTTGCCCTGCGGCGCGTCGGGTTGATCCGGCCAGATCGTGTCAACCGGATTATCCTTTACGGTTGAGAGCTTTACGCCCGATCCTTCAAGTTCCTTCTCAAGTTTCTCGATCTCATCCGCCGTGTGCAGCCAAGAGTCGAACCCGACTTTGCCGCCCGACAGATGCGCTCTCATCCACTCGCCGGGTTTAGTCTCGGGCCAGGGGACCGGGGTATATGCGCCAAGGTCCACCTGAGCCTTCACCTGCGTCCGGTAGCGCCCATCGATGAAGACCCCGGATACTAAGGGCAGCACGATGCAGAAGCCCGCCGATCCGGTGAACCCGGTCAGCCACTGCAACCGCTCATCCCGGGCCGCGACGTATTCGCCCTGGTGCACGTCGGCGCGGGGGATGATGAATCCGTCCAGTCCCCGCTCGGCCAGCTTTGCCCGCAAGGCCACCAGACGCGGCGGCCCCTGATCCGGCGACGCATGGCTTTCAAAGCTCTGGAACATGCCCTCAGCCTTTCATCTTTGCCCAAATATCCTCGGGGGTTGGGCCGCAGGCCGAGGGGGCGGAAAGCCCCCTCAACCGGCCCTCCGCATCCCCAGCGCGCGCGCGCGTTTCTTCGGGTCCACCTCGAAAAGCGCCGCCAGCTGTTCGGTCATCGCGCCCGCCAGTTGCTCGACATCGGTGATCGTGACCGCCCGCTGGTAGTACCGCGTCACGTCATGCCCGATGCCGATGGCGATTAGCTCCACCGCCCGCCGCCGTTCCACCATGGCGATCACGTCGCGCAGGTGTTTCTCCAGGTAATTCGCGGGGTTGACGGACAGCGTCGAGTCATCCACCGGCGCCCCGTCGGAAATCACCATCATGATCTTGCGCTGCTCTGGCCGTGCCATCACCCGGCGGTGCGCCCATTCCAGCGCCTCGCCGTCGATGTTTTCCTTCAACAGCCCCTCTTTCATCATCAGCCCAAGGTTCGGCCGGACCCGCCGCCAGGGCGCATCCGCCGACTTGTAGATGATGTGCCGCAGATCGTTCAGCCGCCCCGGCATCTGCGGCCGCCCCTGTGCCAGCCACCGCTCCCGCGATTGCCCGCCCTTCCAGGCCCGCGTGGTGAACCCCAGGATCTCCACCTTCACGTTGCAGCGCTCCAGCGTCCGGGCCAGAACGTCAGCACAGATCGCCGCAATCGAAATCGGCCGCCCGCGCATCGACCCGGAGTTATCCAGCAACAACTTGAAACTCAGCGGAGTCGTCGGGTTCGCCACCACCCGCGCCAGGCGGCCCGCGTCGAGGATGCCCTCTTCCTTGTCGAACTCCCAGCTCCGGTTCTGTTGCGCCTGCAACCGGCGCTGCAGCTTGTTCGCCAGCCGCGACACCGCGCCCTTCAGCGGCTCCAGCTGCTGGTCCAGATAGGCCCGTAGCCGCTCCAGCTCGGCCGGCTCGGCCAGCTCCTCAGCCTTGATTTCCTCATCGAAATCAGTCGTATACACGACATAGTTCGGGTCTGCAGCCTCGTCGCCCTGCTCCATGTCGGCGCTGTCCTCCATCGTGACCTGCGCCTGGGACTGGTCCTGCTGCTCCTCCTGAGACCGCTCGGGAGACGCCTCAGACTCGTCCGACTCGTCCTGCTCTTCCCCCGCCGAATCCGGCGCGTCCTGATCCTCTTCCGCCTGATCGTCGCCCGCATCCTCGGGTGCGTCCGGGTCGTCGCCCAACTGGTCGCCGTAGCCCAGATCGGCAATCACTTTCCGCGCCAGCCGCGCAAAGGCCGCCTGATCGGCCAGCACATGGTCAAGGTTGGACAGGGTGTCGCCTGCCTGCTCCTCCACGAAGCCACGCCAGAGGTCTGCAGCATGCTCCGCCGACTTCGGCAGCGCCCGGCCTGTCGCCATTTGCCGCACCAGATATCCCGCCGCCACTGGCAGCGGGACCTCGCTGGCTTGTGTCACCTGGCCATAGCCTTTGCGGTCCGCCTCATGGGCGATCTTCGCGTCGATGTTTCCCGCCGTCCCCGGCATGTCGCGCGCGCCCACCGCCTCACAGCGGGCATTCTCCATCGCGTCAAAGATGTCTCGCGCTAAAGGGCCGGTGGGCGCATAGCGCGCCGCCACCCCGTCGTCATGGTACTTGCGTCGCAAGGCAAAGGCATCCGCCGTCCCGCGCGCGAGCAGCACCTCATCCCGGGTCATCCGGCGCGACACCTGCGGCAGGCGCACGCCTTCGGCATTCATGCCCGATGGGTCAACCGAGTAGGTGACCGTCATCTCCGGGTCATCCGCCATAGTGCGGGTGGCCTCGGCCAGGGCCTTCTTGAACGGATCGGCGGGGTTGTCGGTGGGCTTGTTCATGACGAAGATAAAGCACCCCGTTCGGGCCTCGGCAAGCCCGGCAGGTGCGGCTGGCAGGAAAAGCTGACTGGTCGGCGTCCCCTGTCCGGGCTAAGCGACGCCAAGTTCCATGACCGAGTTTGCCATGCGCCTGACCTTCCTCCTTCCGTTCATCCTCTGCGCCACACCGCTTGTCGCCCAGACCGAGGCCGAGCCTGAAGTCCTGCCTACGGTCTCGCATGGTCTTGCTATGACCTGCCTTGCGCTGTGGGCCAGCGATATTGAGGCCAACAGCGCGGGCATCGACCCAGCGGCCAAGGCGAAAGAGATGGTCTTCTTCGCGCGCCTGATCGCGCAGACGGCCACGCCAGAGGAAGCAGCGCTATTCGACAGCCTCTTTGACGAAGAGATGGCGTACTACCGCAGCCTGCAGGCCGAACTGAACAATCCCGCAACCCGGGATGAGGCTGACATGGACCTGTTGCCGGTGCGCCATTGCACAGACCCGGCGCGAACGTGCCGAATTGGCGAAGGGACGAACCCTCCCACATAAACGGGGCAGTGAACGTCACCCCCCGCAAAGGAAGCCCTCAAATGGCCAAGCCAAAAATCGCGATCATCGTCTCCTCGACCCGCCCGACCCGTTTTGCCGACATCCCGACCGCTTGGATCAAGGCCCAGGCTGAAGCGCGCGGCGATATGGATGTCGAAGTGCTGGACCTGCGCGACTATCCGCTGCCCTTCTTCGACGAGGTCGCCTCGAACGCCTGGGCGCCGTCGCAGAACGCCGTCGCGGTCAAGTGGCAGAAAAAGCTGGCCGAGTTCGACGGCTACATCTTCGTTGTCGCGGAATACAACCGCTCGATCACCGGGGCGCTGAAGAACGCGCTGGACCAGGCCTATGTCGAGTGGGCGAAAAAGCCCGCTGGCGTCGTGGCCTATGGCTCGGTCGGCGGCACCCGCGCGGCAGAACACCTGCGCCTGATCGCAGTGGAACTGCAGATGGTCCCGGTCCGCAACGGCGTGCACATCGGCGGCGGCGACTTCTTCAAGGTTCACCCGGGCTTTGGCGGTTCGGGCAACCTCGGCGACATCGCGGGCTCGATCGAGCCATCGGCCAAGGCGATGCTCGATGACATGGCCTGGTGGGCCAAGGCCACGATGGCAGCCCGCTAACTGAGCGTCAGCGCACGACACGTGGCGGCCAGGGCTTCGGCTCTGGCCGCCGCCGTTTGGGCCAGCCTCGGGTCCTCGGCGAACCGGGCCTGATGCAGAAGCCTCCGCTGCGCTACTTTGGCATCGATCCGCCAGGCCATCACCTGCCGCCCCGCGCCATTTGGCATGGTCGCCTCGATCAGCGAGACGACGGCAGCCAGCTCCTCCGCTGTCCGTTCCGACCCCGGCCCGTCGAACATCCACTGGTCTTCCATCACCGCCGAAAGCCGCCCTGCGCAGACCGCAAACTCGCGCAACAGGGGATCGGCCGCTCCGGGGGCGGGCACAGCCCCGAGCACAAGGACGGTGAGATATGTTCCCAAACCGCGCGCCATTTCAGCATGAGGCCCGCAGAATCGCACTTTTTCAAGGCGGAATGAAAACTTTTGCGGCCCGTTGGTCGGTCTCCTTCTCTCTTCAGGGTGGAGTTGTGTCCCGGGCCAGTGGAGAACTCTCTCTCACCATCCTATTGAAAAGCCTCATGCACTCGGCGCAGGTCTCGTCAACCATGCATGCCTCGAGCCGCAGGTTTCCACGGTTTGCATTCGCCAGTTCGATCAAGCGCTCGGAGACAAGGGCGGATCGATCTGCGCTCAGGTCTTTTGGGCCCAGACAGATTACAAGATCAATGACCGGACCGCGGGCACCAGGACACGAGATCGTCTCCCTGGGACCGACAGCTTCTGCAAGACGCAAGAAAATATCAGACCGACCCATCAGGAATGAGATGTGACCAGCATCCGCCAGACCGAGTGATTCAGCGTAGATCGACCGCGCCTGGAATTCTGCCGCGCAAGAAAGCAGCGGCTCATACGTTCCCTGCGCGCCTGCCGACCCCGCACTAAGCAGAAACGAAAGGGCGAACCCGGCGGCTCGCCCCGCCCGCATCACTTCATCGCCATGCTGGCCGCGCTTTCCGGCAACTCCTCGGCGAAGCAGCGCTGGTAGAACTCGGCCACGGTCTGGCGCTCCAGCTCGTCGCATTTGTTCAGGAAGGTCAGCCGGAAGGCATAGCCCACGTTGCGGAAGATTTCGGCGTTGGCGGCCCAGTTCAGCACCGTACGCGGCGACATCACGGTCGATAGATCGCCATTCATGAACGCCGTCCGCGTCAGGTCGGCCACGGTCACCATCTGATTGATGGTCTTGCGGCCTTTCTCGGTGTTGTAATGCGGCGACTTGGCCAAGACGATGGCGGCCTCGGCATCATGGCTCAGATAGTTCAGCGTCGCGACCAGGCTCCAGCGGTCCATCTGCGCCTGGTTGATCTGCTGGACCCCGTGGTAAAGGCCCGTCGTATCCCCCAGACCCACCGTGTTCGACGTCGCGAAGAGGCGGAAGGACGGGTGCGGTGTGATGATCTCGTTCTGGTCCAGAAGCGTCAGCTTGCCGTCATGCTCCAGCACGCGCTGGATCACGAACATAACGTCCGCCCGGCCCGCATCGTATTCGTCGAAGACGATGGCGACGGGGTTCCGCAGCGCCCAGGGCAGGATGCCCTCGTGGAACTCGGTCACCTGCTTGCCGTCCCGCAGCTTGATCGCGTCTTTGCCGATCAGGTCGATCCGGCTGATGTGGCTGTCCAGGTTCACCCGCACGCAGGGCCAGTTCAGCCGTGCCGCCACCTGCTCGATATGCGTCGATTTCCCCGTGCCGTGATAGCCCTGGATCATCACCCGACGATTATAGGCAAACCCGGCAAGGATCGCCAAAGTCGTATCCGGGTCGAACTTGTAGGTTGGGTCGATCTCGGGCACACGGTCGGTACGCTCGGCAAAGCCCTTCACGCGCATGTCGGTGTCGATCCCGAACACATCGCGGACCGAAATCTCTTCGGTCGGTTTCATCGCCTGATCCAGCATCGCACGCGCCCTTGATAGCTGCCCGGCACCCCATTGCGCCCGGACCTGTCATCCTTGGAACATATCGCGGGGGGGTTCAAGGGGAAGGGCGGTTTCCCATCTGCGTGACCGGGCAACTTCCCGCTTCGCGGCCCCGTGGCTTTCGCACTAGCCTGCAGCAAAAGGAACCCTCGATGCACCGCCGCCTCTTTCTTCTGTCGGTCCTGGCCGCCCCCATGGCGCAGGCCGAAGCTTTCGAATTCACCCTGACCGAGGCTGAATGGCGCGCGCGTCTGTCTGACCTCGCCTACCGCGTGCTTAGGGAAGAGGCGACCGAACGCCCGAACACCAGCCGCCTGAACAATGAGAAACGCCCCGGCACCTATCATTGCAAGGGGTGTGACCTGCCCGTCTTTTCCTCTGCCGCCAAATACGACAGCGGCACCGGCTGGCCGTCCTTCTGGGAGCCGCTGCCGGATGCCGTCCGCACCCGCGAAGACGGCGGCCTCATTGGCAGCAGGACAGAGGTCCACTGCCGCCGCTGTGGCGGCCATTTCGGCCATGTCTTCAAGGACGGTCCGCCGCCCACCGGCCTGCGCTACTGCATCAATGGCATCGCCTTGCAGTTCGTGGCGGTCTAGGGCGTTCTGTCGCGTGGCTTTTCCCGAACGCGTTACTATTTTCATCACATGGACATGCTTGCCCTCACGGAAGCGGATCTGATCGTCTTCGACGGCACATGCGTTTTCTGTTCAGGCTTTGCCCGCTTCATGGCCCGCCACGATCACGCAAAGCGGTTCCGCTTCGTCACGGCTCATTCCCCTTTGGGACGGTCTCTTTACGAAGCCCATGGCCTTGACCCTGATCTGATGGAGACGAACATCGTCCTGACCGGGGGCCGCGCGCATGTGAAAATGGCGGCCTTTGCGGCAGCCATGCGGGCGCTGGGCTGGCCCTGGCGCGGGCTGGTGGCGGTGGATTGGCTGCCCCGCCGCCTGTCCGACCCGCTTTATGACCTGATCGCCCGCAACCGCTATCGCTTTGGCCGACAGTCCTGCGTGATGCCCGGTCCCGACCTGAAAGCCCGCCTGATTGAGTGACCGCATCCTCGTGATCGGTGGCACGGGCGTCTTCGGCAGCCGCCTGTCCGCCGCCCTTGCCCGCCTCCCCGGGGTAGAGGTGATCGTCGCCGGCCGCGACCTTTCCGCAGCGACCGCTCTCGCCCACCGCATCCAAGCCCGCGCCGCCCGCATCGACCGCAGCGACCCCGGCCCCGTGATTGAAGCCGAGCGGCCGTTTCTGGTGATCGACGCCGCTGGCCCGTTTCAGCCCGACTCGCAAGGCTATCCCGTGGCGCGCGCGGCCCTCAGGTGCGGAGCGCACTATCTGGACCTCTCGGATGACGCCGCCTTTACCGCCGGGATCACGGCCCTCGACAGCTTTGCCCGCGACCGGGGCCTTGTCTGCCTCTCCGGCGTCTCCTCTGTCCCGGCCCTCTCGGCCGCGGCTGTCCAAGACCTCTCCGCGGGCCTCACCGACCTCCACCTGATCGACAGCGTCATCCTGCCCGGCAACCGCGCGCCAAGGGGCCTAGCCGTCGTGCAGGCGATCCTCGCCCAGGCAGGGCACCCCGTCCCCTTCTGGCGCGCTGGCCGCCCTGACCCCGTGCCCGGCTGGTCGCGGCCCCGCCGCATCGACATCGGCCAGGGCCCGCGCTGGGCAAGCCCCATCGGGGCACCCGACCTCACGCTCTTCCCCTCTGCCTTCCAGGCCCGCTCTGTCCGGTTCCGTGCGGGGTTGGAGCTTTCGGTCATGCATCTTGGCCTTTGGGCCCTCAGCTTCGCCCCGCGACTGGGCCTTGTCCGCAGCCTCGTCCCCCTGGCCCGCCCCCTGCGCTGGATGGCCGACCGGCTATACCCCTTCGGCACCGACCGGGGCGGCATGCGCGTCACCGTCATCGGCACAACCCCGACCGGCGCCGAAGAGCGCAGCTGGACCCTGACGGCCGAGGCCGGGGACGGCCCCGAAATCCCAACCTTGCCCGCCCGCGCCGCCGTAGCCGCCTTATGCAACGGCAAGCTCGCCCCCGGCGCGCGGCCGTGCCTTGACCTGCCCCTTGCGGCGATCGAGGCTGAGATGACCCCCTACCGCATCACGACCCGGCAAGACACCCGGCCTTTCCCGCCGCTCTTTTCCCGCGCTGTTGACCTGACCAGTCTCCCCCCGGCGCTCTGCGACCTCCACACTGTGCTGGACCGCCGCATCTGGACCGGCCAGGCCGAGGTGCAGCGGGGCAGGGGCATCCTCTCCCGCCTGGTCGCAGGCCTTATGCGCTTTCCACCCGCCAGCGCGGACACGCCCGTCACCGTGACGATGGACCGCCAGGGCGAGACCGAGCTCTGGACCCGCCAGTTCGCTGCACGGCGCTTCCGCTCACGGCTCAGCCCACCCGCTGACGGCAATGGCCTGATCGAACGCTTTGGCCCCTTGTCCTTCCGCATCGCGCTTGCCGCCGACGCGACTGGCCTTGCCTATCCCGTCACGCAGGGCTGGTGCCTGGGCCTGCCGATCCCGCGCTGGCTGCTTCCGGTCAGCACCACCCGCGAAACCGTGGACGATCAGGGCCGCGCCTGTTTTGACGTCGCCCTGTCGCACCCGCTGACAGGCCTCATCGTGCGCTATCGCGGCTGGCTGGTCGAAGATCAGTCGCGGAAATAGCGGCTGTCCTTCAGCTGGTCCCAGGCCCAGACCACCTCTTGCAGCTGTTCCTCATGGCTGCGGTCGCCGCCGTTCATGTCGGGGTGCAGGACCTTGATCAACCCCTTGTAGACCTTGCGGATTTCCGCCTTCGACATCGTGTCGCGCGCATCCAGGATCTCGATCGCCTTGCGTTCCGTCGGCGGCAGTTTCCGCGTCGCGGCCGAGCTTGGGCGACCGGGGTTCTGCGTCGCCTTCTCACCCAAAAGCGCCATGGGATCGTTCACCCCCAGCCGCGCCCAGGCATTGCCGTCTCCGATCCGGCTGAAGGGCTTCGTCTCGCGCTCCCACAGTCGGTCCTTGTCGAGGAACTTCTGGAATTCCTCATCCGTCGTCCCCTGAAAGAAGTTCCATTTCAGGTTGTACTCGCGGATATGGTCCTTGCAGAACCAGAAGAACTCATCCAGCAGGTCTGGAGACTTCGGCGCCCGGTAGGCCCCCTTCTCCTTGCAGCCGGGGTAATCGCAAGGCCGATCCGCCGTCTCGAACGCCCCCGACATCCCCCGCCGTCCAGAGGTCTTGCGCTTCTTCGCAGCCGCAGCGCTGATGTTGAACTCGAAGGGCGGACGACTGGACATACGCTCTGGGCCTTTCCGACTCGGGGGCATGAGTTTAGGGCTTTTCCAGGAAGTTAGAAGGGGGCCTGACATGGCTGTGAAAGACGAAATCGAGGCCTGCCTGACCGCTGCCTTCCATCCGTCGCTGCTGACAGTGGTGAACGAAAGCCACCGCCACGCAGGCCACGCAGGCGATGATGGTTCAGGCGAAAGCCATTTCCACATCACGATCCGGGCCGAGGCCCTTGCCGCGATGACCCGCGTCGCCCGCCACCGCGCGGTGCATCAGGCACTGGGCGACCTGAACCAGCGCATCCACGCGATTGCAATGGACATCGGCTAGCGCGTCCCACCCCTGCGAGCCCCTTTTGCCGGGGTAGCGCAGAATTGCCCGCATTTTCCACAGCGCCCGGGACCTTAACCGGTCACAACCGGTTAGCCTTCTTGAAACCTGGCCCCCATGATCCACGCAGGAGGACTTGGCATGGTCCTGCATCACCGCCTTTGGCTGATCGCACTCTGGGCCTCGTCCGTGGCCGGGTCTGTCGTGATCGCCGGCCTCGTACTGGGGCAGTGCGAATGGGCAACCATCCTCTGGGCCGCCCCGTTCGGCCTGTTGATCGGTGTGCCCGCCGCGCTTCTGACCCGGGTTCAGCTCTGGCCAGACCGCCCGCGTCAGGTGGGTGTTCTGGGGCAGGTCCCGCCCGACGGAAGCCAGGCCCGCCCGACCGGGGCCCTAGTGTCCCTCAAAGGACATGGTCACCCGGTCCCAGCGGCCCGCTTCAAGATCGGCCGGTCCGATCCATAACTGCAAAACCCCCGCATCGCCCCAGTGAAACCCGGCAAGATCGTCGCATTGCAGCTGCAACAGCAGGTAATGCCCCATGTAGTTCGACGCTGCGTCTTGCACGCTGTCCGGCTCGCCGAACATCTGGTGATGCCCCCGGTCATGGGGCTGACGCCAGGCCCCGTTGACCGCCTCCTGCACCGGTTGGGGCAGAACGGCAAAGACGCGGTCCTCGGCCACCGCCATCACCCGCAGCGTTTCGGACACACAATCCGCCATCCGCCGGTGGATGCCATAACATTGGTCGAGATGCACATGGCCCAGCCCGCCATGCGCAGTCCAGGGCGCCAGCAGCGGCGCCAGCGTCGCCTGCTCGGCCTCGGTCAGGGGTGCCCAGCGGTCGCCCGCTCCGGCCCAAGTCTCCATCCCGTCGCGCTCGCCCACAAGGGCCGCCACGGCGGCCGGGAAATTGGCGATGCTCCGCTCCAGCGGTCCCAGGGCGGCCCGCAGCCCCTGCAACCGCGTCGCCATCTCCTCGCGTCCCTCGGTCGCCGCTTCCAGTTTCGCCGCAAGCGAGGCTTCCGATGCCTGGGTGAAGTCCCGCATCTTCCGCAGCGCCGCCTCTGCCTTCTGGCCCGCGCCAAGCGCGATCTTTGCGCTGTGCAGGAACCGCAGCAGGCTGTCGCGGTTGAAGGGCCGGTCGGCTGGGACTGTGCCCTTGAACAGCCCCGCATCCAGGTTGGTGCGGCGCCCCGGACCCAGCACGCGCTCCACCTCGGCCTGCCGGTCCGGGTCCTTGCCAGGGGCGGGGACCAGGTCCAGCGCCATGCGTGGAAACAGAAGCTGGCCTTCCCCCGGCTCGCCCCGGCGCAAGGGGCCGCCGAAGGAGTGGTTCTCCACTGGCCGCAGCGCCCCCGGCGGCTGGGTCGTTGCGCCGACCGGCCCCGCGATATGGCGCACCGCGCCGACCCATTCGCCCTTTTCCGGCAGCGCGGCAAAGAAGGCCAGACTTCCCTCCTCTGGCAGGCCGGGCACCTGCAGTTGTGCCGCAAGCCCCGTAAGGTCGATCTGCGCCAGCGGGGTCATCGGTCGCCCCTCGGCGTCCAGGGGCCAGGGCGTCGCGCCCAGGGCGGGCAACCCGCCGAACCAGCTGGTCCCGTCGCGGCTGGGGTCGAACCCCGCCTCCCGCCGCCGCCGCGCCAGCACGACAGATGGCCCGTCATGCGCGCCTTGGGCCGCCTGCCGCTCGCGCTGGATCGCGGGCAACTCGGTGCGGATCGCGCGTTTCAGAAGCTGGAACATGTCCGACGCCTTTCGCTCGCCACCGTACTTCTTGATCAGCGTCGCCATCCAGCTTGCGTCGGCAGGCGAGACGGGTTTGTTCACCGACAACTGTCGGACGATGCCAACCACGCGCTGACGCTCCTCGGCGGTCATCCTGTTGAACGGGTTCCGCGCGGCCAGGACGACGGCGACAGGGACAAGGCCGACGGCCAGCCAGATCAGCGCGTACCACCCCTGCGTGCCCAAGGGCAGGACGTCCATCTTAATCATGGCGTAAAGCCCGATCCCGGCCAGGACCCAAAGCAGAACGGCACCCAGGGCCAGGATCTTCAACATTTGCGCTCTCTTCCCGGGCTGCCGACGGCGACCGCGCAGCCTTGCAACAGCAAGATGGCCCTCGCTCTCTTGGCGGTGGAGTTGTGTCAAGACCTGCTGGTCTACGGCGGGGCCGGCACCCTGGCTGGGGGCGGGTCGACGACGCCCCTTCCCTTGACCCCGCCGGGTCGCGCCCTGTACGACCGGTCGGGCGCAAGCCGTGTTGGACTTTCCCTTTTGCACGTATTCTCTTTGGATCGGGCGGGAAAGCGCCCCCAACGCCCGAGGAGGAGGCGAAGCCCGACGACGAGACAAAGGGCTCGCGGCGGAAGCCGCTCCGTAAGAAAACCGCCCGAATCCACCGTGCAAGCGAGGGTTAACAATCCCCTAATGTCCACCACCAAACCATTGATTTCAAAAGACCTGCATCGTCTGTCCACGCGTGGACATCACCCCGCTTTCACCCGCAGCCGCCAGGCATGGAGGAGCGGCTCGGTATACCCCGAAGGCTGCTCCCGCCCCTTGAAGACGAGGTCACAGGCCGCCTGAAACGCCGCCCCCTGAAAGGCCGGGGCCATCGGCAGATACAGGGGATCGCCGGAGTTCTGCCGGTCCACCACCGCCGCCATCTTCCGCATCGCCTCCATCACCTCGGCCTCCGACACCACCCCATGATGTAGCCAGTTCGTGATGTGCTGGGCCGAGATCCGGCAAGTCGCCCGGTCCTCCATCAGCCCGACATCGTTCACGTCCGGCACCTTGGAACAGCAGGATGCCTTGGGCGTTGTTCTCCACCTCGCGCATCACCTGGGCCTTGGACCAGGCGCGGAAGCTGGCCAGCGGGATATCCAGGATCCCGTCCACATGCGCCCGCCGCCCCCCCTTCGCCAGCCGCGCATGCACCGCGAAGACGTCGACCTTGTGGTAGTGGAGCGCGTGAAGCGTGGCCGCGGTCGGCGACGGAACCCAGGCCGTGTTCGCCCCCGCGCGAGGATGGGCGATCTTCTCGTCCAGCATCGCCGCCATCAGGTCCGGCATCGCCCACATCCCCTTGCCGATCTGGGCCTTCCCCGACAACCCACACTCCAGCCCGATATCCACATTCAGGTTCTCATAGGCCGTGATCCAGGACTTCCGCTTGATAAAGTCCTTCCGGCTGAAGGGGCCCGCTTCCATGCTGGTGTGGATCTCGTCCCCGGTCCGGTCGAGGAAACCGGTGTTGATGAAGGCAACCCGCCCCTTTGCGGCCCGGATGCACTCCTTCAGGTTCACCGAGGTTCGCCGCTCCTCGTCCATGATCCCCAGCTTCACCGTCGCCTTGGGCAGCCCCAGCACCTCCTCCACCCGCGCCATCACCGCATCCGCAAAGGCCACCTCCTCCGGCCCGTGCATCTTCGGCTTCACCACATAGACCGAGCCCTCGACCGAGTTCCGCATGCCTTCCGTCTTCTTCAGGTCATGCAGCGCGATGGCCACCGTAACCATCGCGTCCATCAATCCCTCGGGCACCTCCGACCCGTCGGGCAACAGGATAGCCGGATTGGTCATCAGATGGCCGACGTTCCTGATCCACATCAACGCGCGGCCCTTCAGTGTGAAGGGGCTGCCCATCGGGTCCAGGTACTCCCGGTCCGCCGCCAGCCGCCGCTCGACTTGGCGGCCGCCCTTCTCGAAGGTCTCGGAGAGGGTGCCCTTCATCAGCCCAAGCCAGTTCCGATAGGCCCCGACCTTGTCCTCGGCATCGACGCAAGCGACCGAATCCTCGCAGTCCATGATCGCCGTCAAGGCACTTTCCAGCTGCACGTCGGCCAAAAGCGCCTGATCGCGCGAGCCGATGAAATGCGCCCTGTCGAAGACGAGCTCGACATGCAACCCATTGTTTCTGAGAAGAATTGCGTCCGGCGCCTTTGGGTTGCCGCGGTAGCCCGCGAACTTCTCGGGCTGCGCCAGCGGCAGGTCGTCGACCAGAAGCTGCCCGTCCTTCACCACATAGCGCCGGACGTCGGCATGAGACGTCCCGGTAATGGGAAAGGCCTCATCCAGGAACACCCGCGCCCGAGCGATCACCCGCGCGCCGCGACCCCGCTCATACCCACCCGAGGGGGGCAGGGACCCCATCGCATCCGTTCCAAAGAGGCAGTCGTACAGGCTGCCCCAGCGGGCGTTGGCGGCGTTCAGGGCATAGCGGGCGTTGGTGATCGGCACCACCAGCTGGGGCCCCGCGACCTTGGCGATCTCGGGATCGACCTGGGTGGTTTCGATCGTGAAATTAGGGCCTTCGGGCAGAAGGTAACCGATCCCGGCCAGAAAGGATTTGTAGGCGGCATGGTCATGCGGCTGGCCGCGCTGCGCGACGTGCCAGGCGTCGATCTGCGCCTGCAAGTCCTCGCGCCGGGCCAGAAGCGCGCGGTTCTGCGGGGCGAAGTCGCGCAGCAGGGTGGCAAAGCCCTCCCAGAAGGCTGGGGTGGCGATCCCGGTGCCGGGCAGCGCCTCGTCCTCGATGAAGCGGGTCAGCACGGCATCGACCTGAAGCCCCGCACGATCCAGACGCTTGGTCATCGCTTGTCCTCCTTGGGGCCCTGGGGGCGGTCTGTATGCTATGGCACACAATATCGGACGGGGCCGGGGGACGGCAAGGAAAGCCGGGGCAGAATTTCAAGCAATGCCGAATATCACTTGTCGCGAAAACCGGAAGGTAAAAACTTTGTCGGTTGGCTAAGTTTGCCCTTGTGCGACTCGGCGCCGGATGGTTTGTTAGCGGTATGGCTAAGCATGATCCGACCCTTGACCACCTGTTTCATGCCCTGTCCGACCCGACGCGGCGGATGATGTTGACGCGCCTTGCGCGAGGGCCGGCTGCGGTGACCGAACTGGCCGCGCCGACCGGGCTGCGCCTGCCCACGGTGATGCGGCATCTTTCGGTGCTGGAGGAGGCGGGACTGGTGACCACCCAGAAGGACGGTCGCGTCCGGTCCTGTGCCTTTCAGCCCCAGGCGCTGGCGCCCATGCGCGACTGGCTGGAGGAGCAGCGCAAGATCTGGGAGGCGCGGCTGGACCGACTGGACGACTACGTGATGACGCTGATGAAGGACCGGACCGATGAATCTTGACCCCGAGCTTGACCTTGTCCTGGAGCGCGAACTGAACGCCCCGCGCGAGGTCCTGTACATGTGCTGGACGACACCCGAGCATCTGGTGAACTGGTTCGTTCCTAAGCCACACAAGGTTACGAAATGTGAACTCGACGTGCGGCCGGGCGGGGCCTGCAACACGACCTTCGATGTCGACGGCAACATCATGGAGAACAACGGGGTCTATCTGGAAGTGATCCCGAACGAAAAGCTGGTCTTCACGGATGCCTATTCGGTGGGCTGGAAACCGGCGCCCGAGCCGTTCATGACCGCGATTGTGACCTTTGAAGACCTCGGCGGGGGACGCACCAAGTACACCGCCATCGCCCGTCACCGCAGCCCTGATACGGCCAAGGCCCACAAGGATATGGGCTTTTTCGACGGCTGGGGCACGGTTGCGACGCAGCTTGAGGCCTATGCGCAGGGGCTGAGTTGACCGCGCCTCGTACCGCCACGCTGACCTTCGAGCGCAAGGTTGCGGCCCCCGTTTCGGCCCTTTGGCAGGCCTGGACGGCTCCGGCGGCGCGGGCGGTCTGGGCCTCTCCCGCCCCTGGGGTTGTGGTGGAGTTTCTGGAGGCCGACAGCAAGGTTGGCGGGCGTGAGGTGTCGCTGTGCAAGGTCGCGGGACAGCCGGATGTCCGGGTCGAGGCGGGCTGGCTGGAGATGCAGCCTGAGCGGGTGAGCGTCGGCTATGAAGTCGTTTCCGTAGAAGGAGTTAGACAGTCCGCAGCGCTGGTGACGGCGGGCTTTGCCGAGGAGGGGTCGGGCAGCCGGATCGCGGTGACGGTGCAACTGTCGTCGCTGTTCGGCGACATGGAGCAAGGGTATCGCCAAGGGTTCGATGCAGGCGTCGGCAACCTTGCGGGCGTGGCCGAACGGACGATGGTGCTGGAGCGCGTGATCCGCGCGCCGGCCTCGGTGATCTGGGGGGCCTGGATGAACCCCGAGACTCTGCCCAAATGGTGGGGGCCGGACGGTTTTTCCTGTAAGACCAGTCGGATAGACCTGCGCGCCGGGGGGGAATGGGTGTTCGACATGATCGCCCCCGACGGGACGGTCTTTCCCAACCACCACAAGTACGGCGCGGTGATCCCCGGGGCACGGCTGGATTACACGCTGCACTGGGGGGAGAACGGACCGAAGCATGCGGATGCCTGGGCCAGTTTCGCCGAGATGGACGGGGCGACCAAGGTGACGCTGGGAATGGTCTTTGCAACTGCGGAAGAGTTCAATGATGCCAAGGGCTTCGGGGCTGTTGAACTGGGTCTGCAGACGCTGGGCAAGCTGGCGCTGTCTGTCCAGGCAGAGTGACGCAGTCCCGGAATTTTCAAAATTCCGGTCCGGAGCCTTCAAAGGCTCCGTTACGATTTCTTTGAAGAAATCGTCCCCCGCCCGGTGCGGCAGCGATCAGAGCAATAGCGCACCTCGTCCCAGACCTTTTCCCATTTCTTTCGCCAGGTGAAGGGTTTGCCGCACGTAACGCATGTCTTTTGCGGCAGGTCCTGCTTCTTTACGCCGCGCGGCATGGGGTGATCCTGAATGGAGGGTTAAAGCTGGGGCGGCGCAACGGGGGCAGACCGACGCGATGGGGGATTAAGACCGCGCGCAAAGTGCTTGGGAATGCTGTGTTAATCCAAGGTCCGGCTAGCATTTTCAGCGTCTTTCTTCCGTCTTCCTTGTGTCTTCCTTCCGTCTCTACGCGTGCATAGACAAAGGGCCATTAAGCAGATGGTGCGGCTCACCTAAAGGTCCAGGGTCAGTTGGGCTGTCGGACCTTTGCGGCGAGGCGTCCGGTCGTTGACAAAGCGGGGATCGGCGCGGCTGGCATGGCGCTGGACGATCTGGGCGGCCGTTCCGGCAAAGCCCGGCGCCTTTCGGGCGGTCCAGATCGCGTCTCGTGCGGCCCGCGCGGCGGCGGCCACATCCACGATGGGCTCGGGGTAGCGGTAGCCCAGAAGGCGCCGCGCCTCGGGCCATTTCCAGGGCTCGTGCAGGAAGGCGTCGGGGACCGGGGCAAGCTCGGGCAGCCAGCGGCGGGTGAAGGTGCCGGCAGGGTCCTGGTCCTGGCCCTGCTTCACCGGGTTGTAGATGCGGGGAATGTTGATGCCGGTCGTGCCCGACTGCATCTGCACCTGAGGCCAATGGATGCCGGGTTCATAGTCGGTGAACTGCCGGGCGAGGTGCTGGCCGGTCACGCGCCAGTCGAGCCAGAGGTGGTAGGAGGCGACCGAAGTCACCATCGCCCGCATGCGGAAGTTCAGCCAGCCGGTGGCAGCCAGATAGCGCAGGCAGGCGTCCAGGAACGGCAGGCCCGTTTCGCCGTTTCTCCAGGCGGTCAGGCGCGCGGCGTCGCTGTCGCGGGGGCGCAGGATGGCCAGGGGATGCAGATCGCGGATCTCGATCGAGGGCTGGTCTTCCAGCTTTTGCATGAAGTGGTCACGCCAGGCGAGGCGGGACTGAAAACTGGAAAAGGACCCGCCCCAGCGACCGCCGGGGCGGTTCGACTGGCGGGCGGAGGTGGCCTGGACGACCTCGCGCAAGCTGAGCGTGCCCCAGGCGAGGTGCGGCGAAAGGCGGGAACAGGCGCGCTCGGCCGAAAGGGGCGAGGACATGGCGCTGCGGTAGGGTTCGCCCCGTTTCAGCAGGAAACTGTCGAGGAGATCAAGCCCGCGCTGGCGGCCGCCCAACTGTCGGTGCGGGCAGGGGGCCGCAGCCAGTTTCAGGGAACGTGCGGTCGGGATTTGGCCAGGTTCGACGCCGGGGATGGCTGTTGCCGCCGGGACGGGGAGAGCGGGCAGCGCCATGAAGCCATCGCGCCGGGCGGCCCAGCCGTCGCGGTCGGGCAAGCGCCGGGTCACGCCGCACTGGGGAAGTTCCGTCCACGGGATGCCTGCACCCTTCGCCCAGGCGGCGACAGCGCGGTCACGGGCGTAAGTGGAGAGGTTCCCGGTCTCTTCATGGCTGACGATGCGGGCGATGTGGTGCCGGCGGGTCAGGCGGTCCAGCACCTCGACCGCTTCGCCCACGCGGATGACGAGGGGAAGCTGACGGCTGGCCAGCTCGTCGCGCAGATCGCCAAGGCTTTCGGCGACGAAGGCCCATTGCCGGGCCGAAGCGTCTGGGCCGGACCAGACAGAAGGTTCGACGATGAAGACCGGCAGCACCGGGCCAAGCCCTGCGGCCAGGGTCAGCGCCGGGTGGTCGTGGGTGCGCAGGTCGCGTTTGAGCCAGACGAGAACATTCATGGAACATAGATGTAGCGGACGCGTGAGATTCGTAAAGCACCCATTGCGGTGACGGGCCACTTGCACACTTGGGGCAAGGGCTTAGCTTGTGTGCAAAGGGAGCTTTGCATGTCCAGTGCGCCGAAGACCGTGTATCTTGCCGACTACCAGCCCTTCACGCATTGCGTGGATCGCGTGGCGCTGACCTTCCGGCTGGATCCGAAGGCAACCCGCGTTCAGGCGCGACTTGAGATGCGACCCAACCCGGCGCGGCCTGGACGGCACGCGTTGCGGCTGGATGGCGAGGGTTTGAAGCTGGTGTCCCTCACGCTTGATGGACAGCCGGTATCGCCAAAGCTTGATGCCACCGGACTGACGATCCGGGCCAAGGACCTGCCAGGCGGTCCGTTCGTGGTGGAGACCGAGGTCGAGATCGCGCCGGAGGCGAATACGGCGCTGGAGGGGCTGTACATGTCGAAAGGCATGTATTGCACCCAGTGCGAGGCGGAAGGGTTCCGCAAGATCACCTATTACCCGGATCGCCCGGACGTCATGGCTCGGTTCAAGGTGCGGATCGAGGCGAACCTGCCGGTTCTGTTGTCGAACGGCAACCCGTTGGGCAAGGGCAAGGGCTGGGCCGAATGGGACGATCCCTGGCCCAAGCCCGCCTATCTGTTCGCGCTGGTCGCGGGGGACCTGAGGGCGCGGTCGGACCGGTTCCGCACCTTCTCGGGCCGGAAAGTGGCGCTGAACATCTGGGTCAGGCCCGGCGATGAGGGCCGTTGCGCCTATGCGCTGGACAGTCTGGTGCGGTCGATGAAGTGGGAGGAGGAAGTCTACGGTCGCGAATATGACTTGGCGGTCTTCAACATCGTTGCGGTGGACGATTTCAACATGGGCGCGATGGAGAACAAGGGGCTGAACATCTTCAACAGCCGTTATGTGCTGGCCAGTCCGGAAACCGCGACAGACGAGGACTTCGCACGAATCGAGGCGATCATCGCGCATGAGTATTTCCACAACTGGACCGGAAACCGGATCACCTGCCGAGACTGGTTCCAGCTCTGTCTGAAGGAAGGACTGACGGTGTTCCGCGACCATCAGTTCAGTGGCGACATGCGCTCGGCAGCGGTGCGGCGGATCGAGGATGTGGTGGTCTTGCGCGCGCGCCAGTTCCGCGAGGATGCAGGACCCCTGGCGCACCCCGTGCGGCCTGAGAGTTTTGTCGAGATCAACAACTTCTATACCGCCACGGTCTACGAGAAGGGCGCCGAGCTGATCGGGATGCTGAAGACGCTGGTGGGCGACAAGGCCTACAAGCGGGCGCTGAATCTTTACTTTGAGCGGCATGATGGCGATGCCGCGACGATCGAGGATTGGTTGAAGGTATTCGAGGATACGACGGGACGTAATCTGTCGCAGTTCAAGCGGTGGTACAGCCAAGCCGGGACGCCGACCCTGAAGGTGGCAGAGGCCTGGGAGGACGGGGTCTACACATTGACCTTCACGCAAATCAATCCGGCCACGCCAGGTCAGCCGAAGAAGGACCCTAAGGTCATTCCGATCAACCTTGGGCTTCTGAACCCGAACGGGGACGAAGTGCTGCCGACGACCATGCTGGAGATGACGGAGGTCAAGCAGTCCTTCCGCTTCGAGGGGCTGGCGGCGCGGCCGATCCCGTCGATCCTGCGCGGGTTTTCGGCACCGGTGGTGCTGGAGCGGAAGGCCCCGCCAGAGGAACGCGCCTTTCTCTTGGCGCATGACACCGACCCGTTCAACAAGTGGGAAGCGGGGCGCGCCCTGGCCAAGGATGTGATGGCCGAGATGGTTCTGAAAGGCGCCGACACCAGCCGCGCCTGGCTGGATGCCGTTGCGGCGGTCACGTTTGACGAAAGCCTGGACCCGGCCTTCCGGGCGCTGTGCCTGCGCCTTCCCGGCGAGGACGACATGGCGCAGACGATCCATGCGATGGGCCGGATCCCGGACCCTGCGAAGATCCATGCCGCCCGGCGCGAGATGGTTGGGGCGCTGGCGATCCGGCTGGGTGACGGGTTGCGGAAACTGTACGAGGCGCTGGATGACGGGCTGCCGTTCACGCCCTCGGCGGCTCAGGCCGGGCGTCGGGCGCTGCGGCTGGCGGCTTTGGCCTTGTTGACTCGGCGGGACGGCGGCAAGCTGGCGGCGGCAGCCTATGCCAAGGCGGCCAGCATGACCGAAGAGATCGGTGCGCTGTCTGCGCTTCTGGATGTGCGCGAGGGGCGGGCCGAGCTTGAGGCCTTCGCCGCGCGCTGGGGGCACGATGGCAATGTGATGGACAAATGGTTCGCCTTGCAGATCGCCCATGCCGAACCGGGAGAGGCGGCGGAAGTGACCGACCGTCTGACGCAGCGGGCGGATTTTGACTGGAAGAACCCCAACCGGTTCCGATCCGTCGTGGGGGCCTTGTCGGCAAACCACGCCGGGTTTCACCACCGCTCGGGCGCGGGCTACCGGCTGGTGGCCGACTGGCTGATCCGGCTGGACCCGTTGAACCCGCAGACAGCGGCGCGGATGTCCACGGCTTTTGAGACCTGGCCGCGCTATGATGCCGCGCGGCGTGCGATGGCCAAGGCCGAACTGTCGCGGATCCTGGCCGCGCCGGGGCTGAGTGGCGACTTGCAGGAAATGGTCGAGCGGATGCTGGCGGCGGGCTGATATCGCGGTTGGGTTGTCATAGCTTTGCCAAAATCGCGTGCGAGGACAGCTTGCGTGTTCAAAGGTGACCTATGCCCTATATCATTGCCCTGCTTGGTCTTTTGGCCGGAGCCTATTTCTGGATCAGCCGTGCCCGCGCTGCGGCAGAGGCCACGCGCGAATTGACCGGTGTCGCGCAGGACGTGATGGCGGCGGCCCGCCGTTTCGGTTTTCGCCGTCGCCATGACCTGCATCCGGTCGAAAGCCTGGAGGACCCTGACGTGGCGATTGCCGGAGCAGGTATAGCCTTTCTGGAACTGGGGGGCCTGCCCACCCAGGAACAGCAGGACCGGTTGGTTGTCAGCCTGCAAAGTCATCTGGGTCAAGGCCGCGACAAGGCAGAAGAAGCGCTGATTTTGGGGCGCTGGCTGGTCACGGAGTCGGGGGGTGCGATCCAGGGGCTGGAGCGGATGACGCGGCGGCTGTACAAACTGCGCGGCGCGCAAAGTTTTGGACCGCTGATGGCGGTTCTGAAGGACGTGGCGGCTGGCGGTCGCGAAGGCAAGGTGTCGACCCGGCAAAGTGAAGCGCTGCACGAGATTGCCGCGCTGTACCGGATCAGCTGAACGCTAACCCGTTGAACAGAAGGGCTGCGTCCGGGTCCAGCCCGCCATATCGGCCCGCTTTTCCGTGCTGCGGAACGGGGACCAATACCGCGCTGCTCCTTTCCAGGGCGACTGGTTACTGCTGATCTGCCCATCCTTGACGGCCCAGTGCTTCAGGATGCGGGCCGAGCAATCCAGATTGACGGCGGGATCGTGGAGGTCTTCTCCCGTCGTGATCGGGCAGCCGTACCCCCTGGCGCTTTCGCGCGACAGTTGCAACAGTCCGCGCGATACGACGAGAGCGCCAGTCGAATCCGGGAAGTTCTCGGTGAATTCGACCTCGGGCCGGAAATTGCTTTCGTACTTGGCGAGCGTGCTCATCAATCCGGCCCAGAAGGCGCGGCGATCTGCCGGGCCAGCCGCGGCGTAACCGGGGCACCAGTCGGCGATATCCTGCGGAACGATCTGGTCAAGGCCATGGTCCTGTGCCGCGGCCATGGCAAGGGCGGTCCAGCGAGCGCCATCGGGTTCACCGGACCAGCGCAGGGAAAGGGTAGAGGGCCCGGCCTGCGGTTGGTCGGTCGGGGACTGCCCGGGTGCAGGATCGGGCGTCGAGACTGTGCAGGAGGAAAGCGATGTGGTCAGCGCAAAAGCAGCCGCAATACGACGAAAGATCATGAAATGCTCCGATCAAGAAATCGCTTCAAATGCCGGGTCAAGGACCCTTTCGGAAGCCTAAGCGATCATGACCTTGTCCGGCAAGTGCTGGACAGGGTGTCACCCCGCCTTGCAATAGGGCTGTTCGCGGGTCCAGGCCGCCATCGCGGCGCGTTTCTCGCTGGACCGAAGCGGTGCCCAGTCGCGCCCGATGCCGCGGTTGCCGCCGCCGGCCACCAGATTGTCCTTGGCGACCTGGGTCGACATGATCTCGACCGCGCATTCCAGGTTGGCCTCGCCGTCCTTGAGTTCGCCCGGCGAGGTCGCCTCGCAGCCGTAGTTTGTCGCCGAGCGCGGGTCGATCTGCATCAGCCCGATCCAGCGCCCACCACCGCCCGAGGCGAGTGGGTTCCATGTGCTTTCGTACTTTGCCACAGCCGACAACAGCCCGGCCCAAAAGGCGCGGCGTTCCTCGATCGGGGCTTCGGTATAGCCGGGGCACCAGGTTTCGATATCGGCCGGGACGCGCTCTGACAGGACGGGATCCTTGGTTGACAGGGCGACCAGAGTCGATTCGGTCCAGTCATCGCCTTCGGGGTGGTGATCCCACTGCATCGGTGGGGCAACGAAGGACATTTCCTCTTCAGGTTGAGCCGTCATACAGCCCGCCAATGCAACCGATCCCAAGATTAGGCCGAAAACCCGCGAGAATCTGCCGCAAGTCCTTGCCGTGTCACCCGAAATCCACCGCATTTCCATCTTTCCGCCCTGATCTGCCACGACCCTAACACTGGTGACACTCCCCTCAGGTCACCCCAGGAACGAGTCGATGCTGATTACACCCTCACTTCTGCACGTGAAAACCCGGACAGGACGGCATCAGCAAGAAGCTGCCAGCCTGCTGCGGCCTGTTGGCCTGGCGGAAGGTTTTGGACTGGACGGGCTGACGGCAACCGAAGTTCTGGAGCGACTGGATGTGCCGGTCATGCGGCAGGGCCCGGAAGAGACGGAATGGGCCTGCATCCGCGCCGATCACGCGGCCATGGCGGAAGCTGGCGAATGGGGCGATCTGCTTGAGGCGCTGAACTTTGCCGATCAGGACCGGACCATGGCCTCAGGTGGCCGTCGCGTGGCGCACCTGATCAGCGAAGGCGCGCGGGGCAGCCTGACGAAAAGCCTGGAGATCCAAGACTTCGCCGCTGCAGCGGCAGAAGTGGAACGGTTCGAGGCCGTGCTGGCCATGCACCCGGAAGACGCCGCTGCCGTGCACCTTCTGGCGCAGGCCCTGATCGATACCGGCAGCGTGAAACGCGATCTTGCCACGAAGGGGCATTTGTCGCGCGATCTTTGGGAGGAAAGCGCCAGGGATTTCGCCGCCGCCGAAGACCTGCTGGACGAGTTCGACCCGATCGAGCGGCTGTCGCCGCTGCTGGCGGCGACGCGGTATCTTCTGGTGCGCGGCATCGAAGACGGGGCTTCGCTGTGCCGTGACTGGTTCGAGGACTGGTGCGATCTTGATCCCGAAGATGCTGTTGCCCATGCCACGCATGCGGTTCACATGATGCCCGGCTGGTTCGGCTCTTTGAGCATTTTCGAGAAGGAAGCCCGTCGCGCGGCTGCGATGACCCATGCGTCGACCGGCAAGTTGGCCTATGCCGTCTTCCACCTGGCCGCGGCCGAGTCTGTGGGCGGGCTGTTGCCGTCGCTTGACCTTGAGCTCTTCATCGAAGCGTTGGCCGATTATCAGACGGCCACAGGGTGCCAGCATCGGGCCAATGTCAGTGCCAATGTCCTGACCGAGATGGTGCGCAGCTATCGCATGGCGGGTCCGGCGGCAAACTATCAGCTGACCAAGGTTCGGACGGCGTTGTCGGACGTGCTTTGGAACCGCCTGCACGAGGTACATCTGGACCGCTGGGATCACGGGGCTGACAGTCTTGCCCTGGCCCTGAGCGAGGTTTTTGGCCCGGCCCTGAAACGCGGGGCCCGGATCAGCCGGCGCGGGGATGGGCTGTTCACCCGTGTTCCGCGCATGATCTCGGATCGACCGAGGTCATGATCGGGGCCTTGTCCGGCCCCTTGCCCTGACCGACCGGGCAGCCTAAACCCCTGGGCCAAGACCGTTGATGGAGGCCCCATGCTTGACCTGACCTATACCGCGCCTGCGCCGAAGGTGATTGCCGGGGCCAAGCACGACTGGGAACTGGTGATCGGGATGGAGATCCACGCCCAGGTCTCATCGAACGCAAAGCTGTTTTCCGGCGCCTCCACGGCCTTTGGGGCGGAACCCAATTCCAACGTCTCCTTTGTGGATTGTGCGATGCCGGGGATGCTGCCGGTCATCAACGAGTTCTGTGTGGAACAGGCGGTGCGGACCGGGTTGGGGCTGAAGGCGCGGATCAACCTGGTCAGTGCCTTTGACCGGAAGAATTACTTTTACCCCGACCTGCCGCAGGGCTATCAGATCAGTCAACTGTACCACCCGATCGTGGGCGAGGGCGAGGTGATCGTCGAGATGGGTCCCGGCGTCGCGCGCCGGGTCCGGATCGAGCGGATCCACCTGGAGCAGGATGCGGGCAAGTCGATCCACGACATGGACCCGAACCTTTCGTTCGTGGACTTCAACCGCACGGGCGTTGCGCTGATGGAGATCGTCAGCCGCCCCGACATCCGGGGGCCGGAAGAGGCCGCGGCCTATGTGACGAAGCTGCGGCAGATCCTGCGCTATCTTGGCACCTGCGACGGCAACATGCAGAACGGCAACCTGCGGGCCGACGTCAACGTTTCTGTCTGCCGCCCCGGCCAGTATGAGAAGTACCAGGCCACGCAGGACTTCAGCCACCTCGGCACGCGCTGCGAGATCAAGAACATGAACTCCATGCGCTTCATCCAGGCCGCTATCGAGTATGAGGCCCGCCGCCAGATCGCCATCATCGAGGACGGGGGAAGCGTCGTGCAGGAGACGCGGCTTTACGACCCTGACAAGAACGAGACGCGGTCGATGCGGTCCAAGGAAGAGGCGCATGATTACCGCTATTTCCCCGACCCGGACCTTCTGCCACTGGAGATCGAGCAGGCCTGGGTGGATGGCGTGGCGGCGTCCATGCCGGAACTGCCGGACGCGAAGAAGGCGCGGTTCATGGCGGACTATGGCCTGACCGACTATGACGCCAACGTCCTGACCGCCGAACTGGACAGCGCCCGCTATTTTGACGAAGTCGCCAAGGGCCGCGACGGCAAGATGGCCGCGAACTGGGTCATCAACGAGCTGTTCGGGCGGCTGAAGAAGGAAGGCCACGACATCACCGAAAGCCCGGTCTCGGCGGCGCAGCTGGGTGGGATCATCGATCTGATTGCCGCCGGTACGATCAGCGGCAAGATGGCCAAGGACCTGTTCGAGATCGTCTACACCGAAGGAGGTGACCCGGCGACGATTGCCGAGGCGCGGGGGATGAAGCAGGTCACCGATACCGGCGCCATCGAAAAGGCGGTGGACGAGATCATCGCCGCAAACCCCGAGCAGGTGGCGAAGGCCAAGGCCAACCCCAAGCTTGCGGGGTGGTTCACCGGCCAGGTCATCAAGGCGACCGGTGGCAAGGCGAACCCGGCCACGGTCAACGCGCTGGTGGCGGCCAAGCTGGGGCTGTAGCGTCGGGGCAGGGCGCGGAGCCTTTTGGCAAGTTCTGCTAAATCCGTCGAAGGATTTTGATGTCGGCTGTGGCCGTTCGGGCGCGGCTGGCGGAAAAAAGCTTCCGTGATTTGCGGCAAGGGACGAAATCCCGTATGACTGCGGTCGCACAAAACGGGAGAAACCCGATGCAACGCTTTGAATACAAAGTTATTCCAGCCCCCAGACGGGGCGAGAAGGCGCGTGGCGTCAAGACCACCGAAGAGCGTTTCGCCTATGCGCTGACCCTTTTGATGAACGACCTGGGCGCCGAGGGGTGGGAATATGTGCGTGCAGATGCGCTGCCTTGCGAGGAACGGGTTGGCCTGACCGGGACCAAGACGACGTTCCAGAATGTCCTGGTGTTCCGGCGCGCGATTGGATCGGCGGCCGGGACCAGTGCCAACCCGTCCCGGCTGGTTCTGCAAGACCCGCCACCGCAAATGCCGCGTCTTGGCCCAGCCGATGCGCCGGCACCGGGCAACGCCCCGGCAGTAGGCCCGGCGAAGCAAGACCTTGCGGCGGAATGATTACCCTGCGGCCTTGATGGCCTCTGGCAGGGATTCTGCAAGACGATCAAGCGTCTGGTCGTCACCCAGGCTGATACGGATGCAGCGGTCGAGGGGCGCCACACCGGGCATGCGGATAAAGACGCCAAGCTTGCCCAGTTCGGTCAGCAGCATGCGGGCATAGTCCCCGTCGCGACCGCAATCGATGGTGACGAAGTTCGTGGCCGAGGGCAGGGGGCGCAGTCCGTTTGCCTCGGCGATGGACGAAAGCCGCATGCGGGCGCGAAGCGTCTGGTTCTGGACGTGTTCCAGCCAGTCCTGATCATGCAGCGCGGCAAGGGCCCCGGCCTGCGAGACCCTGCTCATCCCGAAATGATCGCGGACCTTGTCGAAGGCAAGTGCGAGCTCGGGGTTTGTGACCGCATAGCCCACGCGTGCTCCGGCCAGCCCGTAACCCTTTGAAAAGGTACGCAGGCGGATGACCTGGGGGTGGTCCGGCGCTATGGTTGGCACCGTGCCAGGCGGGGCGAGGTCGGCGTAGGCCTCATCCAGGATCAAGAGCGTATGGTCGGGCAGGTTTGCCACCATCTCCTCGACCACCGAAGCCGGATGGTGGCTGCCCATCGGGTTGTCCGGGTTGGCGAAATAGACCAGCTTCGCACCCAGGGATTTCGCCATGGAAACAAGGGCTTCCGGGTCTTCGTGGTCTCCCCTGTACGGCAGGCGGGTCAGCGCCCCGCCGTAGCCTGCGACGTGGAAGTTGAACGTCGGATAAGCCCCCAGCGAGGTCACCACCGGCGTCCCCGGTTCCAGCACCAGACGGCAGACGAGGCCGAGAAGCCCGTCGATCCCCGGCCCCACGGCGATATGCGCCGGAGTGACCCTATGGTGCGCCGCAAGTGCCTGTTTCAGATCATGATTTTCCGGGTCGCCATACATCCAGGCGCCCGTCGCCGCCTCCTCCATCGCCGAAACGGCCATGGGAGACGGCCCAAAAAGCGACTCATTCGCCCCAAGCCGCGCGCGGAACGCCACCCCCGTCCGGCGCTCCAGCGCCTCGGGGCCGGTGAAGGGCACGGTGGAGGGCAGGCCGGCGGCGTGGGGGGTGAGGAAACGGCTCATGGGCCAGAAGCTGGCACGGGGCAGGGGCTGGGCGCAAGAGGCGGCGGAACGGGCGGTCTACACCTCGTCTACACTGCGTATTCATCCCATGCATACGCGCGTATGCATGGGCAAGGACGCAACGGCCTAGCGCAGGAACTTCTGGCGGCTTTCCTCGGCGATGGCTTGCAGCATTTCCAGCCGCGCGAGTTCCGCCATCGCGGCCTTCCGCTCGGCCTCATCCGTCAGCCCGGCCAGCACCTGCAGCTGGGCGATGACCTGCTTCTTCAGCGTGATCTCTTCGGGCAGGACCCCTGCCTGCGCCATGATCCGGAACCCCACCGCATCACCGGGAGAGACGAAAGCATCGCCGGGCCGGTCGGGGAGTGGCTTGCCTTCGCCCTCCAGCCCCTGCAGTTGGCCCTTCAACCGGGCCTTCTGGATCTGACGTTCCGCCAGGCGCGATAGCCATGACATTGCTGTCACCTCCATGCTCAAGGTGGCCCTTCAGGGGACGCCCCGCAAGACCCAAGGGTCAGCCGAGGTCGGAGAGCCGCTTCAGCGCCTCCTGCATCTTCGCGGCCTCGTCCTGGCGGGCCTCCAGGTTCGACTGCGCCTCCATCACCACATCCTCGGGCGCGGACTTGACGAAGTTCGGGTTGTCGAGCCGACCTTTCAGCCCCCCGATTTCCCTCATCAGCTTGTCCAGGCCCTTCTGCAGGCGGGATTTCTCTTCGGCGATGTCGATCAGCCCTTCCAGCGGGATCGCGAAGGCCGCGCCTTCGGCTGCCACGGCGATGGAGCCCTTCGGGGCCGCGCCTTCGGTGACCTGGTCGATGCGCGCCAGCCGCTTGATCAGCGCCTCGTTCCGCTGGAAGGCCGCACGGGCCTCCTCCGTCAGGCTGGTGGCCACGAGGTCGGCCTTGAGGCCCACCGGCACATGCACCTGCGCGCGGGCGCTGCGGATGTCGTCGATCAGCGTGGTGACGAAGGTCATCTCGCGTTCGGCGTCGCGGTCGATGAGG
>JALOTD010000124.1 GCA_025458105.1 Tabrizicola sp. | reverse complement strand
CATGACCTGATAGGGAATGAACGACCCGAAGATCAGGATGGTGAAGAAGATGTCCGATCCCTTGAAGCGCCAGTTGATCAGCGCATAGCCGTTCACCGATGCGATGATGATCGACACGATCACCGAGGGCACCGTGATGATGACGCTGTTCCAGAAGCCGCGGCTAAGCCCGTCGCAGTTCAGGCCCGTGCAGGCCTCGGACCAGGCCTTGACCCAGGGCTGAAAGGTGATCTCGACCGGCGGGGCGAAAATGTTGCCCATCCGCACTTCCGGCATGCCCTTCAGGCTGGTCATCACCATGACCCACAAGGGCAGGATGTAGTACAGGCACACGAAGATCAGCGTGCCGTACAGAATGATGTTGCGCCCGCTCAGGGTCTTCTTCGGCTTCGCGCCGCGCGGGCCGGACATTGCGGCCATGGACACGTCAGCCATGCTTCTTCCCTCCGAATTCCAGGTAGGCCCAGGGGATCAGGACGATCAGCACGCTGAGAAGCATCATGGTCGAGGCCGCAAGCCCCTGCCCAAGGTTCTGTGCCGTGAACAGGTAGTCATAGACATACATCGCGGGCACCTGGCTGGCCGTTCCGGGTCCGCCCGAAGTCTGCGCGACGACAAGGTCATAAAGCTTGATGATCCCCGATGCGACGATCACCAGCGTGGTGATGAAGACCGGCCGCATCATCGGGACGACGACCAGCAGATAGGTCTTCCAGGTCGGGATGCCGTCAACCCTTGCCGCCTTCCAGATGTCGTCGTCGATCCCGCGCAGGCCCGCCAGCATCAGGCACATCACAAAGCCTGTGCCTTGCCAAAGCCCCGCGATCAGAAGGCCGAACATCACGATGTCGGGGTTGTACAGCGGATCGAAGGTAAAGCTCTCCCAGCCCATGCCGCGCACGATGCCCTGGATGCCGAACTCGGGGTTCAGGATCCATTGCCACACAAGGCCCGTCACGATGAAGGACAGGGCGAAGGGATAGAGCATGATGGTGCGGAACGTGTCCTCGAACCGGATCTTCTGATCCATCAGGACAGCCAGCAGGAAGCCCATGACGATCGTGAAGATCAGCGCGAAGACCCCGTACAGGACCAGGTTGCCGATCGAGGTCAGCCAGCGGCTGCTTTCCCACAGCCGCTCATACTGGTCGAAGCCGACAAAGTTCAGCCGGGGCAAAAGCTTCGAGTCGGTGAACGAATAGACAACGGTCCAGATCGTGCCACCCACGAATACCACCAGCGCGGTCAGCACCATCGGAATTGCGGCGATCTTTGCATTCAGATTGCGGAATAGTCGCCCGCTGCGCGCTGTTGAAGCCATGCGCCCCTTCTCCCCCTTGGTCCGGATACAGAAGGGGCCGCCCGCCGTGCGGACGACCCCGTGGATCAGGCGGGTATCAGAGCCCCGACTTCAGGATCTCGACCCATTTGGCATGGGCTTCTTCCGGAGCCATGTCGGACTTGAAGAACTCGACCATAAGGTCGCCGGCTTGCGTTTGGACGTCAGGCGACCAGACCATGTCGCCGGCCGGCAGGATGTTGCCGCTGGCCAGAAGCTCCAGGCCTTTCTTCATGCAGTCGTTGGCAGCCGACAGGTCGACGTCGCCACGGATCGGCAGCGAACCCTTCTTCAGGTTGAAGGCAACCTGGGTGGCGGGCTCGACCAGGATCTTGGCCAGACGCTTCTGGGCGGCTTCCTTCTCGGGGTCGTCCAGTTTCGGGAAGTAGAACGCGTCACCGCCAGTGGACAGATAGGCGTTCAGGCCCAGGCCCGGCAGGCAGGTATAGTCCTTGCCAGCCACTTCTCCCGCAACCTGGAATTCGCCCTGCGCCCAGTCACCCATGATCTGGCCGGCGGCCTGATCGGTGATGACCAGGTTTGTGGCCTGGTTCCAGTCCTGCACCGTCGACTTGGCGGCAAGTTTCCGCGCGTCAGCGGCAGCCTGGAAGACGGCAGCCATTTCCGGGCCAGCCGCGACATCCATGTTCTTGTCGATATTCACGGCTTTCCAGATGTCGAGCCCGGCAACGGCGGTCGTGATTGCGCCGAAGGCGAGGTTCGACTGCCAGGGCTGGTTGCCCAGCGCCAGCGGTATCTTGCCGGCGGCTTCGACCTGCGGCGCGGTCGCCACAAACTCGTTCCAGTTGGTCGGAACCGGGATGCCGATGTCTTCGTACACCTTGTTCGACAGCCACAGCCATTCTGGCGAGTGGATATTCACCGGCGCGCAGTAGATCCGGCCATCAACGGTGCAAGCGTCCAGAAGCGAAGACGGGAAGACAATGTCCTTCCAGTTGTTCTCTTCGGCGACATCGGTCAGGTCCAGCATGAGGCCAGCCTCAACCAGTTCCAGCGCCTGTTGGCCGTGGTTGAATTGCGTAGCGCCCATCGGGTCACCGCCGGTGATGCGCGAAATCATGATCGGACGCGCGGTGCCGCCCGAACCGGCGATCGCACCGTCGATCCACTTGTCTCCGCTCGCGTCGAATGCCTTGGCAAGCTCGGCCACAGCAGCAGCCTCGCCACCCGAGGTCCACCAGTGGGTGACCTCAAGCTCGGTCGCCATGGCGGGCATCGCCACGGTCGCAAAAAGCGCCGTCAGTTTTGTGAGTTTCATCCGTTCCTCCCGGTTTCTAAAACGTTATAGAAATAGCCTATAACGTTATAGTTTTGCCAATCAACTGATCTTTTCGCTTGTTTGCTCCTTAACGCCAAGATTTGATGGCGGGATGGACGCGCGCAATTCCGCGCAGGATCTGGGCCTGAAAACCACCGATGCCGCACTGCCGAAACATCGCCGAAACGCTTGCCGTGCTGCGAGTTTTCGCCCCTCCGGGCCGCGCCCCTGCTGCAACCGCAAAGGGAGTATCTGGCTGCGAATCGCCTGCTCAGATTCGCAACGACCTGACTTTCGCCGACGGAGGGGACCATGCCCCTTACCCGTGATCCGGTCCCCATGCTGACACCTGATTCGGAGGCAGAGCGCCCGACTCTGAAGACAATCGCCGCCGCGACCGGCCTTGCCATCGCGACCGTCTCCCGCGCCCTGAAGGATGCTCCGGACATCGGCGAAGAAACCAAGAAGCGGGTCCGCGAAACGGCATCTCAGCTTGGCTACCGCCCGAACCGCGCTGGCGTCCGCCTCCGCACCGGCAAGACCAATGTCATCGCGCTGGTACTGTCGACAGAAACCGATGTGATGAACCACACATCGCGGCTTATCTACTCCATTGCCAACGCGCTGCGCGGCACCGCCTACCACATGGTCGTGATGCCCTTCTTCCCCGACCAGGACCCGATGGAGCCGATCCGCTACATCGTGGAGACCGAAAGTGCGGATGGGGTGATCCTGAACCAGACAAAGCCCGACGATCCCCGTATCCGCTACATGCACGACCGCGGCTTTCCCTTTGCCGCGCATGGCCGCACCTCAATGGGGATCGACCACCCCTATTACGACTTCGACAACGAGGCCTTTGGCCGTCTGGGCGCACGCTCATTGGCCGAACGTGGTCGCCAGCGGCTTTTCCTTGTCTCGCCGCCCCGGTCGCACATGTATGCCCGCCATATGACCTTTGGCTTTTCGGACGAGGCGGCGCTTATGGGCCTGCCCTTCGAGGTGGCCGAGAACGTGACCTCGGACAGCGGGGGCGAGGCGGTCGAGGCCGCGATTTCCACTCGCTTCCGGATGCCAAACCCGCCCGATGGCCTGCTTCTCGGCTCCACCACGGCTGCGATGGCCGCCATTGTGGGGGCCGAGCAGAGCGGGCGCGTGCTGGGCCGCGACTTCGATGTCGTCGCGAAAGAAGCGATCCCGCTTTTGCGGCGTTTCCGGCAGAATATCCTGATCGTGCGAGAAGATGTGGGCCGAGCCGGAGAATTCCTGGCTCGCGCTCTTGTCGCCGAGATCGAGAAGCGAGACTGGGCCGAACGCCAGGGGCTGGAGGTACCGGTCGCATTGGAAGGGGGCCGCTGAGGCCCGGATGGGAGGACAAAAATGAAGACGATCAAGGGCCCGGCCCTGTTCCTTCGCCGACTGCGGCTATGTGGGCGTTCAGGTCCCGTCCTGGGACGGACGGCTGTTCGATCTGGATAAGGCCGCCACCTCAAAGTCCTACTGCGATGAAGTAAAAGGTGTGGCAGCGGACGCAGGACTGCAGGTCACCGAGCTTTCGACCCACCTGCAGGGCCAGCTCGTCGCCGTCCACCCGGCCTATGACAGCCAGTTCGATGGTTTTGCCGCGCCTGCTGTCCGCGGCAACCCCAAGGCCCGCGCCGAATGGGCCGTGGATCAGGTGAAGAAAGCCCTCACCGCCTCCAAGAACCTCGGTCTCACCGCCCATGCAACCTTCTCCGGTGATCCACCCCGGCGAAGACCTGCACGACGGCGTCACCTTCGAGATGTTCCTTGACCGCGTGAAGGGCCACAAGCGGGCGAACATGCTCTACGACCCCTCGCACTACGTCCTGCAACACCTTGATTACCTTGACCATATCGACATCTACCACGACCGGATCAAGATGTTCCACGTCAAGGACGCCGAGTTGAACCCCACCGGCCGCCAGGGCGTCTACGGCGGCTTCCAGTCCTGGGTGAACCGCGCGGGCCGCTTCCGCTCTCCCGGTGACGGACAGGTCGATTTCGGCGGCATCTTCTCGAAACTCACCCAGTACGGCTACGACGGCTGGGCGGTCGTGGAATGGGAATGCTGCCTGAAACACCCCGAGGACGGCGCGCGCGAAGGGGCTGCCTTCGTCGACGCCCACATCATCCGTGTGACCGAGAAAGCCTTCGACGATTTCGCCGACGCCGGCACTGACCGCGCCGCCAACCGCCGCATGCTTGGACTGGAGTAAGACGATGCCGATCGACGCTGCACATACCGCCCGTGAGCCCCGCCTGCGCCTTGGCATGGTCGGAGGGGGACGTGACGCCTTCATCGGTGCGGTCCACCGCATCGCCGCCCGCATTGACGACCAGTATGACCTGGTGGCAGGCTGCTTTTCCTCAAACCCCGAAAAGGCGCTCGCCTCTGCCGCCGATCTGGGTGTCCCCCGCGCCTATACCAGTTTTGCCGAAATGGCCGCCAAGGAGGCCCGCCGCAAGGACGGGATCGACGCCGTCGCTATCGTGACCCCGAACCACATGCACGCCCCAGTGGCGATGCAGTTCCTCAGGCGCGGCATCCACGTCATCTGCGACAAGCCGCTGACCGCCACGTTGTCAGAAGCGAAGCGTCTGGCCAAGGCGGCACGGGAGTCGGGCGTCGTCTTTGCGCTGACGCACAATTATACCGGCTATCCGATGATACGGCAGGCCAAGGCAATGGTCGCAGCCGGCGAGCTGGGCGATCTGCGCGTGGTGCAGGTGGAATATGCCCAGGAATGGCTGACCGAACCGCTGGAAGGCACGGGCCAGAAACAGGCCGACTGGCGGACCGATCCCGCCCGGTCGGGTGCCGGAGGCTCCACCGGCGACATCGGCACCCATGCCTTCAACCTGGCGAATTTCGTGACCGGCCTGACGCTGGACCAGCTTGCCGCCGACCTCACCGCCTTCGTCCCCGGCCGCCGCGTTGACGACAACGGCCATGTCCTGATGCGCTACAAGGGCGGGGCCAAGGGCATGCTCTGGTGCAGCCAGGTCGCGCCGGGCAACGAGAACGGCCTGCGCCTGCGCGTCTACGGCACCAAGGGCGGCCTCGAATGGGCGCAGGAAGACCCGAACTACCTCTGGTTCACCCCCTTCGGGAAGGAAAAGCGCAAGATCACCCGCGGCGGCGCCGGTCCGCATCCCCCCCGGCCACCCGGAAGGCTACCTGGAAGGCTTCGCCAACATCTACACCGAGGCCGCCCGCGCCATCCGCGCAGCGAAGGCCGGTACGGACGTGCCCGAAGGCACCACGTTCCCCGGCCTGAAGGACGGGCTAGAGGGCGTGGCTTTCGTCGATGCTTGCGTCAGGTCCTCGGCGCGCAACGGGGCCTGGGTCAGCCTGAACCTCTGACGGAAGGTGGGCGCTTCGCCCACCCTACCAGGCGCCGGCCTAGGGTGGGCGAAGCGCCCCCTCTATCCCCTCAATCGCGCCCGCTCGCGCTGCAGCCAGAGGACGGTGAGCAGAAGCGGCGCGTTCCCGATCTCGCCTGCCGCCATCAGCTGCAACAGACGGTCGAACGAGACGAGGTGCCCCTTGATGTCCTCGGCTTCTTCCGCGGCCCCAAAGACCCCGGCACAGCCGTCCGGCAGCTCGCAGAGCGCCACATAGGAATAAAGATACTCAGCCACCGCACCCGGGCTTGGATAGTATTCCGCAACTTTCTCCATCGCGCCAAGGGTCAGGCCCGCCTCTTCCTCGGCCTCGCGCCGCGCGGCGTCTTCAGGACTTTCGCCCGGGTCGATCCGACCCGCAATCGCCTCAAGCTGCCAGGGGAACGGGTCGCCGCGTCCCATAGGGCCGGTCCGGAACTGCTCCACCAGCAACACCCGGTCCCGAAGCGGGTCATAGGGCAGGACCGTCACGGCATCGCCCGCCACAAAGATCTCACGCGTTAGGGTCGGGCTCATCTGTCCGTCGAAGCGCCGGTGTGACAGATCGACGACATCCAGGCCGAAAAACCCGGCATGCGAGGGTCGCTGCCTCTCGATCCGCACCTCACCAGAACCTGCGCGCTGATCCGCGCGTGGGGCTTGACGCGCCCTTAAGCGACTGTCTGCCACCACGCGCAGGGAGCCAAGCCGCGACCGGACCCGGTCAGGCGTCAGCTGGCCATAGGCCAGCATGACAAGCCGGGCCAGCTCGACCGAGAAGTCATCACCTGGCCCCAGATCCAGAACCGGCGCATCCTCTGGCCCCTGCGCCCGCAAGCCCATGACTTCAGCAAAAAACGCCAGCCTGCCCTCGCGGTCAGGACCAGTACCCAGCACGGCGGCACAAAGCGCCGGTGCGCCGGTCACCTGTACGGAAGTCATCTCAGCGCCAGCGACGGTTCGCGTTTTCGGCCATGATCCCGGCAATCCCACCGCCGATCAGGGCCACAGCCAACACATTCGCCGACAAAAGCGGCGGCGCGCGGTCCAGCATGCGCGCGAAGATATCGATGATCGCGTCGAACGGACCGTCATAGCGCATCTTCACCGATTCCTGCAGCATCTCGTAGATCCCGAAGAACAGCAGCGCCATGAAGATTAGGACGATCACCGTCTTCCAGCCCGATCCGATCGCCCGGACATAGCCCTTGCCGACCGATGTCCCCATGACCTTCCAACCGATGATGCCACCCAGCACGGCTGTCAGCTCGCGCAAGGCACCGACCGACTGCGCCTCGGGCATGTTCGGCACATAGGCATTCGCGATAAGCCAGCCAACAACGACAAAAGAAACGGCGGCCATCGCCTTGGCACCAGTCGGCATTTCCGTCGGCATCGTCAAACCTCACCTGGGACGCGTCACCGTGATCTGCGTCACGTCGCAGTTTCCACCGTGAAATGCTCCGGCGCAAGAGGCGAGGTAGAAGTCCCACATCCGCTTGAACCGCTCGTCAAACCCCAGCTTGCGCACGTCCGCCCAGCGGTCGGAAAATGTCTCGTGCCAGCGCCGCAAAGTCAGGCTGTAGCTTTCGCCGAACTCGATTGACCCTTTCACCCGCAGGCCGGCTTTCTCCACCTCTGCGCGCAAGACGGATGGGGCGGGCAGCATGCCGCCCGGGAAGATGTACTTCTGGATGAAATCAACACCCTTGCGATACAGATGCCACCGCTCGTCGGCGATGGTGATGATCTGTAGCGTCGCATTGCGCCCCGGCTTCAACCGTTCGCGCAGGCTGTCGAAATAGACCGGCCAATAGCGCTCGCCCACCGCTTCGAACATCTCGATCGAGGCAATCCCGTCATAGCTGCCACGCTCGTCACGATAGTCCTGCAACTTGATCTGGACCCGGTCCGACAGGCCCGCCTTGGCGATGCGTTCAACCGCAAAGTCGTGCTGCGCCTGGCTGATCGTCAGGCCAGTGACCCGCAGCCCCCGCTCCTTTGCGGCATATTCCGCAAAGCCGCCCCAGCCGCAGCCGATTTCCAGCACATGCTCGCCCGCCTGTGCCCCCATCTGGTCCACCATGCTGGCATATTTCCGGGTCTGCGCCGCCTCCAGGCTTTCCTGCGGGTTCTGAAAGATCGCCGAGGAATAGGTCATCGTCTCGTCCAGCCACAGCCGGTAGAACTCGTTGCCCAGGTCATAGTGATACTGGATGTTCTTCTTCGCCTGTCGTTTGGAGTTCGACTGAAGCCAGAACCGCATGCGCTCATAAGCCCGCAACAGGCTCAGCCCCGGATAGGCATCGCCCACGATATTGTTCGCCGGTCGCTGGATCAGGTCCAGAAAATCCTGCAGGTTGGGCGAGGTCCACCAGCCGTCCAGATAGGCGTCGCAGAACCCCAGATCGCCCTCACGCACCAGCCGGGCAAAGAGATCGGCGTTCAACACCTGAATCTCTGCCATGATTCCCGGCGCCCGGCCTTCGATCCGAAAGCGGCGCCCGTCGGGCAGGATGAAATCAAGCCGTCCCTCACCCAGGCGCGAGGCGACCTCGAAGGCGGTCGCGAAATAGCGCGGCAGGTTTGCCTCGCCCTTTGTCGAAGTCAGAACGGGCGTCGCAGCGTCCATAGGCCCTCCCCAGGGTCTTTTCGTTAAGGCAGTGTCGCCAAACGGCATGCCAGTCTCAAGCTTTTCGTGCAGCATATGCCGCAAGGGCACGCGCGCGGCCTTCGGCGAGGTCCACGACGGGCGCAGGGTATGGCCTTTGCGCATCAAGATGCCAAGAGCGCGGCACCGCTTCGAAGTAACGCATTGCCTCCGGCCCCGGGTCCCGCGCCAGTTCCGCGATGAATCGGCGCTGGTAGGTGCCTTTCGCGTCGAACTTCTCGGCCTGCCCTGCCGGATTGAACACCCGGAAATAGGGGGCCGCATCCGGCCCAGACCCCGCAACCCATTGCCATCCCATCGCATTCGCCGCCGGGTCCCAGTCGGTCAGGCAATCGGCGAACCAGTCAAGGCCCAGCTTCCAATGGGTAAGAAGATGCTTCGTGAGATAACTCCCCGCGATCATCCGCGCCCGGTTGTGCATCGTGCCAGTGACATACATCTCGCGCATCGCGGCATCGACGAAAGGCTCTCCGGTCATGCCGCGCCGCCAGCGGTCCGCATCCGGGCTTTCGCCCCGCCAGCCGAAATCATCCCACTCCGGCTTCCAGTTCCTGCTGGTGATATGGGGCGTGTGGTGCATCAGGTGATAGCTGAACTCGCGCCAGGCCAGTTCGCGCAGAAAACTCTCCGCCCCGGCGCGCCCCTCCTCCCGCGCGCGCAGGCCCGCATGCCAAACCTCGCGGATGCCGATCTCGCCATAGGTCAGATTCTCGGACAGCCGAGACGTGCCCGCCACCCCCGGAAAATCCCGCATCTCCGCATAGCGCGCAACCGGCCCCGCAAGGAACACCGCCAGCTTCTCCCGCGCCGCTGCCTCGCCCACCGCCTGATAGCGCACAACGACCTCAGCCCCACGGTGCATCGCCGCCCCCAGCCGCCAGTCTTCCAGCCGCTCCGACGCGGGCCACCGCTCAACCCCGCGCATAGCCTTCGGCTCAGGCCCCGGCGCCGCCACCGCCATCCCGCGCGTCGCCTTCCAGTAGGGGGTGAACACCCGGTAGAACCCGCCTGACCCGGTCTGCACCTCCCATGGCTCATGCAAGAGATGCCCCGCGAAACTCCGCGCCTCGACACCGTCCGCCTTCAGCGCCGCCTTGACTGCAGTGTCCCGCGCCACGCTGGCCGGGTCATAGAGCCGCGACCACCAAACCCCACCTGCCCCCGTCTCGGCAACCAGCCCGCGCACCACCTCCAGCGCAGGCCCCCGCCGCAGGATCAGCCGTACGCCCACGGCTTGCAGCCTCTTGGCAAAAGCCGCCACCGATAGCCCCAGCCGCCACTTTGCCGCCGCGCCAATCGCCTCGGTCTCGGGATCCAGGATGAACACCGGCACCACAGGCCGCCCCAAGGTCAGCGCCGCCGTAAGCATCGGCTGGTCCCCAAGCCGCAGATCGCGACGGAACCACAGGATCAACGGTGTATCGGACATGCCCCAGCCTCTCGAACAGAAACGATACGTGGCCCAGCGAAAGCCGGATCACCTAACCCTTTCACCTGGCGACAAATATCCTCGGGGGTTTGGGGGTGGAAAACCCCCAACCCTTGTCTCTTGCGCATGTCTGCGCAAGAGACAAACGCAAAGGCTTGCGCGTCAGCGCTCCGCTTAACTGACCCTAGAGCACCCGGTCCAGGGCCGCGATCAGCCAGGCGACCTCGTCGGCCGAGGTGTAGTGCACCGCGCTCATCCGTAAGACGCCTTTGTCGCGCGAAATGCCCAGGGCCTCCAAGGGTCTGACCGCGTAGAAATCCCCCGCCCAGCAGGCAATCCCGTTGCGGCCCAACTCTTCCGAGACCGGCTCGGCCACTTGGGTAAGCTCTACCGCCACTGTCGGCGCACGACGCGCCGCATCGCGCGGCCCCAGAAGCCGCACATCGTTCCGCCCCGCCAGATAGTCCAACAAGGGCTGGATCACCGCGACCTCCTGTCGACGCATCAAGTCATGCACCCCTCGGTTCCGCACCGCCGGGTCGCCGGAAATCCCATGCCGCTCAGCCAAAGCATCCACATAATCCGCCATCCCCGCACAGGCCGCGATCTGGGCATGATCCGGCCCCGCCGGCGTATGCCGCTTGTACAAGGTCCCGTGGTTGAAGAAATGCGCCTGCCCCGGCAATTCCATGCCAAAGGCCTCACGCAGAACCATGATCCCCTGATGCGGGCCATAGGTCTTGTAGGCCGAGAACAGATAGACATCGCACCCCAAGCTGGGGATGTCGGGAAACCCGTGCGGCGCGTAACTCACCCCGTCCACCACCGTCCGCGCGCCCGCGTCCCGCGCCATCGCGCAGATTGCCGCCACATCGTTGATCTCGGCGATCACGTTGGAACAATGCGGAAAGCAAACCAGCCGGACGTGCCCATCTGCCAGCAGGGCCGCGAGCGAGGGCAGTTCCAGCGACCCGCTGTCGGGGTCAATCTGCCATTCCCGGACCTCGATCCCCGCCTCGGCCAGACGCCGCCAGACGCCGGAATTCGCCTCGTGGTCCTGATTGGTCACCACCACCGCGCCGCCCGAGCCGTCGAGCCAGCTGCGCACTCCTTGCGCCAACACATAGGTGTTGGCGCTGGTCGAAGGCCCGAAGGACACTTCTTCGCGCTTGACCCCCATCATGGCGGCCAGCCGGGTCCGCGCCTCGTCCATTTCCGCGCCCCCCGCCTGCGCTCCCGGATAGGGCCCATAGGGCTGCACTTTCCGGTCATGGTAGAACCGGGTCAGACGGTCCACGACCTGAATGCAAGGAAAACTGCCTCCCGCGTTCTCGAAAAACGCATGTGATGACAGGACAGGCGAGGTAAACGCCGGAAACTGAGAACGTACGAAGTTCAGATCAAGCGCCATTGCGCGGCTCCACGTTTGGGCCGCAGCCAGACCCCGCGCAGCGGCGGGCGGGCCCGGTCTGCGGCAGGTCTTCCAGCCAGGCCGGCGGCTGTCGCGCCGCGGGCCAGAGCCGGGCACCGGCCCGGCATCACCGCAAGCAATATCCGCGCTTCCGCGCCCCTGCAATGGTCACTGCAGCCCGGGTTTTCCGATCCGATTGCCGCTTTTCGCGCCGAATGACGGATTTTTGTGACATTTTGGTGCAGCAGAAGGGTCTTCCCCTCTTGTCCTTTGTCGCAGGCCTCTACACTTTCTGCAGACCGGAGGTGGGCGGATACCTGCCTCCCAACAATGGTCGCAACCCGTCGGACGGTCGTCCAGGACCGCCGCCTCGCAGAGGAGCCCACATGTCCCGCAAAAGCCTTGCCCTTCTCAGTGCCGCCTCCGTACTGTCCCTCTCCGTCGCGGCCCACGCGGCCGATCCGGAACTGACCGTGCTCGACTGGGCCGGCTGGGAAATCGACGGCATGCTGCAACCTTACGTCGACAAGCACGGCCAGAAACCGTCATACGTCTTTTTCGCCGACGATGACGAAGCGTTCCAGAAGGTCTCCTCCGGCTTCAAGGCTGACGTCGTGCACCCCTGCGCCGCATCGGTGCCGCGCTACAAGGAAGCAGGTCTGGTCGAGCCCTGGGACATCTCGAAGATCCCCGAATTCGCCAATATCCCGGAACGGATGACCAAGCCCTTCACCAATGAAGAGGGCGTGTTCTACATCCCGACCGACTATGCCTACACCGCCATTGCCTACAACGCCGAAACGGTCCCGGCCGAGGATGTGGCGACCGTGCAGGTGTTTGCGAGTGAAAAATACGCAGGCCGCATCGCGCTGCCCGACAACACCGATGACGTCTGGTCCCTGGCCTTCCTCGCCACCGGCGTTACCTCTTGGGACAACGTGACCGACGAGCAGTTCCAGGCCGCTGCCGACTGGCTGCGCGCCGTGCATCCGAACGTCCGTGCCTATTGGGCCGACCCGTCTGAACTCTCTCAGCTCATGGCCTCGGGCGAGGTGCAGGTTGCCTGGTCTTGGAACGACCCCGTCGCGATCCTGCAAGGCGAAAACTTCCCTGTGGGCTTCAACCGCTCGCCCGCCGAAGGCGCTGCCACCTGGTACGGCGCATTCTTCGGCCCAGCCGCTCTTGGATGCGATTGGCTACGCCTCGGCCAACGACGCCGCCATGGCGGAAATCCCGGCCGAGGCGCTGAAGGCCGCATTCGTCGACCCGGTGACCACAACGCTCTTCGTGCAGTCACCGCCCACGACCGAACTCCGCGACCGCATGATCGAGGAATTCGAGCTGATCAAGTCGGGCTTCTGAGTCCGACCTTTGTGTGACTGAAACGTCCGGGGACCATCCCCGGGCGTTTCGCTTTTCATCCGACCGCGCGGAACGCAGGCCCTTCGAACACCCGGCGCGGGGCACCGCGCGCCAGGCCTTGATGCAGGGCGCGTGCTGCACCCTTCCGGCTCGCCTTGACCTCCTCCCCATCCGCCGCAACCAGCGCCGCCAACCGCTCCAGGGCCAGACTGCGGTTCTGATGCTGTGACCGTGTGTCCCGCACCACCACCGACCAGACCTTGCCCGCCGGATCCGTCCAGCGCGCCCGGATCGCGCTTGAGGTCTTGTTCTGGTGCTGGCCCCCGGGCCCGCCTGCCCGGATCGCCTGCATCTCGACCGTTGCCGGATCGATCCGCAGACCACCCGGCGACGGGGCCAGACGAAAGACCTCGATGAACCAATTCTTGCGCAGATGCCCGGGCCGCAGGCTGCTGGGACAGCGCCACAGGATGGCCCCTTCCAGCGACCGGGCCAGATCGCCCGCCCCAATCCCGGACAGGACCACGACTGCAGACGTCGGCCCATGCACCCCGGCGCGTTCGGTCACATCCAGATCAAGGCCAAGGATCTCGGCCTCTGCCGCCAGCCAGGCCAGAAAGTGACCGACCGCCTGACGGCACTCGCCCGGGCCATTGCCGCTGGAGATGAGAAGCGCTTCACGCATCCCTGGCCCCCGCGGGTGTGCCCGCCGTCTTGAACGTCAGCAAGGGCAGCAACCGGGCCAGCGCACGGGCCAGTCCGAACGCTTCAAGGTCGCGCAGCACGCTTTCCGGCGCCTTGTAGGCCTGCCCGGCCTCTTCCAGCAGAAGATCGGGGTCCGCACAGATCACTCGCCCGCCAAAGCGGTTGCGGCCCAGCGCCTCCAGCACCGTCCTTTGCTTGCGGATCCGCCCATGCATCGACGACCGGTCATAGCGCCGCCCCGCCCCGTGCGAGACCGAGGCCAGCGCCTCGGGTACCGCATCCGGGACCGACAGCAGAAAGCTTGGCGCATCGCGGGACCCTGCCAGCGGCACCAGGCCCCGGTCCGCCTGTGCCGCGCCCTTGCGGTGCAGCCAGCCGCCAGCATGGCGTACCACGCTGTTGTGCACGCTGTCGCAGATCAGCGTCGCCGCGCAAGACAGGGCCTCGGCTGCCCGCTCGGCGATCAACGCCCGGTTCAGCCGGGCCCAGGCCAACGCGGCGTCGTGCAAGGCAAGATAGTCGCGCCCAGCCCGGCTTTCGGACGCATAACCCTGCTTCCAGGTCTCATCCAGGCCTTCGAAGACCGCAGCCCCCCGGCCCCGTGACCCGGAATGCACCAGAAGGCACAGCTCGCCCGCCCGCAGGCCCGCACCCTCGGCCATCACCGCGTCCACCACCTGCACTTCGCAAAAGTGGTTGCCGCCGCCGATCGTCCCCAGCCCGGCAAGGCCAAGGTCGCCCGTCAGACCCGCCGCTGCGGCCGCGTCGGCCAGATCGTCCGGGTCCACCGCCGCGTCCAGCACGGACAGGCGGCGTTCGGCCCGGTCCAGTTTCAGCCGGTGGCGCGGCAGGTCCAGCCGCCACAGCGCCATGCCGCAGCCGATATCCGGCCCAACCAGTTGCGGCCAGATGCGGTCGGCCAGAAAGGCCGCCCCCACCGGACCAAAGCGCCCCGGATGCAGGTCGGGATATGCGGCCACGGCCTGCATGCCTGGCCAGGTTGCGACCTGCCGAAGCTGGTCTTCCGCGCGACCCTCGATCCAGGTCTCGCGGCTGTAGAAGGGGAAGACACGGGCGCATGCGGCGTCCCGGCCCTCTGACAAGGGATTGCCCATCTGTCATCTTTCCAATGCAAAACATGCGACCCCGGGGGGCCGCGTCACGGATCGGCAGATGGGAAAGGGTTTGGCAGGAACCTTTGCGTTCCGGCGCTGTCCTTACGCCCGCTGACCCGACGGAGGGGATGCGATGATGGATGCCGTCATGGGATGCCCTCCTTTTGGGTGCGAGTGCTCGGGGTGCGGCACGTAGCCGGAAGGATGCCGTCTGTAAAGTGCTTTGTGCAGCCCCGCAGAAAATCGCGGGGCTGCCCTTTCCCGGCTAGATGGTAACCGATCCCTGAATGTCCACAGCCAACCCGTTGAAATGCAAGGGATCAGCCCCCCTGTCCACGCGTGGACACCCATGGCTTGCACCCCCCGCCCCCGGCCCCTATATTGGCCAATGTCGGGGGCAACCCCGACTATGGCGATAAACGCACCTGTAATAATCGGCTCGGACCCGGGGGCGGTACCCGGCGGCTCCACCAGACACCCGTTCGTTGCGGGGGGACGGGGCCGAAATAGGATCGACGAACGACCAAAGAGGCCAGCTTTCGCTCGGTGAGGTACCACCGTTATCGGTCCATGATCACAGTTGCCAACGACAAC
>JALOTD010000026.1 GCA_025458105.1 Tabrizicola sp. | reverse complement strand
GATCAAGGACAAGAAAGTCGCCATCCTCGGCTACGGCTCCCAGGGCCACGCCCATGCGCTGAACCTGCGCGATTCGGGCGCGAAGAACGTCGTCGTGGCGCTGCGTCCCGGCTCGGCCTCGGCCAAGAAGTGCGAAGCCGAGGGCCTCAAGGTCATGGACATCGCCGCCGCCGCCGCCTGGTGCGACCTGATCATGTTCACCATGCCCGACGAGCTTCAGGCCGCGACCTACAAGCAATACGTCCACGACAACCTGCGCGAAGGCGCCGCCATTGCCTTCGCCCACGGGCTGAACGTGCACTTCGGCCTGATCGAGCCGAAGAAGGGCGTCGACGTCATCATGATGGCGCCGAAAGGCCCCGGCCACACCGTCCGCGGCGAATACACCAAGGGCGGCGGCGTGCCCTGCCTGGTCGCTGTCCACCAGGACGCGACCGGCAAGGCGATGGAAATCGGCCTGTCCTACTGCTCCGCGATCGGCGGCGGCCGTTCGGGCATCATCGAGACCAACTTCCGCCAGGAATGCGAAACCGACCTCTTCGGCGAACAAGCGGTCCTCTGCGGCGGCCTGGTGGAACTCATCCGCATGGGCTTCGAGACCCTCGTGGAAGCCGGCTACGAGCCCGAGATGGCCTATTTCGAATGCCTGCACGAAGTGAAGCTGATCGTGGACCTGATCTACGAAGGCGGCATCGCGAACATGAACTACTCGATCTCGAACACGGCAGAGTACGGCGAATACGTCTCGGGCCCGCGCATCCTGCCCTATGACGAGACCAAGGCCCGGATGAAGGCGGTCCTCCGCGACATCCAGACCGGCAAGTTCGTCCGCGACTTCATGCAGGAAAACGCCGTCGGCCAGCCCTTCTTCAAGGCGACCCGCCGCATCAACGACGAGCACCAGATCGAAAAGGTCGGCGAGAAGCTGCGCGCGATGATGCCCTGGATCGCCAAGGGCAAGATGGTCGACAAAGCGCGGAACTGACGACAACTTAGGGGTGGGTAGTTATGCCCACCCCACGCACCCGGACCTGACGCATGCGGAAATGGATTCCTGTTGCCCTGATCGTCCTCGTCGTCCTGTGGTACATCCTGCAGAACGCCGGCTCTTCCATGGCGTTGTCCGATGCCTTCGCCCGGCCGCTTCAGGCACTCCACCGCAACGGTACGAGTGTCCCGGTCCAACAGCCCGGGGCATCGGTCGCCAACGGTATGGCGCATCCCGTCGGCGGCGCGGGCATCCAGTTCGGCTACAGTTTCGTCTATCGCCTGCCTGATGGCAGTACCGTCACCTGCCTCCACCGCTTTCGTAGCCTCAGCTGCGACGGTGGCTGGACGCCGGAGCGCGCGTCTCAATAACGGATACGCACCACCGGTTCCTCGGCTACGGGGTCCAGCACCAGGGGGCGATGGGCCACTGGCTCGCGCCGATCGATCCAGCGGTCGGCGAGCGGGCGAAGGAAGGCCACGCCGCCATACTTCCCATCCTTTGCCAGACATGAGATTGGCGCATTCGGGTCGCGCTGGCGATCCTTGGTCCGCTCCCTGCTGATCAGGGCAAAGACGGCCACGGCCAAAAGCGTGCAAAGCGCCAGGAGGGGAACAAGTCCTTCCATCATCGGGGGTCTCCACGTGCAAGGGGTGCCGGGATGGCACCTGTTGCAGGGTCAACCCGCTGACAAAAGGATGGTTCCCGGGGCACCCATGCCTGGCTCCTGACCGGCGCGACGGCGCCAAAGCCCCCCGAGGGCGGCAGGGTTGGCGGGTGGGCGCCGCCTGAAGGGCGGTGATCTATTCCATCCGATCGGTAAAGCCCCGACCCGGCACCCAGAAGATGAACTGACCCCCATCCTCGGTCGACATGCGCATCGGATCTTCTTCCAGAAAGATCGCACCGTTGGTCACTGACATGGCGACCTCACCGCAGGTCGTGAACGGCCCCTCGGTCGCCAGCGCAGGGGTCAGCGCGATGACATAATAGGCCAGTGGATCCTTCAGGTTGTCGCAACTGTGCGTACCCATCGTGACTGCAACGAACGCCCGCGCCCCCAGTATGGCGGCATCGTCCGGGTCAGTCGCGAAGCCCACGATCTCGATACTGCTCCCAGACAGAACCTGCGTCCGCTCATACGCGTTCGGGCCGACCCACATGATCTCGATCGGGTCAATGAACTCGATCCACATCTGTTCCGGCCCGATCACGACATGCGCCTCTTCTGCCAGCGCTGTGTTTCCCGCAAGGCAAAGAGCCGCGATAAGCACCCGCCGCATCATTCCCCGGCCTCCGCGCGCAGAACCGCCATCGCCGCCTCGGGCCACTGCGTTGTCTCCGCGGGCCAGATCCGGTTCTCGACCTCGCCATAGACATGCCAGATCGCAAAGACCTGCTCGGTAGCTGCATCCAGATACAGCACCGCCCAATCCGCATCACAGGTGAGCTTCAGGCACGCCCGACCCAGATAGCCGCCCGGCACCAGATCACCCGACCCGAGGTCGGAAATCCGCTCGGCAAAGACCGGATAGTCCGCCCCAAGCCCCGTCTGCAAGACCTGCAGCACCGGGGCAAGCTGCATTGCCTCCACCGGATGCGCCCCGGCTAGGCTTGGCAGCGTTTCCCAGCTGCGTCCGGTTTCGGCCGAGAACTCTTCTGGCAAGGCCTCGGTCAGGCCCGTGACCGGATTCCAGACCCAGACCTCACCCGGCTCGGACGGCAGAGGTTCGGTTGAAAGAAGCAGAGCATCGGGTCGAAGGTCCAGCGTGAATTCGCGGCAGCTTTCGATGGGTCCGTAAAGCTCAGGGGTCGCACCTTCGGCCAGGGCCAGCACAAAGGGAGACGCCCCGCAAGCATTCCCTCCAGCGCCTGCCACACCCGTCACCACCGGCACCCCGCCGACCATCACAGCTTCACCATCCAGAAAGATCACCCCGGCTTCCAAGACCCTTTCGCCGTCGACGACAAGCCAGGCCGTTCCCGTGTCGTCGCCAACTACGGAAACCTGATGCCCGGCAACGGGCTTGATTTCTTGGCGTATCTCCTGCGCCGCCGCCTCAGCCGCAGTAAGCAGTCCAAGCACCACAGCCATCCCACGCAACATGCGTCGTCTCCCTTGTCCAGTCGGGGGCACTCTGGACCGGTCGGCGCGGCCTTGGCCAGAGCGGAAAGCCTGACCCCACGTGCCATGCGCAGATCTTAAGAAAAGGTGAATGTCCACAGACAAGCCATTGAATTCACTTGTGTTGTCCATCCTGTCCACGCGTGGACACAGTCAGACTGCAGCAGCGACCGCGCCCACGATCTCGTCCACGACCTCGGCCAGAAGCGCCTCATCCTCGCATTCCGCCATCACCCGGATCAGGGGTTCGGTCCCCGACTTGCGGATCAAGATGCGCCCCCTCCCTTCGATCCGCGCCTCGGCCCCGGCGATGGCACGGCGGACCGCCTCGGCTTCCAGAGGCCGCGCCCCGTCCGAAAAACGGACGTTCTTCAAAAGCTGCGGAACCGTCGCGAAAGACCGGGTCAGCTCGCTCGCCGCGCGTTCGGTGCGCACCATCTCGGCGAGGAACTGCAGCCCCGCGATCAACCCGTCCCCGGTGGTCGCATAGTCGGTCATCACGATGTGCCCCGACTGCTCGCCGCCCAGGTTGAAGCCCCCTTCCCGCATCCGTTCGACCACGTAGCGGTCGCCCACCGCCGTCCGCTCCAGCCGCAGGCCGCGGCCCTTCAGGAACTGCTCCAACCCCAGGTTCGACATCACCGTCGCGACCAGCGCCCCGCCCAGCAGGCGACCTTCGTCGGCCCAGCGCGCGGCAAAGAGCGCCATGATCTGGTCCCCGTCCGCCACCTGCCCCATCTCGTCCAGGATCATCACCCGGTCAGCATCGCCGTCCAGACTGATCCCGACATGCGCGCCATGGGCCACGACCGCCTCGGCCGCCGTCTCGGTATGGGTAGACCCGCACCGGTCGTTGATGTTGGTCCCGTTCGGCGCGACCCCCACCGGGATCACCTCGGCCCCGAGTTCCCAGAGCACTTCCGGCGCAGCCTTGTAGGCCGCCCCGTTTGCGCAGTCGATCACCACTTTCAGCCCGTCCAGCCGCAGGCCTGTCGGGAAGCTCGTCTTGACGAATTCCTGATACCGTCCGCGCCCGTCCTCGATCCGCTTCGCCCGACCGATGTTCTGTGGCTGCGCAAGTTGGATCTCGCCCTCGACCATCGCCTCGATTTCGGCCTCGGCCGCATCGGAAAGCTTGAACCCGTCGGGCCCGAAGAATTTGATCCCGTTGTCCTGATGCGGGTTGTGGCTGGCTGAAATCATCACCCCAAGGTCTGCCCGCATCGACCGCGTCAGATACCCCACCGCCGGCGTCGGCACCGGGCCGAGTAATAGGACATTCATGCCCGTCGAGGTCAGCCCCGCCGTGAGCGCGTTCTCCAGCATGTAGCCCGACAGCCGCGTATCCTTGCCGATCACCACCCGGTGCGCGCTTGACCCATCTCGGCGAAAGTATCGCCCCGCCGCAGCGCCCAGCTTCAGCGCCAGTTCGGCAGTCATCGGCCAGCTGTTTGCCCGTCCCCGGACCCCATCAGTTCCGAACAACCTCCGGGTCATTCCGTCACCTCGGTTTCGTCCGCCTGCATAGCCTGCCACAAGAGCAGCGCCTGCCGCGTCTCGGCCACGTCATGCACCCGTGTGATCTGCACACCCTGCGCAAATCCGGCCAGCGCAATGGCGAGCGACCCAGGCATCCGTGCTGCAGGCGTCTCGACCCGCCCGATCGATCCGATGAACCGCTTGCGCGAGGCCCCCAGCAAGATTGGACAGCCCAGACCATGAAACAACGACAGACCGCGGATCAGCGCCAGATTGTGCGCCGCCGTCTTGCCAAAGCCGATACCGGGATCAATCGCGATCATCGAGCGGTCAATACCCAGCGCATCGGCCCGCGCCAGCCTCGCATCAAGCTCATCATAGACGTCCAGCAACACGTCTGCATAGCTTGGCGAGTCTTGCATGGTCGTCGGCAGACCCTGCGAATGCATCAAGACCAGCGGCAGGCGCTCCTTCGCTACAAATGGCCCCATGGCCTTGTCGAACGCGAGGCCAGAGACATCGTTGACCAGGGTCGCCCCCGCCCGCGCCGCCGAGGCAGCAACCAGCGACTTCCGCGTATCGATCGAGATCGGCCCACGCATGCCTCCGGCACGCAAAGCCTCGATCACCGGAACAGTGCGGGCGATCTCGTCGGCAACAGGCACTTCTTGTGCACCAGGCCGGGTGCTTTCCCCGCCGATGTCCAGAAACTCGGCCAGCTTGGCGATGTCCCGGCCCTGCCTGACTGCTGCATCCTGTGTGCGATACTTGCCGCCATCCGAGAAACTGTCGGGCGTGACGTTCAGAATGCCCATCAGGCGCGGTCGGTCCATCGACTGGCCGGCAAAGTCCTCACGCTCGCTGGTCAGTCGCTCTAACACGTCATCCGGAACCTCGGTGACGGGAACAGTGCGTGGCGCCGCCTTGCGCGACAGAACCTGCACACGGTCGAACCAGCACCACCCACCAGCAAGCGGCAGGGCCTGGGCGGGCCGGGCGGCGTCGGTCATGGCGATCGGGCGAAAATATTCCATATGCTTCGGAGTGGCCGATGCCAAAGCACTTGGCAAGGGGGAAGGATCACGCCCTAATCACCTGGACGCGACTTCCTGCCGGAACTGCAATTTCGCCGTGAACCAGCAAGGCCGTGGCCGCCAGAGATTCGGCCAGCCACAGGGCGAGCGAGACGGGCGACGTGCCCGCTGGTCCGTCCACAGCGTCCAGTACCAGTTTCGACGGCGCCCAGACCACCGTCTGCCCCCGCTTCATTGCCCAGTCGATCTCGGTGCGCGTTGCAACAACGACGCAGCGCGGATCGCGGGCGGCCAGGGTCCAGGCATTCTGCTCGATGGCAAGCAGGTCGATCCGGCGCTGGGTCGGTTTGTGGCCAGTCGCCGGGCGGGCAAGGTCGGGAAGGCCGACGGTCAGGATCAGCGGCAGACCTTGTGCCTGCAGTGCATCCAGGGTCTGCGAAAGGTCCGGGGCCGCGATGGTGGCGTTGTCCAGAAAAACAACCAGCGGGTGGACGGCTTCATCACCGTCGAGGCCCTTGCGCTGAACTGGCCGTTCTGCCCGAGATCGGGCGATTTCCACCCCGAGCGCATAGGGCCCGATGTCCAGCTTCTCGATCCGGATGAAAACCCGCATGGCGGCCGGCTCGGCCAGAATACGCTCCGCCACCCGCTCGGCCAAGGTTTCCAGCAGGTTCAGTCGCTCGGCTGCCAATTCGGCCGAAATCGCCTCGGTGATCCGGTCATAGGAGAGGATCCTGTCAACGTCGTCCTCAAGCGGGGATGTTACCGGGCGCACCTCGACCACCACATTGAATCGCAGACGCTGCTTGTGCCCCCGCTCCTTCTGGAAGGCGCCGATGTCCGCTTCGACCACATGGTCGCGCAGGCTGATCCGGTCACGCGGTGCGGAACCGGCAGAGGCCTCGGCCCGTTCCTCAGGATGGGCGAAGGCCAGGTCGATGTCAGACGTCGTCATGGGTGGCCTCTGCAGTTCGCCCCGTCTTAACGGCCCGCCTCCGTGGGGCCAAGCAGGAAGGCGGCAAAGGCGCGGATGTTTGCGACCTTAGCCCCTGGGGGCCGGCTGCCGATAGAAGAGATGGGCGCCGATCGAGGCTGTATGGTCGAACCGTTTGGACCAGCCCGGCCGCACATGCCTTGTGTGAAAGTGGGTGGCTCCATCTGTTAGAAGACGCGGTGCCCCGTCCAGCATGGCGCGGGCGACTCGTCCTGCAAGATCGGCGGCCGCGGCTTCACGCATCCGGGTCTTGCCGTTGCAGACGTAGGAAAACTGGCACCCGCCGCCGCCGCGCTGCTTGACCACACCGCAAACCGTGCCCGGGTAAAGCGGACTGTCCACCCGGTTCAGGATCACTTCTGCCACGGCGATCTGACCCGCCAGGCTTTCGCCGCGGGCTTCGAAATAGACTGCTTCGGTCAAGCATTGCCACTCGGCTTCGCCCTCTGGCGCGGGTTGTGCCATGAGCCAGTCCATCGTCAGACCGTCCTGTTGCTGTTCGGCCGGCAGCGCGGCGGTAAAGTCAGGATTCGGCAGACGGCTGATCAGCGGCGTGCGCAGTTCGGTGACAGAGACATCCGTGCTCGCCGATGATCGTATGTCCGCGGCAGCCGAAGCGGCTGCGAAGCATAGCGCCATTGCGCATGCGACCTTGGTCGGGTTCATTCTGCTCTTCCGTTTTTGTTTCCGAAACGGCGGAAGTGACCCCCGCCTTGCAAGCGAGCGGCCACTTAGGCCAAAGCCTGCGCCCGGTCTACCAATGTTGCAGAAATGCTACAGTTTTTTCGGCTTGTTCGGCGAAATCTCGCCCAGCTGCGCCCTGACCAATCGAGCGCAAAGATGTTAATACATTGATTAAGAAGCGTTTTGCTGATCTTTCAGCGCAAGGTGCGCGGCCGCCAGTCGGGCCATCGGCACCCGGTAGGGAGAGCACGACACATAGTCGAATCCAGCTTTTCGGCAGAACTCGATCGACTCTGGATTGCCTCCATGTTCACCACATATGGACAATGTCAGGTCTTTTCGCGTCCTACGGCCCCGCTCAGCACCAATCAACAACAGCTCGCCCACCCCGTCGACATCCAGGATATGGAACGGATCCTCCGCGAAGACTCCCTGTCGGACATAGGTGTTCATGAACCGCCCGGCGTCGTCACGGCTGAGACCGTAGGTCATCTGGGTCAGGTCGTTCGTGCCAAACGACAGGAATGCCGCGTGCTGGGCGATCTCACCGGCCCGCAGGGCCGCGCGCGGGGTTTCAACCATCACACCCAGCTTGTAGTCGAACCCGGCCCCTGCCTTGGTCCGCACCATCGCAGCCAACGCATCGATCCGAGTCTTGACCAGCTCAACCTCGCGACGGGCGCTGACCAGAGGGATCATGATCTCGGGTACCACGGGGGCGCCACGGCGGGCAGATTCCAGCGTCGCCTCGAAGATCGCCTGAGCCTGCATGTCGTAGATTTCCGGAAGCACCACGCCCAAACGGACGCCACGCATCCCAAGCATCGGGTTGACCTCTGTCAACGCCTCGGCCCGACGCGTAACCTCTGATAGGGGCCGATCCAGCGCCTCGGCCAGATCCCGCAGGCCCTCGCGGTCAGAGGGAAGGAATTCGTGCAAGGGCGGGTCGAACAGGCGAATACAGACCGGCAATCCTTGCATGATTTCAAACAGTTGCACAAAATCCGCGCGCTGCATCGGCAAAAGCCGCGCGAGCGCCGCCGCACGGTCGCCGGGGCTGTCGGCGAAGATCATCTCGCGCATGACGACCAGACGGTCTTCGTCGAAGAACATGTGTTCCGTACGGCAAAGCCCGATACCCTGCGCTTCGAACTTGCGGGCGGTTTCCGCGTCGGCGGGCGTGTCGGCGTTCGCGCGGACGCCGATGTCGCGTACTTCGTCCGCCCAGGCCAGCAATCTGCGGAAACTGTCGTCCAGCGCCGGCGGCAGCATCTCTGCGGCGCCGGCCAGCGCTTCACCCTTGGTGCCGTCGAGCGTCACCACATCGCCCTCCCGGAAAATGCGGCCGTCCTGTGCCGTCAGTCGTTTATCCTTTGAATCCAGTCGCATGTCGCTGGCGCCGACCACGCAAGGAAGGCCCAGTCCCCGGGCAATCACGGCTGCGTGGCTGGTCACACCGCCGCGTTCAGTTAGGACCGCAGCCGCCGAATGCATGCCGCGAATGTCCTCGGGCGAGGTCTCACGACGCACCAGAATGCAAGGTTCGCCTTTCGACGCGCTCGCCTGCGCCGCCGCCGACGAGAATACCAGTCGCCCCGTGGCCGCCCCAGGCGAGGCAGCGATCCCCCGCGCAATCACATCGCGGCTACCGCGCGGATCGACCTGGTGATGCAGAAGCTCGGACAGCGCGCGCGGCTCGACCCGCAGCACGGCTTCGTTCCGTTGAATAATCCCGTCTTCGGCCAGCGCCACCGCAATCCGCAAACCCGCCCGGGCCGAACGTTGCACCTTCACAGCGTCCAGTACCGCCAATCGGCCATCCTCGACGGTGAACTCGATCTGCATTTCTTCCCGCAGGCGGGCGCGGCAGATGCGGCCATGTTCGACCAGCGTGGCAAAGATCTCGGGCGCGACATCCTCCAGCGAGGGGCCGCGCGGATCGCGAGTCAGATACAGCGCCTCGGTCGTCTTCAGCGCGTCGCGCCCCTGGCTCTGCCCCAGATAGCGCCCGGTGATCTGCGGTTGACCGGTGACCGGATCGACGAACTGGATCACGCCGGAACCACTGATGCCTTGCCCGAGTCCTTGTGCCATTTCCTGCACGACAAGGCCCAGAGCCGCCTCGTCCGGCGCCCCCTTGGCCTGGCGGAGGAGCCGCGCGCTCGTCCCCTCCCAGGCCCGCGCCATGCTGCGCAGCACTTCTGACAGTTGCCGGGCCGGATCTTCGGGAAAGGATTCGTCGGTCTCGACCTCATACTCGCGAAGCGCAGCGCGCAGCGCACCAGGACCCGGCTTCAGCGCGTCAAAGACCTCGGGGTCAAGCCGCGCGACATGGATCGCATAGGCTTGAACAAAGCGCAGATACAACGCATCGGCCGCCGCCTCGCCATGGGTTTCGGCCAGGCGGGCATGGCGCTTGGCGTTCAGCCCGATGTTCAGGATCGTCGCGGGGCCGCCCCAGTCGGGGTTCGCCGGACTGGGGCGCACGGAAATCAGCGGGCCGTCGCCGAAATTGTCAAGGATTCCAGCAGTATCCACGCCATGCCCAGCAGCGATTGCCTTGACGGTGCTTGCAGGCAGCGCCACGGATTTCGGCACTGGCAGGTCCAGCCGCACCAGCCGCTGCAAGCACTTTGCCCGCCAGCCATGGCTTGCGGTCGCGATCTGCGCACTGGGCGTGATCTGCGCAAATTCCGGGATCGGATCGTGTTTCTGCACCGCAGCACCCATTGTTCAGGTGCAGAATACGCCGAAACCACTGTCAATCAAGCCTGACATGTCACTTCCATGACGAATCTTTGGGCAGTTGAAGAACTGCCGCCCGCCCCAGGCGCCCCCCTCGCCCCTTGGGGGAGAGGGGCCGGGGGTGAGGGGGTATCAGCCCTCGATCCGCGTCAGATCCGCAACGCCCGAACAGACCGCCCGGATGCGGTGGAGGAGGTTCAGGCGGTTGCGGCGGATGATTTCGTTGTCGCTGTTCACCTGAACGGCGGTGAAGAACGCGTCGATGGGGCCGCGAAGGGCGGCCATCGCGGCCATGGCGGTCCCGAAATCCTCGGCCTGCATGGCGGGGGTGATCTTGGCCTCGGCGGTGTCCAGCGCGGCGAAGAGCGCGCGTTCCGCGTCGGTTTCCGCGAACTTCACATCCGCGCCGAAGGAGTATTCGACGCCGTCCTTGGCTTCCGCCTGGGACAGGATGTTGTTCGCCCGCTTGAAGCCCTGGAGGAGGTTCGCCCCATCCTCGGTCTTGAGGGTTTCCGACAGCGCCGTGGCCCGCTTGACCAGAAGCGTCAGGTCGTCATTCCCCGGCATGGCAAGGCAAGCGTCGATGACATCATGCCGGACGCCCTGGTCCTTGAGGTAGACCTTGAGACGGTCGTGGAAGAAGGAGAGGAGGTCGGGTGCTAATGCCTCCCGCTCAAAAACATAGAAGTGTTCATTTTCGTCGAACATGTCCGAATTGCTTCGCGACATTAACAGATCCGCGAGCTCACGTGGTTGGCCTACTAGGCCAGCTTTCTCAACCCACCAGTATGGTCGTTCTTGCGCTGGTTCTTTCATTGCAAGAGTCTGAGGCTCCGCCATACGGAAGCTCCCAGTGGATGAACGAAATCTCAGACAGTACCGGGCCCGATAACCTGCAAGTAGTCCGTCATGTGCGAGGTCAAAAAGGCGAGCAAGACTACCCCGCAGCCCATTCCCCAACACCAACCGAATAACCCCCAACGCCGCCCGGCGCAGAGCAAACGGGTCCTTCGACCCCGTCGGCTTCTCGTCAATCGCCCAGAACCCGGTCAGCGTGTCGATCTTGTCGGCCAGCGCCACGGCCACCGACACCGGCTCGGTGGGGACGGAGTCACTCTCCCCCTTCGGCCGCCAGTGGTCGCGCGCCGCATCCGCCACGGAAGCCTTCTCCCCGGCCTCCAGCGCATAGTAGCGGCCCATCACGCCCTGCAATTCGGGGAACTCGCCCACCATCGACGACCGCAGGTCCAGCTTGGCCAGCCGCGCGGCGCGTTCAGCGAGGAGGGCGTCAGCGCCGACGAGCGGGGCGATCTCGCGCGCGAGCGCGGCGATGCGGTCGATCCGTTCGGCCTGGGAGCCGAGCTTGTTGTGGAAGGTGACGGCCTTCAGCCCCTCCACCCACTCACCCATGCCCCCTTTGGCCACGCGCAGGTCGTTTTCCCAGAAGAACTTCGCGTCCGACAGGCGGGCGGCCAGCACCTTCTGGTTGCCCTTCAGGATCACCGCGCCGCCGTCTGCGGCCTCGATGTTGGCGACGGTGACAAAGCCCTCGATCCGGCCGGTCTTGGGGTTCTTCACCGAGAAGAACTTCTGGTGTTCCTTCATCGAGGTCTGCAGCACCTCGGGCGGCAGGGTCAGGAACTGGTCGGCGATCCGGCCCATCAGGGGGACGGGCCATTCCACCAAGCCCGCGACTTCGGCCAAGAGGCCGGGGTCCGCGACCACCTCCATCCCGGCGGCGAAGGCCAGGTTCTGCGCGCCCTGCCAGATGGCGGCCTCGCGTTCCGCGCTGTCGAGCACGACCTTGGCGCGCTTGAGCTTGACCACATAGTCGTCAAAGCCCGTGACGGTGAAGCGGCCGTTGCCCATGAAGCGGTGGCCTTCGGTCGTGTTGCCAGCCGTGATGCCATCGATGGTCAGCGGCACGACATGGGCGCCGGTTTCGTCGGTCAAAAGGCAGAGGATCGATTGCAGCGGGCGAACCCAGCGCAAGGAGCCCGCGCCCCAGCGCATCGACTTGGGCCAGGGGAAGGTGCGGATGGTGGCGTCCAGCACCTCGGCCACGATCTCGGGGGCCTTGCGGCCGGGCTTTTCGACGACGGCATAGAAGGTTTCGCCCTTCTTGTCGGCGCGGCGTTCCAGCTGGTCGAGCGTGAGGCCGGTGGAGCGCAGGAAGCCGTCGATCGCCTGTTGCGGCGCGGTGGTGGCGGGGCCTTTGCGTTCCTCGCGCACGGGGCGGGATTCGCTGGTCAGCCCCTCGACCGAGAGGGTCAGGCGGCGGGGGGTGGAGAAGGCGCCGGCGCTGGCATAGGTGAGGCCGGCCTCGACAAGACCATCGGTGACCAGTTTCTTCAGGTCCTCGCGGGCCTTTCCTTGCATCCGCGCGGGGATTTCCTCGGAAAAGAGTTCGATGAGGAGGTCAGCCATCAGTCTTGTCCTTCGGAAGGAGTCGGGCCTTCGGGCACGGGCGGGCAGCCTTCGGGCGCGGGGCGACCGGCAAAGACTTCGCGTCCACAATCGTTGATCTGGTGCCAGGCATAGCCCTGCCCGTCGCCGGTGATGGCGACGACGCGATCGATGCCGTAGGTGATGTTGGGTTCCGACAGGAAGGCAAGCGCCTCACCCGTTTCAAGCGCGGCCCCGATGGCCTCGGCGTCAAAGCAGGGAAACACTGTCGGAGCGTTCAGGGGCACAGCACCGTCATAGGGGCGGTAGGTTTCCGTCAGCATGGCCAGCGACATCGGCGTGGTGAAGCAGGCGCGGAACTTGATCGGTGAACTCTTGGCGTCGATCCCTTGCACGGCTTCTGCCAGGATCGGCTCTGGCTGGTCGCTGGCCAGGGGGACCAGACGGATTTCGGCCCCCGGCTCGAAAGCCACGGGCTCATAAAACGCACGGTCGGCCGTGTACCACAGGCCGATGCCACCGATAACTGCACCCAACAGGATGACGCTCACCGCCAGACGCCCCCCATTCACAGGTCCGCTCCCGCTTCGGTCTGGCGGAAGGCATCGGCGCATTTCTTGGCCAGCGCCCGGACGCGGCCGATGTAGGCCTGGCGTTCGGTAACAGAGATCACGCCCCGCGCGTCGAGGAGGTTGAAGAGGTGGCTGGCCTTGATCGTCTGGTCATAGGCCGGATGGGCCATGACGATGCGCTTGCCGGACTTCGGGTCGTCGGGCTCGAAGGCCAGGAGGCGTTCGCATTCCGCCTCGGCGTCCTTGAAGTGCTGGAACAGCATCTCGGTCGTGGCGCCGTCAAAGTTGTGGCGGGAGTATTCCTCTTCCGTCTGGCGGAAGATGTCGCCGTAGGTCAGCGGGATCGGCGCGGCGGGGTCGTCAGCTCGCCCGAGACCGGCTTGCAGTCATGCCCGCCGACCTGCTGGAAATAGGTGAACTGGCTGACCTCCATCCCGTCGCACCAGACCTCCCAGCCCAGGCCCCAGGCGCCGAGCGTGGGGCTTTCCCAGTCGTCTTCGACAAAGCGGATGTCGTGGAGGCCAAGGTCGATCCCGATGGCGGCCAGCGAGCCCAGGTACAAGTCCTGCAGGTCCGGGGGCGAGGGTTTGATGATGACCTGGTATTGGTAGTAATGCTGCAACCGGTTCGGGTTCTCGCCATAGCGCCCGTCGGTCGGGCGGCGTGATGGCTGGACGTAGGCCGCCGCCCAGGGCTTGGTTCCCAACGACCGTAGCGTGGTCGCGGGGTGGAAGGTGCCCGCGCCGACCTCCATGTCGTAGGGCTGCAGGATGGCACAGCCCTTCGACGCCCAATAGGTCTGCAGGCGCAGGATGATTTCCTGAAAACTGCGGGGCGTGGTGGTCTCATGCGGCATGGCGCACCTTCGATACGGGCTTGACAGGGTCGCGCCTTCCCTACCGACTGGCTGGAACAGGGTCAATTCCGGAAAGCAGGCGCCAGCCTGCGGGAAAGTGACCGCACGGGCGGCAGTTAGGCCCTTGCCGCCGCGAGAACCTTCACTAAGCTTGCGCTCGATTGTTCAAACCCTGGAAATGTCCTGTGATCCTTCGCTTTCTTGCTGCCGTCTTGCTGTTTGCTGCTCTTCTGCCGACCTCGCGCAGCGCGCTTGCGCAAGAGGCGGGGGTCTGGCTGCAAGTCGAGGCCCAGCCCACCCTGCCCGAAGCTCGGGAACGCGCGCGGGCCTATGCCTCGCTGTTTCCCGAGACAGCGGGGTTCCAGTTGCGGTCCGGCTGGTTCGGCATCGTCATCGGACCGTTTCCAGCCGCGGAAGCTGAAGACAGGCTGGAGCAGCTGAAGCGGGAAGGTCTGATCCCCCCGGACAGCTTCATCGCCTTTGAGCGCAATTTCGGCACGCAGTACTGGCCGCCGGGCGGAACCCTCCTGCCCGAAACTGAGCCTGTGGCCGAACCTGCAGTGGACGTCGAGCCCGCGGCGCTACCCGACGAAACCCGCGCCGAGGCCCGCGCCAGCGAAGCCCTGTTGACCGAAGCTGAACGCAAGGATCTGCAGATTGCACTGCAGTGGTTCGGGTTCTACGAGGGCGGCATCGATGGGGCTTTCGGCGCTGGCACGCGTAACTCCATGGCGGCCTGGCAAGAGGCGAAGGGCGTGCTGGAGCCGACCGGGATCCTGACCAGCCGCCAGCGTGCCGAGCTTTTGCAGGATTACCGCACCGAGACCGCCAGTTTCGGCTTTTCCGAGGTGGTCGAGGCCGAGTCCGGGATCACCGTGACCCTGCCCCTTGGCCTGGTGGAATTCGACCATTACGAGCCGCCGTTCGTTCACTTCCGCGCCAAGACCCCGGATGCGCCGCGGATCATCCTGATCTCGCAGCCCGGTGATCAGGCAGCGCTGACCGGCCTTTATGATGTGCTGCAGACACTTCAAGATGTGCCCACGACCGGCGAGCGCAGCCGGGACGAACGGTCATTCCGTATCCGTGGCACCTCGGGTCAGGTTGACACAACCGCCTTCGCCCGACTGACGGGCGGTTTCATCAAGGGCTGGATGCTGATTTCCACACCCGGTAACGAAGCCCGCGATGCGCGGATTCTGGAAAGGCTGGAGTCCAGCTTTGACCCGGATTCCGAACGCGCGCTTGATCCCGGGATGGTCGTCATGGGGGCCGATACGAAGGCTGGCCTTCTGTCGGGCCTGGAAATCCGCAAGCCCCGGTTCAGCCGTTCGGGTTTTTATGTCTCGCAAGATGGCGCGGTGCTGACCACCGTCGAGGCGGTTTCCGGCTGTGGAAGGATCACCCTTGACCGATCTGTTGAGGCAAGTGTCGCGTTGTCAGATGCTGCCTCTGGCCTTGCGCTGCTGCGTCCTGCCACGCCCCTTGCCGCGCCGAAGGCCGCCGAGTTTCAGTCCGGTCCGGAACGTCCGGGCAGCGAAGTGATGGTGGCTGGCTATTCCTATGAAGACCGCCTGCCTGCCCCGGTGATGACCTTCGGGACCCTTGAGGAGTTGACCGGCCTCAACGGTGAGCCGGACCGCAAACGGCTGACCCTTCAGGCCCTTCCCGGCGATGCTGGCGGTCCCGTGATCGACCCGACAGGGGCCGTGATCGGCATGCTGCTTCCGCCAGAGGCATCCGGCGGCAAGTCCCTGCCAGTCGGCGTGCACTTTGCGCTGTCAGCGGCCGGCATCGCGCGCCTTCTGGAACCGGAGGGCATCCGGCCGTTGCCGTCCACGACCACTGGGGCGCTGCCGCCGTCGGAACTGTCCGACATCGGAACCGGCATGACTGTCCTTGTGTCCTGCTGGGACTAGCGCCGCCAGAAATTCGGCAGAACCAGGACCAGAATTGCAAGAAGGCCCAGTCGGCCCAGGATCATGCACAACGTCATGAGCGCAATGGCTGCCGGGGGAAAGTCGATGAAGGTGCCCGTCCGTTCAACCAACGGTCCGAAGCCGTAGCCCACGTTCCCGAGTGTCGTCCAGACGGCAAACAGGGACGACACTGTATCCACCCCGGTCAGGCTGACGGCAACGGTCATGACGCCCAGGATCAGAATGTAACTGGACACGAACAGGATCAACGCGTTCAGCACATCCTCTTCCACCGCGCGCCCGTCATAGCGGATCGGGTCCACGCTTGACGGACTGCCGATCCGCCGGATCTCGCGCTTCATCACCGCGATGATCAGCTGTACCCGAAAGACCGACAGACCCGCCGCCGAGGACCCGGAACAGGCGCCGATCACCCCGATGACAAAAGCCACCACCAGCATGTACCCGCCCCAGGTCGGAAAACTGCCGGAAAAGAACCCGGTGGACGACATGATCGAGGTAAGGTTGAACAGCGCCTCGCGGAACACCGGCTCGATGGGGTCGCCCGTTGTCCAGACCCGCCAGATCGTCACGGTCACCACCGCATAGGCCAGCCAGCGCAGATAGGCCCGGACTTGCGAGTCCGCCCACAACGGCCCGGCCTGGCCGTTTACCAGTTGGACATAGCGAATGTAGGGCAGGCTGCCGAGGATCATGAACAGCGCCCCGAAGTACTCGCCCGCCCCGGTGTACTTGTTGAAGGACACGTCCGCCGGGGAAAATCCGCCCGTGGCGATAGTGGCAAAGCCGTTCACCACCGCATCGAGCGCAGTCATCCCGATCGCGGAATAGACCGCGATGCAGATGATTGTCAGCCCGACGTAGATGATCAGAAGTTGCCGGGCGATATCGGTCGCGCGTGGCAAGGCCTTGCCAAAGGTGTCGAAGCCCTCCGTGCGAAAGAACTGCATCCCACCCACGCGCATCAGGGGTAGGAAGATCATCGCAATGAAGGCGATCCCAAGGCCTCCCAGCCAGTTCAGCATGCCCCGCCACAGGTTCATGCCCGTGGGCAGCGTATCCAGCCCATAGATCACGGTCGCCCCAGTGGTGGTGATGCCCGAGACCGCCTCGAAATACGCGTATTGCAGGTTCAGCCCCGGCGCGCCGATCCAGAACGGCAACGCCCCGAAGAATGGGACAAGGAACCAGATTGAGGCTGTCAGAAGATAGGCCTGCCGCGTGTCGAGTGCCCGGCCCAGCGCATTTCCCGTGGCCAGGGTCAGCGCCCCGCCGACAACTCCCGTCAGCGCGGCAGACGCAAGGAAGGCATAGCCGTTCTCTAGCCCGGCACGCCAGTCGATGATCGCGGGGGCCAGCATCAGGATCGCCAGAACGATCAGGATGCGACCGATGACATAGGCGACGGGGCGGAAGTCTACCATGGTGGGTCATGGCTACGCGGCCCCGCCGCCCCCGTCAACCAGCGTGGATCAGGCTGTGAAACAGCCGCGGGTCCAGGCTTTCCGCCGCAAAGGTCTCGCCCTCGGTCAGAAGGCTGATCGCATCATGGCTGTGCAAGCTTTCCTGATGGCTGGCAATCACCCGGAAGTCGCCGATCCGCGCATCGCTTCGCAAGCTTTCGCAGAAAAGCCGCGCGGCATCCTCCACGAAGATCGCGTTCGCGGCGTTCAGCTCGGCAAAGGCCTGCTCGTCCTCGCGCTTGACCATCACCTGGGTTTCGGTGACCACCGCCTTGCGGGCAAGCTCGATCAGATCCTCGATCCAGAGGTCACCGGTCAGTTCGACCGACAGCCGAGCCACCGACCGCTGCGAATGCGGTGTGGCCAGCTGGCCCCGCGTCATGCGGGCGTGTTCGGACAGTTCCAGACTGCACGGGCAAGTCGAGGAATAGACATAGTCCAGATGCACGATCTGCTTGCGCACCCCCGCCTGTTCGATCAGTTCCAGCGCGATATCGTAATACTGCCAGCCCGAAAGGCCCGAGCGCAGCGACGCCATCTGCATCGGGAACGACGCCCGCAGCTGGATGCGCGCGTCAAATGACCCAAGGTCGCGCATGTAATCGTCCAGCGCGGCCTCGATCACGCCAAAGGAAAACTCGCGTTCCGCATGGGCATAGAACGACCGCATGATGCGGCTCATGTTGATGCCCTTCTTCTCGGCCTCAAGGCTGACCGTGCCGGTGACGCTGGTTTCCAGCACGACAAAGCTGTCGCGGGTCGCATAGCGAAGCGGCAGGCGGAAGTTGGAAATCCCCACATGCTGGATCCGCGCCTTGGCGCCCCGGATCAGGCTGGATGGCCCGTTCTGCAGGTCCGGCAAGGAACGCAGATAAGCGGCATCCGGCTGGAAGCCCTCCGGATAGTCGCGCGACAGGGCCGGATAGCCCTGCCCCGGCACAAGATAGCCGACCGAGGAATCCAGCCGCGCGATTTCGTCGTCAGACACCTTCCCCGCCCACTGGCGCAGCACGGCCAGCGCCGCCTCGGCTTCTTCGCGCGTGGGCAGGCGGTCGATCTCGGGAGTGTGGATGTTCATTCTGGGCCCTTTCCGTCGCCTCGGACGCAAGCTCTTGGGCTGCCGCAGAGGGCAGCCTTCGCGCCTGCGATACTGTGATTACCGTCGAACCTGCGGTCCCCGCGAGCGTTCGTTGTTGTGTTCTACGGAACATAGGGCGGACCGGATCATTGGCCCTGGCGAAAGCGGTCACGCCTGCGTGAAGGGCGCGATCAGTTCCGCCCAAGCGCCTGCGCCAGATCGGCAATCAGGTCGTCAGTATCCTCCAGCCCCACCGACAGCCGGATCAGGCCCGGCGTGATCCCCAGCGCGTCCTTCTGGTCCTGAGGCAGGCGTTGGTGTGTCGTCGTCGCGGGATGGGTCGCAATGGTCTTGGCATCGCCCAGGTTGTTGGAAATCTTGACGATCCCAAGCGCATTCATGAAGCGGAACGCCGCTTCCTTCCCGCCCGCAACCTCAAACGTCACCAAAGTGCCGCCATTGCCCATCTGCGCCATCGCCAGATCATGCTGCGGGTGCGAGGCCAGCCCTGGATAGATCACCCGGCCCACCTGGCTCCACCCCGCCAGCGTCTCGGCGATCTTCAGCGCAGATGCGGCCGAGGCGCGGACCCGCAGGTCCAGCGTTGCCATCCCATTCAGGTGCATCCAGGCCGTGAAGGGCGACATCGAACCGCCGGTGTGCTTCATGTAGGGTTCCAGCGTTTTCCGAACGAAGTCCTTCGTTCCGCAGACCACACCGCCAAGCGCTCGGCCCTGACCGTCGATGTGCTTGGTCGTGGAATAGACCACCACATCCGCACCCTGCTCGACCGCGCGGGAATAGATCGGCGTGGCAAAGACGTTGTCGCAGATGACCAGCGCGCCTGCCGTGTGGGCGATTTCGCTGACACTGCGGATATCCACCAGTTCCAGCGTCGGGTTCGACATGCTTTCGAAGAAGATCGCCTTCGTGTCGGGCGTGACAGCCGTGCGCCACTGGCCGAGGTCCGCGCCGTCGACAAACGTGACCTTCACCCCGAACTTCTGCAGCACCTCTTCCAGCACATAAAGACACGACCCGAAGAGCGCGCGAGAGCTGACAACATGGTCCCCCGCCCGCACCAGGGACATCAGCGCCCCGCTCACCGCCGCCATGCCGCTTGCCGTGGCGAAAGCGTCCTCCGTCCCCTCCAGCGCCGCGATCCGCTCCTCGAACATCCGCGTCGTGGGGTTGCCATAGCGGGCATAGATGAACTCGTCCTCGCCCGCCTTCACGAACCGCGCCTCGGCACTTTCGGCATCGGGGTAGACGAAGCCCTGGGTCAGAAAGATCGCTTCGGCCATCTCGCCATACTGGCTGCGGCGGCTGCCCTGATGCACCAGTTGCGTACGGGTCTTCCAGTCGTTCGTCATCGCGGGCCCCCTGGCCAACAAAAAGCCCCGGACAACCCAAAGGTGCCGGGGCAACGCCCTTCACCTCTTTAGCGGCTTGTTTAACGTGGCCCGCAATCCGGTAACAAAGCGCCACGGGGGCTTCCATACGCCCGCCGTCGGGTGTGGTCAAGCGGCCACAACATCTGGTGCGTCATGCAGCCGTCACGCCCGCGTCACCGCCGCGTTTCCGCGCTTTGGCACGGCTGGTGCCACAAGCCGAAAGGGCAACGACGATGTCCGACGATCCCCGTCCGATCCGCGCCGATGCGACCCGAACCGGTCTTGCGCTGGACCGCGAGCGGTTGGCGCGCAAGCTGGACCGCCTTCCCGTACGCGCGCCCGTTGTCGTGATGGTCCATGGCTGGCGCTATGCCCCGGGCTTTTCGCGGGATTGCCCGCATGGCTCGATCCTGTCGCTCGACCCGCCGCCGCAAGATCGCCGCGCGGTCAGCTGGCCGCGGCATCTGGGGCTGGACGGGACCCAAGGATTGGGCATCGCCTTGGGATGGAACGCGAAATGCGATCCGTGGCGGGCGCATCTTCGTGCGCATCAGACGGGGGCCGCGCTAGCCGAAATCGCACAGACCATCCACGCCTTGTCGGACCGCCCGATCCAGATCATCGCCCATTCCATGGGCGCGCGCGTGGCCCTTGCCTGCCTGCCCCAGGTCGCCCCCGGGCAGGTCCAGCGCCTGATCCTGCTTGCCGCCGCCGAGACGCGCGGGCGGACCCTGGAAGCCCTGGACAGCCCCGCCGGACGCCTTGTCGAGGTCATCAACGTCACGACCCGAGAGAACGACCTGTTCGACGCCTGCTTCGAATGGGGCATCCATCTGGGGGTGCGCACCTCGATCGGCCAGGGCCTGGGACGTGCGCGCCAGGGCTGGCATGATCTCTGGATCGACCAGCCGCGCACCATCGACGCGCTGGCGAGACTTGGCCACAGTCTCGCCGCCCCGCCACGCCGCATCTGTCACTGGTCGCCCTATCTGCGCCCCGGCACCATCGGGCTTTATCGGGCCCTGATCAACGGCAGCCTTTCAGCCTGCGACCTGCCCCGCCACCGCCCCGGCCGCCGCTGGTCGCGGCTGATCCTCGGCGCGCGCGGCGTGCCCCCCGCTGCCTGCAGCCCTTGATTTTCGCCCCAAGGCAGGCGACGGTTTCTCCAGCCCTTCCTTGCCAGCAGACCCCCATGCGCCGCCGCCTTCTGTTCCTCCTTGCAACCATGTTGCCCGCGCCCGCCCTTGCGCAAAGTTGCGAAGATCGCAGCGCCGATTTCGAGGCCCGCATTCTGCTTTGCGACCAAGCCTTTGCCGCTGCGGGCACCAACGACGACGCGGCCTATGCTCTGGCCATGAAGGGCGAGGCCCAGCGTCTTCTGCAGCGCTATGACGAGGCCGCAGCCACCCTGCAACAGGCCCTGAACCTGACCCCCGGCAATGCCTGGGTCTGGGTCGAACTGGGTAATGTGCGCTATGACCAGGGCGATACAGCAGGGGCGCTTGCCAGCTATTCCGCTGCCCTTTCGGTCGAAGATTACATCGACGCCTGGGCCAATCGCGCCGAAACCTGGTGGATGTTCCGCGACGGCCAGCGCTGTTCGGACGATGCCGACAATGCGCTGCGGCTGGATCCGCAATATGCCTATGCCAATGAAATCAAGGGCCGTTGCCTGATCGACCTTGGTCGCTCCGATCTGGCGCTGGGGTATTTCGACACGGCGATTTCGCTCGCTCCCGGCTATCAGAATGCTTACCGCAACAAGCTCGCAGCCCTCTCGGCGCTTGGGCGCTACGAAGAGCTGGTCGCCGTGGCCGACGAAGCCTTGCGCCCCGGGGTGGTAACAAACTCCAGCCCCGCGATCGAGGAAGACATCCGCGCGCGGCGACTTCTGGCCCTGGCGCAGTATGCCGCCCCAGATGTCGTGGCGGCCGAGGCCGAGGCGCTTCTGCAGCTTTATCCACAAAGCCTGGCGGCCGTGAACATCCAGGCGGTTGCGCTGGTGCGCGCAGGCAAGGCGGCCGAGGCCGATCAGCTGACCCAGACCATGCGGGCCAATCCCGAAGGCCTGCGGCTTGAGGCAAGCTACTTGGACACCTTGGCCCAGATCGACGTGGCCCTGGGTCGGCTTGACGCTGCTTTCGACAATTATGCAGCCGCCATGAACACCGATCCGAACCTGTCGCGCATCTACGCCCGGAAACTGTCGGAACTGGGCTTCCTGCCCTTGTCGAACTCACCTTCGGGGGTGCAGACCGCCTTGCGTCGCTGCCTTGACGTGAAGAAGACCGCCTGCACGGTCTCGATATAACGAAACGGGCCCACGAAGGGCCCGTTTGGACGACCAGGTCTGCTGGGGTCAGACTGGTTGGCCGTCGTCGTCCAGGTTGATCACTGTCAGCACCATTGCCCGCAGCACCATCTGGCCAAGTACCGGCAGCATCGCCCAGTACAGAAGCCAGTTCGAAGCAGATACTGTCTGGATCAGCGTCTCATTCAGCACAAGGAAGCTGAAATTGTAAACCACCATCATCCGGGTCAGGTTCGGCAAGTAGCCGCGCATATCTTCATCCGGCCAAAAGCTTGCCGCCGTCGCGCAGCGGCCCTTCAGAACATCCAGCAGGAACACACACCCAATCACCACGTAGAAAGCGCTTTGCAGCCGCTGGCACCAGATTGGGTCGTCCGCAAGCATCAGAACAACCAGAGGCGCGATGGCAAAGCCAAAGGCCAGTGCCGAGGCCCCAGGCGCCGAAAACCGCGTCAGCAGGCGGCGCACCATGCCCTCAAAGCCCATCGCGACCCGCACGGCCAAAGCAGCCAGGAATGCCGTGACGAACGCCTCGCCTTCATGATGTGGTCCCAGGACCACCGACAGGACCGGATAGCCGAGCAGAACCACCGCGCCCGGAATGTACAGGGTGCGCGCCATCGGCGGCAGATCCTGAAAAAGGCTGAGAAAGAGGCGGATCAGATCAAGCGGCTGACGATGCATGGCGGCGTCCTTCTGTACACCATGATGTCTAGCCCGGCTTCAAGGCAGGGCTGGGGCAGGAACCGGACGCCAGCGCGGCATTCCTGTGCAAATGCTCAAGACTTGCTCTCCGGGGGCTCGTCCATATAGCGCTGCAGCATTGCGAACTGGATCATCAGGAACAGAAACAGCGCGGCAGGCATCGCAAAGGTTTCCAGCTTGACCCAAAGCTCGGTCGACTGGGTGCGCCAGATCACCTCGTTTGCGATGGCAAGCACGGCGAACATCAGCGCAAGACGGCGGGTCAGGATCATCCAACCTTCGGGTTTCATGGGCAAAGCCTCGGACATCACCCACTGCAGAAGGCTGACGCCGCGCAGAAGCCCTACGCCAAGGATCACCGCAAAGGTGCCGTAGACGATCGTCGTCTTCATCTTGAAGAAGCTTTCGTCGTTGAACCAGGCCGTCAGCCCGCCGAAGAAGACGACCATCACGGCGACGAAAATCTGCATCCGGCTCAGGCTTCCGGTCAGCCACCACAGCGCCGCAATTGAGGCGAGAAGCAGCGGCACCAGAATAAGGGCTGCCACAATGAAGCCCGAATAGGTGACGCCGCCAAACTGGTACGACTCATCCTTGATCCACATGTAGATCAGGAAGAAGACGAGGGTCGGCCCAAGCTCCAGCACTTGCTTCACGACCGGGTTGATCTTCTTGTCCGCCATCGCCTTATCCTGCCCACTCCATAACCACCGCGCCCAGCGCAATTAGCGCCATCAGACCGGCTCTGACCGGCCCCACCTTCTCGCCCAGAACCAGCCAGCCGATCAAGGCGGCAAACACCGTCGAGGTCTCGCGCAGAACCGCCGCTTCGCCGACCTTGTCCAGCCGCGTGGCCAGCATGATCGAGCCGAAACTGAAATAGGCGACAAAAGCCCCCAGTACACCCCGTTTCATCAGGGGCAAGACCTCGACAGCGGGAAGCCGCCGCCAACGCCGGGCTGTAACAACTGGGATAAAGATCCCGTCCAGCATGAAGAACCAGGCCAGAAACGTGAACGGGTCCGCCGTAGCACGAATGCCATAGGCGTCATAGGTCGTATAGGCCGCCACCATCGCGCCCGTCGCGACCGCAAGCCACAGCGCCGGGACCATCGTCGCCCGGTCGACCGTCACTGTGCGAAGGTTCCAGACCGCCAGCCCCAGGATACCGCCGACCAAAAGCCCCAGCCCAGCCCATTGCCCTGGCGCAAAGGTCTCGCCAAAGACGATGCCCGCCCCAATCACCGTGAAGAACGGCCCCGTCCCCCGCACAACGGGGTAGACGACGGTAAAGGCCCCACGGGTGTAGGTCATGGCCTGCAAGACCTTGTAGACGGCGTGGATCGCGAAGGCTCCGGCAAAGATCGGCCACATGTGGGGTTCGGGCCAGGGAACGACGAACAACGCGAACGGGGCCGCGATAACCCCGTAACTGACGTCGATGGCAGCACGTGAAAGCCACGGATCATGCCGCCCTTTCTGGAGCGCGCCGAAAAGGGCGTGGAGAACGGCCGCCAGCAGCGCCAGCGCCAAGGCCAAATCATGCCCGGCCGGCGTGCCCTCGATCGACCGCAGGAATTCGGTCACTGGCCGAGCCCCGGCTCCCAGTCAACCGAAAGCTGCGCCCCTGAAAACAGCCAGGCCAGGGCCTGACTGCCCATAGGGTCGTCCGCCAGCGCCGCAAGACCGATTTGCGCAGCCCCAAGGCCACCCTCCGAGCGGAACTCCACGGCAAGTGTCCCCCGCCCGTGCGGCAGGGCGTGGATCAATTGCCCCAATTCCTTTCGGCTATCGTCTGCAACCAAAGACGCGGGCAGCTTCGCGGCAAGGTCACTCAGGGCCGAACGTACCGCATCGATGGCTTCAGCGCCGCGGGCTTCCGGGGCAAGCCGCTGCCCTGCGGCCTCGAGCGCCGGGCGCAACAGCCGTCCATCATTCCGCCAGTCCAGCCGGGCCAGCGTCAGCCGTCCCAAGGCCAGCGAGGCCGCCGACAGCCCTGCCCCGGCGATGCTGACCTCAAAGTCCAGTTCGGTCCCGCCAGACAGCTGCAGCCGCCCGTCGCGCACCAACAGCCCCTCCGGCCCCAGATGCAGCTCAAGCGATAGGTCAGCCGTCTTCAGCCGCAGCGTCTCGCGCAGGATCGGATCCAGGTCGCGCTGGCCAAACCTCGGCGCGATCTGCAGACCAGTCGTCTCCAACTCCAGGCCCGTTACTTCACCCGCTGCCACGACGCCACGCAGTCGAAAGGTTGCGGCCTGCAGGTCCGGCGACCAGCCCGCCTGCAGCCTTGTCCCGTCCAGAATGCACCAGCCATCCTTCATCGCCGAAGACGCTGCCAAGATCTGGTAGCCGCTTAGCGCCTCCAGCGCAGCCCGCACTGCGTCGCAACCGGTCTCTTCGGCGGCAACGGGTCCCGCCAGCAGGGCCAGCGCAAATCCGATCTCACGGCGCATCGGTCGGGGTCCAGCGGATGTCCAGCTGGACCCCGTCCAGAACTGGCGCCGCCTCGGCCAGGCTTGCAGGAATACCCGTGATCACCCAGGGGGTAAGCCGGGCCGGCCCGATCCCCGCCGCCGACCGCAGAGCAACCTCCAACTTGCCCCAAGGGTTCGGCAAGGTGTTGATCAGATCGACCAGCGCGGATTTGCTGGGCTCCGGAACGGTCGTCGCAGGCAGTTCGGCCACTGCCGCAAGCAACGCAGCGCGCAGGTCCTCGGCGGCCGCATCCATATCTCCCTCGATCGGCAGAACCGCCGGGCCGACAGCCATCAGCACGTACCATTCGAAAAGTCCGTGCATCTGCAACGTGAGGTCGGCCTCAGTGATTGCAAAGCTTGTCGCGGACATCTGCATAGCCCCGACCGACGACAAATCGACCCCCGTCACCAGAGCCGAGGCCTGCACCAGATTGTCCCCGGGAAAGTCGATGCTCAGACCTTCCAGTCGCAGCGCCTTTTCCACCGGGTCCCAGGCCAGCGAAAGCTTGGCATCGATCGCACTCGGACGCGACTGCGCGTCGAACAGCCAGTCCATTTGTGGCTGTCCCGTTTGCACGACCACGCGCAAGCCCTCCGCCTGCACGTCCAGCCGATCCGGCGGGGCAGCCTCTCCTGCCAGCCAGGGCAGCGAGCCATCAACGTAAAGTCTGTCCACATACCAGTCGGGCACGTAATCGCCCGCCAGGTCCAGCCGCAGGCCGGTGAAAAGACAGCCCGCCCGGTCGGTAGGAGTGGCGGTCCCGGTCACCGGCAAGCCAGCTCCGATGTCGCTGGTCAGCCGATCCCAGACCTTGCCGCAAACCGCGGGGACAAGGTCTTCGGCCAGCGTCGGACTGGCCATCAGGTACAGTATCGCGGCGACCCGGATCATGCCTCTGCCCCCACCAAGGCACGGGCAAAGTCATCGGGGTCGAAGGGGGCAAGATCGTCGATCTGTTCTCCGACGCCAATCGCATGGATCGGCAGCCCGAACTTGTCAGCCAGCGCCACCAGCACGCCGCCCTTGGCCGTGCCGTCCAGCTTGGTCATCACCAGGCCAGAGACATCGGCAATCTTGCGGAAGATCTCGACCTGGGTCACCGCGTTCTGGCCCGTGGTGGCATCCAGCACCAGCAGAGTATTGTGCGGCGCGGTCGGATCGACTTTGCGGATGACCCGGACGATCTTGGCCAGCTCCTCCATCAAGTCGGCGCGATTCTGAAGCCGCCCCGCCGTGTCGATCATCAAAAGGTCCGCGCCCTCGGCCCGGGCCTTGGTCAGCGCGTCGAACGCAAGCGAGGCCGGATCGCTGCCTTCCGGCGCGGTGAGCACCGGCACGCCCGCGCGTTCGCCCCAGATCTTCAACTGGTCCACCGCAGCCGCGCGGAACGTGTCGCCCGCCGCGATCACAACCTTCTTGCCCGCCCCCTTGAACTGACTGGCCAGCTTGCCGATCGTTGTCGTCTTGCCCGACCCGTTGACCCCCACCACCAGCACGACCTGCGGCTTTTGCGGATAAAGCGGCATCGGGCGCGCCACGGGCCCCATGATCCGCGCGACTTCCGCCGCCAGAGCCTGACGCAGCTCTCCGGTCGATACCCGCCGTCCAAAGCGCCCTTCGGCGATGTTGGCTGTCACCCGGACCGCCGTATCGACCCCCATGTCCGCCTGGATCAGCAACTCTTCCAGGCTTTCCAGCATCGCGTCGTCCAGGACTCGGCGCGGCTCTTCGCTGCGCCCGAAAAGACGCCCCAAAAGCCCCGGCTTTTCCACGTCTGGCACGACCTGCGCTGCTTCTGACGGGGCGTTCACTGCCGGCTCCGGAGGGGACGTCACATCGACGGACGGGGCCTCGGTCGCTTGGGAAACCAGTGCCTCCAGCCCCTCGCCGATCTTGTCCGACGACCGGAACATCCGGTCCTTGAGCTTCTTGAAGAACGACATCGCCGGACCCCCTGGACTGGTTTCCCCTCACCTAGTCGCTTTGCAGTGTTATTGAAAGCCTGTCGCAGGCTGTCGGCCTGCACCAAAGCCGGATGAGCGATCGGGGGTCGTACACCATCCTTCGCGGCTCAGAGTGCAAGCCGGCGACGCAAGACGCGGTCTGCGACCAGCGACACTATGGCAGTTGCAAGCGCCATGAATTCGCCCAAGCTTTCGGCCATCAACACCCGTAGTTCCCGTACCCGACAGGCAGGATGCACGCCCAGCCCCTGCCCCTTGCGGTCTTCGCCCTTGCCGCGCTCATGCCCTTGCCGCTTCTGTCGCTCGGCATGACCTATGGCGACGGCTGGCTCTGGCTTGCCTTTCTGTACATGGGCGTCTTGACGATCCTCCTCGATCAGCTGATCCCCCTGACGGCGGGCGCGACAGACGGAGCCGAATTTCCCGCCGCCGACCTTCTGCTTGTCAGCGTCGGCATCGGCGCACTGACCCTTCTGCCTGTCGCAGTCTGGGCCATCGCGGGAGACAGCGGCCTTGAACGTGGCGAACGTGTGCTTCTGTTCTTTGCGGCGGGCCTCTGGCTGGGACAGGTTGGCCACCCTGCAGCGCATGAATTGATCCACCGCCCCCGGCGCGATCTGTTCCGGCTCGGGGCGGCCCTTTATGCGGCAATCCTCTTTGGCCAGCATGCCAGCGCGCATCGCCTGGTGCATCACCGCCATGTCGCCAGCCCCGAGGACCCGAACACCGCCCGCGCCGGCGAGGGGTTTTATCGCTTCGCTCCGCGCGCATGGTTCGGCAGCTTCCTGCAAGGTCTGCGGGCCGAAAACGACTTGCGCGCCCGAGCGTCCCTGCCGGGCCTCCACCCCTATATCGGCTATGCCGCTGGCAGCCTTGCCGGCCTGATCCTTGGCTTTCTGATCGCTGGGCTGCCCGGGCTTCTGACCTGGATCCTTCTTGCCCTGCATGTGCAAAGCCAGATCCTGCTGTCAGACTATGTCCAGCACTACGGCTTGCAACGCGCTCGCCGCGTAGATGGTCGTCTGGAGCCGGTCGGTCCGGCACATAGCTGGAATACGAAGCACTGGTTTTCGTCGGCGATGATGTTAAACGCACCCCGACATTCCGACCACCACGCCCATCCATCACGACCCTTCCCCGCCCTGCGGTTACCTCCTGCGGACGAGGCCCCGCGCCTGCCTTGGCCCCTGCCGCTGGCCTGCACCATGGCGCTTTTCCCGCGTCTCTGGCGCCGCGCGATTCGGCCCCATCTGGCCCGATGGCGGCCCGGCGTCGTACCGCCGAAAGACACGGGCGCTTGACTGGCAATCCGCAGCCATCTCTGGCACTTTTATCTTCGTCGAGACCGCAAGTACTTGCCCCCCAGCTCCCGCCCAGGAACACCCGCATGATACGCCTAATCTCTGTGTCCGTCCTTGCCGCCACACCAGCCCTGGCCGAAGCGCCCCTCAACGGTCCCGCTTTCGATTCGGCCACCATGGGTGCGACGATAACTTACGATTACGGCAACGGCCTGTTTGGCACCGAGGAATACCTGCCCGGTCGCAAGGTTCGCTGGGCCTTTGACGGTGATCTTTGCATCTACGGCGAATGGTATGAACAGGACGACGAAATCTGCTTCGTCTACGAGGACGATCCGACGCCGCATTGCTGGCTGTATTTTCTTGAAGGGGGCAAGATTCGGGGGCGCTATATGGGGGATGGCGGCGGGTGGGAGATTCTCGAATCCAGCCGCGACGGCGGTCCCCTGCCCTGTGCGGGCCCCGATGTCGGCGTGTGATCGGGTGCGCCTGGCGCTGGCCGCACTCGCGATCTAGTCGAATCCCGCAGCTGCCGACGGCGTGCTCACGGCGGAGGACTTTTCTGCCCATACCGGCACCAGCACTTTGACCTATTCCTACAGCTCTGGCTTTATCGGTCAGGCCCAATACGGCCCGGACCAGACCCTTCTCTGGGCCTTTCAGGGCGAACCCTGCGTTACCGGCCACTGGACCCATACTGGCGACCAGCTGTGCTTCAGCTTTGCCAACCAGGTTGAGGTGTCCTGCTGGCTCTTCAGCTTCAAGGACGGCAAGCTGCTTGGCGTACTGCAGAACTCTGACACCGTCGTTGTCATCACTGAAACCGCGCGAAGCGACCAGCCACTGGTGTGCCCTGCACCTGAAGTCGGGGTCTGACAATGCACCTCAAAGTTGCCTTTGCCGTCGCTACTCTTGCCTGTGCACTGCCCGCCTTTGCCCGCACGCCGCTGACCGGCGATGCGTTCGAGGCTTTCGTGACCGGCACCACCATCACCTATCAGCAGTACGACTTCATCTTCGGCACCGAAGAATACCTCGAGGGCCGCAAAGTCCGCTGGACGGTCGCCCCGAACCAATGCCTCTACGGCAGCTGGTACCCCGAAGGCGACGACATATGCTTTGTTTACGAAGACGACCCGACCCCGCATTGCTGGACCTTTTGGATGGAAGGCGAGGCGCTTATGGCCCTGTCGACCAACGGCGTACCGGGTGAAGAGCTGACGGCCGTCGATCGAACGACCAACGGGCTGTCCTGCCCCGGCCCCGACGTGGGGGTCTGACCGATGCGGTTTGTGATACTTCTGGCACTCTGTGCCGGGCCAGCCCTGGCGGAGTCCCCGATGACGGCGGAAGAATTCGACGCCTGGTCCAAGGACCAGACGCTCGATTACTGGATCGAGGGCGAATACTGGGGCAGCGAGATGCATTTCGCCGACCGCCGGACGCTGGATGCGGATCCGGAAGGTCCTTGCATCGAAGGCCGCTGGTACCCGGCGGGGGATGCGATCTGCTTCACTTATGACCAGAGTCCAGGGCCGCATTGCTGGCGATTCTGGCGCCGTGACGGGACGGTCTTCGCCGAACTGGTGGGCGCGCCCGACCAACCGATGTCGACCGTAACACTGGCGGATGAGCCGCTGGCCTGTCCTGGCCCCGATGTTGGGGTCTGACCGAGCGCACGGTCTTCGCCCTTTGCCTGACAACCCTGCCCCTGCAAGCCGAAACTCCACTTGACGCCCGTGCCTTCGACAGCCTGACCCTCGGCAGCATGCTGACCTGGTCGGAATATGGCCGTCTCTATGGGGTGGAACAGTACTTGCCCGACCGTCGCGTCCGCTGGACGGTTTTGGGGGATGATTGCAAGGCCGGGCATTGGTATCCCAACGGCGACGCGATCTGGTTTCATTCCTCAGGCAATCCCGCCCCGGATTGTTGAGACATCACCGGGTCTGATGCCGAAATGGTGGCGCGCGACGCGACACGCCCGCCCGATGCCGAGCCTGTCATCCTGCAGGAGACGACAGAACCCATGGCCTGCGTTGGCCCCGAGGTTGGCGTCTGACGCGACGCTTCAACTCGTTTCGACTGACGCCGCGTATGTGCGCCGAACCGCGCAGCCTTTGCGCCAACTGCCTAGGTGTAAGTGCGGATGTTCTGAGCCTATCGATTGGCTAATGTCATCGTACATGCTGCCCAAAGCGGTTTTGGCCTTGGTCGAACACCTCCCCCGTTCGCACAAAGGCAAATCGACCAAGCCGCTAACAAACGGAAAGCATGAAACGCAACTGATCGACCGAAAGGACTCAAAACATGGCAGATTCAAGTACCCAGACTTACACAGCTACCCCGAACGCAGACGTGGCGAAAGGAATTGCGGACCTCGCGCAAATGGCCGCAGACAACCGCTTGTTCACCACCCAGCTTATGGCGACCCAAATCCAGATGAACATCGACAACAAGCTAGCCAAGACGTCGGACAAGGTCGGGCAAGGATAAGCAGCTGTCATCATGTCTACACAGGCACCCTTGCGCAGGCAGGGGTGCTTGTTTTTTGCGCCACCTTCACGCCGGGATAGACTTGGGTGGCATGCGTAGAAGTACGGAAGCTTGCGGTTTGCCCGACTAGGACCGGACAGATGCAACGTTATCTTGCTCCCATGGATAAATCTCTCGCTCACCCTTTCAAGATCGCGCAGGCTGCAGCTTTGGTGCTGTGCCTGTCCGGCACCGCGCAGGCGGAAATGGCAGTACCAGAAATGCATATCGTGGCGATGCCATTGTCCGCTGTCTTGACCTGGTATTCGGAACAGACCGGACAAACCGTCGTGATACCAGACGGGCTGTCAGGGCAAGTTGTCGATGTTCGGCTGACGGCGCGGACGGAAGAGTTCACAGCCTGGCTCGCCCGTGACTTTGGCCTCGACCACTATCGCATCGGCGACACACTGCATTTCGCGCCGGCCGCTGACTCTCTGCGTTATCTGCTACCGTTGGACGGCATTCCGCTGACCGACCTGATTGCCGGTGTCGAAGCGCTTGGTGCCGAGGCGGCTTTGCCGCTGGCCCCGGGAAACCAGAACGGTACGGCGGTTCTTGTGTCTGGTCCTGCTGGCTTTGTCGCACTGGTCGAGACCGTACTGTCGGACCTGAAGGCCGACCGTGCCCTGCGCAGCCGGATTGTCGTCAACCGGGGCGGGCAGATGACAGTGGATGAGTTGGGATCGCGACGGTCCATCGTGTCAATTCAACCGCCGGAGCCGACAGAGCCTTCAGCCGATACCCAGACGACTACTTCTGAAAACTGAAACCCACAAAAGGAGAAAAAAAGATGACAACAGTCGACCCGAACGCGAGGCCCACAACGACCACGCCAACAGCGAGCGAGACCACGCCAACAGCGGACGACTTGTTCAAAAATGCCGTGAGCCAGGCAATTTTTGAGCAAGGGAAAACGATTTATCAGATGGGCCAGTCTAACATCAGCATAGCCCAGTCGGTCGAGGCAGAGGAAGAGTAAGGCCGATGGCTATTGTCACAGATCCCACGACTGCCCAAGCGGCGATCCCAATCAGCGAGCTGGCGGCCAACCCGCCTGTGACCTCGCTTGCGGATAGCGCCAGGACATCGCTCTCGTACTTACGGGGGGAAAGCCTGAAAAACGTAAGTGACATGGGCAAGCTGAATGGCCCCGCAACCCATGACCCCGTAGCCGAAGCCCGGACCGCCTTACGGCCCGGGCCGGCGGAAAGCCAGAAGGTCACAGAAGCCGCGCAGACGCTGCAGTCATTTGAGCTTCTCAGCCAGATGACCTGGCGGATGGTGAGCTTCGAGCTGGGCAGCGCTTCGCTCCAAAAGACCGACAAGTCCATCAAGATGTTCATTCAGGCGCAGTGATGACCAGCCGCATGCACACAGCCTCGTTTCGGATGCAGGGTATTGCGTTAATGGCCGCTGCGTTCTTCCTGGCGGGGTGCAAGGAAGATCTGAACACAAACCTGTCAGAGCGGGATGCCAACGAGATCTTTGCCGTTCTGGCAGAAAACAATGTAACCGCAGACCGGGTTTTCGACGCGGCAAGCGGGACCTACACGATTGCGGTGGAACGCGATCATCTGGCGAAGGCGATCATTCTGCTGAAAGAGCGTGGACTGCCGAGATCGGTCTTCGAGGACATGGGGGCCGTCTTTACGGGCGAAGGGCTGGTCTCGACACCGTTCGAACAGAAAGCGCGCTACACCTTTGCCATCACACAAGAGCTGTCGGAAAGCATCAGCCGGATCGACGGTGTTGTCGAGGCGCGCGTTCATGTCGTGATTCCCGATCCCAACCGCATCACCCAAGAAGTGGCCCCGGCGCGGGCCGCCATTTTCATCTACTATCTGGACCGCTTTGATCTTGAGGCAGCGACGCCGACAATCAAAACCGCTGTAGCGTCGAGCATTGAGGGGCTGGACTACGAGAACATCACCATCGCGGCCTTCAGGTCTGACTTTTCGGCAATGGTGGCAGGCCGATGATGTCCGTGCATCCCGACTGGCATCTTGCAACCTGGGCGCGGGGTTCGGCCGGAAAGGCCATGCTGCAAGATCTACTTGCAGATCAACGGTTGCAGAAACGGTTGCAACTCATTGCCACACGGGGCCGGGAACTGCCGAATCTGGACGAACTGGGCGACGGTATCCGTAACGTCCTGCAGTGGTTCAACAATGAGCCTGCTGCCGTGATCTTTCGGCAGTTGGGCGTTTTGCGGCATGCGTCAGCATGGGGGACGAGCCTGGCAACAAGCGGGGGCAAATCTATCCCTGCTTGGGTTACCCTGGACGAGATCAAGCGTGGCTTGAAGGCACTGCACACCCTGCCGGAGGCAGTCGGACTCCGTGCCTCCAGACCTGTTTCCGGCCCAGATGATTTGCTGACTGAGGGAAAGGGCCTGATCGCCGGATGGTGGGCCGCCTTCGACCCGGAGCTGGCCGCAGATCTGGCATATCTCTGCCCCGTCGACCTTTCGGCTGACCTGCCAGAGCCCCCTGTGTCGGCCGAACTCTGTGCACAAGCCGTAGCGGCCGCGGCAGTCAACGAAACAGCCCCCGCTCAAGCCACAGCGTTCGATCCAGGGCTGGCGGAGGTCGTACCGGACGGAGGCTTTGATGATTGAGGTCTACAGCCCCGATCAACGTCTGACCGGCAAGCTTGCTCAAAGCGCACTGTCGGATGCTGCGACCCTGCAGAAGGCCAAGGTGCGCGCAGAGGCGATGCTTACGGCGGCCAAGGTCGAGGCCGACGGCATCATCGCTGCTGCAAGGAAGGAGGCTGGCGAGATTGTCCTTCGGGCCGAACGTGACGCAGAAGCAGCGCGAACCCACGCCGAAAAGGTGCTGGCCGAACAGCAGGTTGCCCTGCGCAAAGAGCTGGATGCACAGCTGACCCGGGAACTCGCAGAGATTGCCGCGCAACTGGATGGGATCGTGCTGGCCGCGTTCGAAAGGCTTGTCGGCGACATCGGCCTCGCCCCCATGGTGCGTGCAGCTGTCCTGCATTTCCTGCGCAGCAACCCGCAGATCACGGCCAGCCGCCTGAGGGTGGCGGCTTGTGATCTGAAAGCCTTGGCCGACCTGCCTGTCGACGTCGCCGAAGATGCGGCTCTGGGCCCCAGCGAGGCGGTCCTGGAAACATCACACGGAATGATCGATCTCGGCCGAAGCGCACAGCTCTCTGCCCTCTCCTCCGCTATCGAAAAGTCCAGCGAAGCTGTCTATCCCGACCGAGGTGCCGCATGATTGAGGCAGCGCACCAGGCAAAGCTTTCCGGATTGCGTGCCAACGTCGCAGCCTTTGGCGGTCTGCAGGTTCACGGCCAATTGACCCGCATCATTGGCCCTCTTGCCAGGACAAACCTGATCGTCTCGAAATTGGGCGACATCTGCCGGCTTGAACAGCCGGGCCTGGCACCTGTTCTTGCCGAAGTGGTCGGTTTCGAAGGGGGCGAAGCGGTCCTGAGTGTGCTTGGTTCGACCAGTGGCCTGTCAATGGCGTGCCGGGTTGTACCGACCGGTCAGCCGCTGAGCGTGCCGATCTCCAACGCGTTGCTTGGTCGCGTCGTCGATGCGCTCGGGGCACCAATCGACGGACTGGGGCCGGTTGCAGATACCCGGCTATGCCCCGTCGTTGCCCTCCCGCCCGACCCCTTTGGGCGCCCGCTGATTACTCAGCCCATGCCGACAGGTATTCGGGCAATCGATGGCCTTCTGACCATTGGCCATGGCCAGCGCGTCGCCCTGTTCGGACCTCCGGGCGCCGGGAAATCTTCGCTTCTGGCCCAGATTGCAGGACAGGCTGAAGCGGATGTCGTCGTCCTTGGGCTGGTGGGCGAACGCGGCCGCGAGGTGCGTGAGTTCCTTGACCGCCAACTGCCGCCGCAACGGCGCCGGAACTGCGTTGTCGTGGTCGCGACCTCGGATCAATGGGCAGGCCTGCGTCTGACCGCCTGTCATACGGCGACAGCCATAGCGGAACACTTTCGCGCTCAGGGACGGAAGGTTCTGCTCCTTCTGGACAGCGTGACGCGGTTTGCCCGAGCCCTGCGAGAAGTTGGTCTAGCTGCGGGGCTGCCGGCTGCCAGACGCGGCTTTACGTCAAACGTCTTCGTCGAACTGCCACGCCTCTTCGAGCGCGCAGGTGGTACGGATCAGGGCTCGATTACTGGGATTTACACCGTCCTTCTGGAAGGGGACCGCGAGGACGACCCGATCCGCGAGGAAGTGCAAAGTCTTCTGGATGGGCATATCTATCTGGATGAAAAGCTGGCGCATGCGGCTCATTATCCAGCGATCGACATCCTGCGGTCGAAGAGCCGGTTGTTCGGGGCCCTGGCGACGGGACCCCAGGCAAATGCCGCAAGCGCCGTTTCGACCATGCTGGCAAAGCTGGAGGACGTGGAATTCCTTGTTCGTGTCGGGGAATACGACCACGGCTCTGATCCTGATGTTGACCGTGCGTTAAGCCGCAAGGATGCAATCAACGCGTTCCTACGGCAAGGCCGGGACGCATCCCCGTTGGACACTACCTTGCAACGACTGACGAGTGTGGCGTCATGAGTGTTGGTCATCTGTCAGGTTTGCTTAGGCTGAGGCATCTGCAGGCCGAACGCGCGCGGCGCAGGCTTGCCGATGCGGTTGCCGCAGAAAACGCCGCAAGGTCCGATCAGACCGACACCGCGCAACGGACGGCCTTGGCGGCCACGGAACGTCAGGAAGTCTTGGCGGAGATGAGCCGGCAAGTAGGCGCAGTGCGCGACATCTTCCGGTTTTCCGCTCTGACCGAGGACCATGCAACCACATTGGAACGTGAAGCTGAAGTCCGCCAAATGGCGGCCGAGGCGGTAGAGACATCCGTGCGTTTGGTCGAAGAAATGGCCGCGCGGGCGCGGCGGGCCAACAGGTTTGAGGAAAAGACCACGGAAATGCTGGCGGTCATGCGCCGCGCGGAAGCCCGCAACCTGCGGCGCGCGACAACCAGACGGGAGGAAGAAGATGCTGGCGCTGGAAGAAAGTGAGCCCTTGCAGATCTATAGCGGCAAGGGCCGGGCCAAGCGGATTGACGGCGCCCTACCCGTCGTTACGCAGGAAACTGCCAGGGTCGCTCCGCGTTGGTTTGGGGCAGCTGGCGCGCTGGATGTGGAAACACTGTTTGGTGCCTGCGAGTTGCGACCAGGCAAGCTCCACGCCGTTGCGAAAGGGGACCACCTTTCGGCCCGCGGAAAGATTGGCAAGACAAGCTTTTGCGTCAGCATGCCAAAAACCGCCGTGCCGGACATGCTTTCCGAGGCGGGAATACGGATCGACGACCCGAAGATCGATCCTTTCGTTCATGCAATGGTCCTGGAACATCTCTTTGGCCCGATGATCGGCGCCTTTGAGACGGCGACCGGATTGCCCGTAGCGTTGAAAGGTGTCCGAGAGGTCGTCGGAGAAGATGTATCCGGGCTTCCGGTCCAGATGCGCTATGGCCGGGGCGAAGAGATTACCGCCTTTTTGGACCTGTCGTTTGCAGAACTTGAAAAGTTGTTGCCCGACCGGCGCAACACCGCTGCCAGCTCAATCGCCGCATCAACGCAGATTCCGGTCTTTCTTGCGGCCGGGGCAATGTGGATCACAGTGGCGGAGTTGGCGGAATGGCGTGTTGGAGATGTGATCGTCCTAGCCGTCGGAAAAGCTCCGCTGGACGCACTTCTGTGCATCGCTGGCGGAGCCGTGGCGAAGGTTCGCCCTGACGGCAATGCATTCGTCGTACTGTCGCACTTTCGGCGACCGCTTTCCCCGAACCAAGAGAGGATTTCATCAATGGCACAGATGGAGCTGTCTCCACCGACCGACAAGGCCCTGCAACCTGCCAGTCTTCGCAATCTCGAAGACGTGGCGCTGATGGTCAGTTTCGATCTCGGGCAACGGAGCATGACCCTGGCCGAGCTGGGTCAGATGAGTGTGGGAACGGTCTTTGAGATCGGCCTTCTGGCCGACGATCAGGCGCGGATCAGAGTGAATGGCACCGTGATCGGCTCGGCGAGACTGGTCCAGATTCGAGACAGGCTGGGTGTGCAGATCGTGTCGCTGCAGTCGACCGATGCTTGAACAGGGCGATTTCTTTCCGTTTCTCGTTCTGTTCGGCGGAATGGCTGCCGTGCCTTTCGTCCTACTTGTGGCCACGTCCTTCGTAAAAATCGCAATCGTCCTGATGATCCTGCGTAACGCCTTAGGGATCCAACAGACGCCTCCGAACATCGTAGTCTATGCGATCGCCCTGGCCCTGACGGTCTTCATCATGCAGCCGATTGCCGATCAGGCCTACCAGAACGTGATGCGGCTGGACGTTACATACGAGACCATCGACGACTTCTCTGCTGCTGCCATGGCTGTCGCCGGGCCGTTCCGCGGATTCCTAGAGCGAAACACCGAACCAGAAGACCTAGCCTTCTTTGTCGAGATCCAGGCACAGCTTTGGCAAGGAGTTGCCCCGCCTCCGGATGCAGCGTCAAGCCTGACGGTCCTTACACCCGCCTTTTTGTTGTCCGAGCTGACACGGGCGTTCAAGATGGGATTTCTCTTGTATCTGCCTTTCCTTGCGGTCGATCTGGTCATCACCACGATCCTAATGGCGATGGGTATGATGCAGGTATCGCCCACGATCGTGGCCGTGCCTTTCAAGTTATTGCTGTTTGTTGCGCTGGATGGCTGGACAAAGCTCGTTCACGGTCTGGTACTGACCTATGTTTAGGCAGGGATCGACATGATCCACATTCTGGAACAATTCGTGGTGGCCGTGGCCTTGCTTGCTGGCGTCCCACTTGCAATTGCTGCGGCTTTGGGTGTGACGGTCTCTCTTGTCCAGGCCCTGACACAGATTCAGGACCAGACCTTGCCGCAGCTGATCAAGGTCGCCGCAATAGCGTTAACCATGATTATTGGCGGCGCTTTGCTGGCCGCCCCGCTGCTGGCGCGGTCGGAAGAAATCTTCGATACCTTCTGGCACGACGGTTGAAAGAGGCACGCCATGGATCAGGTTGGCGTCGCGATCGTGGATCAATCTCAGGTCCTGCTGATGGCCTTCGGTCTTGGCTTTGCCCGCTGGTTTGCCTTTGCATCAGTCTTTGCGCCGTTCGTCTGGGCCCATGTGTCCAACGGCATTGCCCGCAATTCCATCGCCATCGGGTTTGGCCTGCCAATGACGGTGGTGCTCTTTACAACTCAGGAACCCGTTTTGGCATCGATGACCGCTGTGGATTTTATCCTGCTGATGGCGAAAGAAGTCGTGCTGGGCGTGTTGCTCGGCCTGATTGCATCCCTCCCGATCTGGATTGCCGACATGGCCGGAGGCGTTCTGGCCGGGCTTTTGCAAGAGCAAGATCAAGAATCAGGTTTTGGGGCCACCCCGACCTCCCGGATATTTGTCCTGATCGCAATCGGCTTACTGGCCTATGAGGGTGGTTTTCGACTGTTGATCGGGGCGATGTTCGAAAGCTATGCCAGTTGGCCAGTCCTGGCCCCGATGCCGCAGATGGGCCCAGAATCGGGGGCCGCCCTTCTGACGTTGCTGACCTTGGTCTTCAAGGCGGGTTTTGTGATCGTCGCGCCATTTCTTCTGGTGTTCGTGCTGATTGACGCAACGGTTGGCGTGGGCACCCGACTTGGCTCACACATCGATCTTTCTGAGTATTCCGAGCTTTACAAAACCCTGGCGCTGCTTGCCCTTCTACTTGTCACGCTTTTTCCTTTGCGCGAGGCGATCGCCGAGAATCTGCAGAGTTTCGCAAACCTGACCGCGATCTTGCGCCCCTTCTTTGCGGCCCCTCCATGAGCAAAGATACCAGTGAAGAACGGACCGAAAAGGCCACGCCACAGAAGCTGCGCAAAGAGCGTGAGCGCGGCCAAGCCCTGACAGCTGCCGACACAGTCGCGGCAATCGTTGTGGCGGCCGTGATCATGGCGTTGGTGATGATGGTCCAACGAACGGCAGAAGAGTTTACGCTCTTATTCGATTCCGCTTTTGAGGCTGGCGGGGCTCCAGACCCCAGCCGTTTGCGCGATACCTGGACCATCTTTGGCAGGATCGTGGCGAGAGTGGCATTGATCCTGTTGGGCTTGGCAAGCGTCATTGGCATTCTCGCCAACATCGTGATCAAGAAGGGTTTTGTCTTTTCGAGCGAGAGTATCGTCCCGAATTTCGAACGTTTGAACCCAGTCACCAACTTGCAGAACATGTTCGAAAAACGCGCTTTGGTTGAATTCTCGTTGGGCGGCCTGCGGTTTTTCGCCTGGAAGGCAGCAGCTGCTTTCCTGATCGTAAGCTACACACCGGCCCTCATCGCGTCGTTAAGTCTGGATGTGCCAACGATGCTGCGCCTATTCCTGCTGATCTTCGCTTCCTTCCTTGTGTTGGCCGTCCTTTTCATGGTCCTGACAACCGCCATCGACCTTCCAGTGCAGCGCTACCTGTTCGATGATGACATGCGCATGACGAAAACCGAGGTCCGCCGGGAAAACAAGGACTCATTCGGGGACCCACATCTCGTGTCAGAGCGCAAGCGCGTGATGCGGGCCAGCCTCAAGAACCCAGTCGGAGTTACCAAGACAAGCTTTGTGGCCATTGGCGATCAGGGTGCCGTTGGGATTCATTATGTTCATGGCAAGACGGACGTTCCCTATCTGACCTTGCGCAGCGACCGGTCAGGCGTTGGCAGACTGAAGATGATTGCGAAGGCAATGGGAATCCCGGTGGTCGAAAACAAGGAATTGGTCCGCTTGCTGGCAACGGGTCTCGATATCGGCGAAGATCTGGTCGGCACAGAACTCGTAGAGCCCTTTACCGACGCCTATATCGCCAGCATCAGCCGCTGACCCGTAAAGAATCAAATACTTGCGTTTGCGCCGCAGGACGATTGCACAAACTACTTAGACGGTTCTGCGGATTGTTGGACGCAAGCCTCCCTGACATCTTCCGGTCATGCGCTACTGCCGTCAGTCGGAAGGAGGAAACCGCGCCATGCCCTTTCCGAAGTCTCACATTCCCGCCGTGCTTACGATCCAAAGCGGTCTGCACGCGGGCGTGTCGCTGAAGCTCGCTCGCGAAACGACAATCGGTCATTCGCCAGCCAATAACGTGTGCCTGCTGGATGACGGAATTTCGGAACAGCATGTTCAGTTGACCTTGAACCGCCGTGGGCTGACAGTGACCCCCCTGTCCGCCCAGGTCGCGGTCGACGGTCAGACCCAGGCGGATCCCACGGTCCATCGGCTTGTCGCCGGGCGACGCCTTGAGCTGGCTATTGGTCCTGTGATGGCGTCACTCGAGCGGCCGCCGCAAAGGTGGCACGGCGCTGGATATGCGGTGGGTCTGATCCTGCTGGTCACCATCGGCATCCTGTCGCCGCTACCTTGGCGCGGCGGAAGTCAGTCGGTGGCGCTTGCGCTTCGCCCAACTGCAGAGGAACCGGCACAGGCCCCCGCGGCATCCGCCCCGGCGCCGCTGTCGCTGGGCGAGTTTTCGCATGCGGTCACCGAGAAGTTTGCCGCTATGGGTCTGGATCAGACCATGAAGGTTTCAGTGAACGGATCGGGCGACCGTGCGGTATCTGTCACTGTCTCTGGTATCGTCGAGCCCGCGGTCATGGCCGATTTCGAGGCCTTTCTGGCCTGGTATGATGCTCAGCCCGGTCGCCCGGCGCTGTTCAATACGACCAGTCGCCAGTTGCCAAAGGAACAGGAACTGCCCCGCATAGCCTCGGTTCTGCTGCACCCCATTCCTGGCCTGATTACCGAAGACGGCCGCAGCGTGCGGGTTGGCGAAATGCTGCCCGGCGGCTGGACCCTAACCTCTGTCGAGCGCGATGCAGTAGTGCTGGCCCTGGGCGAGCAGACCCGGGTGATCAGCTTGGGCAGGTCTGACGCACCCGGCGCTCCATGACCCAGATCACGCGCCTTTTCCCGCATTTGCCCGATCCTTCATCGCGCCTTGGAGGTGGAGCAAGTTCGGCCCCGCAGCCTGTTCGGGGGAATGAGGTCGGACCGACCGAAGCGTCCTCGAAACGAAAGTTCCTTACGCCAGAGATAAAGGCGCCGACTGGTCCCCTTTCGGGCGATCCGACTACGGTCGAACGCAACAGCCTGCAACGATTGTCCAGGCTGATTTCCGTTCTCGAAACAAATCCGGCCATTCCCGAACATGTGCGGACGATGCCGGGTGTAGCCGTCCTGCGAAATCAACTCGAAATGCAATGCGCTCTCGAGGGGCTTATCCGCGGTCTGATCAAGGAGTGAAGCCATGTTCTCTGACCCGACCATAACGCCTGCGTCACTTGATCTGACAGTCGTGGCGGATATTGCGGCACACCAGTTATCCTATGGCGAATACCAGGCGGCGATGCATCTACTTGAGCTGATCGCAGCCTTGCAGCCGCTGACACCCGATCAACAGCATGAACTGTGTCAGTGCTATTACGCCCTGGGCCGCACCGATGATCTGGACCGCGCCCTCGCTGCACTCTGGCTGGTCTCGCGCACGCGCAAGGCACAACGGCTTAGAGCTATCGTACTGAAGCTGCGGGGCCAGTTTGCTGCGGCACTCCAGCTGTTCCGGGCAACGCTTGCGCCTGCGGCGCTAACAACGGAGCGTCGCAAATGATCGGGCAGCGTTTTCGACTGGCCGGGCGACGGAAAGCCGCTGGCGGTATGCGTATGGATCTTGCGCTGGTCGCCATGCTCGTCGCGATCCTTATGTTGATGATCTTCCCTATTCCAACCTGGTTGATGGACACGCTGCTCGCGTTCAACATGGCGCTGGCGGTCTTGATCCTAATGGTCGCAGTCTATCTGAAGTCACCGCTCGAATTCTCGACCTTCCCTTCCATCATTCTGTTCTCAACCGTTTTTCGGATCGCACTTTCCGTCGCCAGCACGCGGCTCATCCTGCTGGAAGGAGACGCTGGCGAAATCATCGAGACATTCGGGACCTTTGTTGTCCAAGGCAATGTCATCGTCGGTCTCATCATCTTTCTGCTGATTACCGTCGTGCAATTCCTGGTGATAACCAAGGGCGCAGAACGCATCGCCGAAGTCTCGGCCCGCTTCACGCTTGATGCCATGCCGGGCAAGCAGATGAGCATCGAGGCCGAGATTCGCAGCGGCGAACTGAAACGCGAAGCTGGGCGCCTCAAACGGAGCGAACTCAGCCAGGAAAGTCAGTTCTTTGGCTCGATGGACGGCGCGATGAAGTTCGTCAAGGGCGATGCCATTGCCGGCATTATCATCATCATGATCAACCTCATTGGCGGCATCAGTATTGGCGTAGCACAGAAAGACATGTCGTTCTCTGAGGCGATGCAAACCTACTCTCTGCTTACCGTAGGTGACGGCCTGGTGTCACAAATTCCGGCCTTGTTCATCGCCCTGTGTGCTGGTGTCGTCGTCACACGCGTAACCAGCGACGCGCCGCAGGATGTCGGGACCGAAATGGTAGGCCAGCTGTTGGCGCAACGGCGCGGACTCGTGATTGCCGCATGCGTCGTCGCTGCTATGGGCCTTTTGCCGGGGTTTCCCACTGCGATCTTTTTCGCGCTTGGGTTAAGCATGGCGTTGCTTGCGTTCTATCTACCCGCGCTGAAGGCGGCCGTGACAACAGACCCGGCTGATTCAGCCGACGACACGGTTTACGAAAGCAAGGAAACTGACCGATTGGCATTGCACATCAGTGCTTCAGACCTTGCTGCACTGGATACAGCGGCATTTGTTGAGGCGCGAAAACAGGCGCGTGCCCGGTTTCTTGAGCGGCACGGATATGAGCTGCCGACGGCCGGTCTTCGTACGGACCCGCTGCAGCCCGACGGCCAGTTCCGGATCGTCCTCGATGATGTGCCGATCATCTTCGGCCACCTGCGCGCCAATGGTGCCTTCGTCATTGGGGATGAAAACACGATCGCGCTTACTCTTGGCATTCCCGCTGTCGTCTCTTCGCAAATGCCGCAAGGCAAAGGTGTCTGGGTCAGCGCCGGAAAGAGTACGCTTTTGGAAAGCGTTGATGTAAATGTCTACAGTGCAGCCGAAGCGATCTGGACTGCCCTTCAACACGCAATCACGGCCAGACTTGGCCTGCTTCTTACGACAGAGAATCTGCAAGCGTATCTTTCGGATCTGCCACAGCGCGAAGCGGCCTTGCTGGAACAGATCTACTCAAACGTCGATGAAGCTGCCGTGCTCGAAGTCTTGCGTCGCCTGACAGCCGAGGCAACGCCACTGGTCCCCCGCTATGCAGTGCTTCTCGCTATGGCCGAATGGTCTACACGTGAACAGGACCCTGTCCTGCTGACAGAGTACACCCGCCAGGGTATCAAACGGCAGATTTGCCATCATTACTCAACAGGCCAAAACGCAGTTTCAACTTATCTGATCGACAATTCACTTGACCAGAAACTGCGCGAAGCTGTTCAGAAAACCGATGTGGGCGGATATCTGGCTTTAGGCATGCGGGACTCTGCCGCCATTCTTGAGACCTTTGCTCGAATAGATGAAAATGTGCGAGGAATCGCTTGTCCGCCTGTAATCGTCGCTGCGAACGACGTCCGTCGTTATCTACGCCGGTTCCTGTCTGAGAATGACATCTACTTGCCAGTAATTGCCCAGCAAGAACTGTCTGGCGACTTCCAATACAAACCCCTCGGCGTCCTGCGCGCCGACATCTGATCGGCTTCCCGCAATTATTGCGGGAAATACGCAGGGCTCTGCGGCAAAGCGCTGATGGAAGAGAAAGCAGAAACCTGCCCTCAATTGGGCAATAGAAAGACTGGGCTATCCACCGACAGAAAGGTACTCCGATGACTGTTGCTACCGTCACACCGACCAGACCTACCACCAACGCTCCGGCGGCGAACCCGGCTACTGTTATACCTCGCCCCAGCGAAACATCGGAGACCAAGCCTTCCCCCCCCCCAGCGAGCGCGGCGTCGGCTTTGGATACGCTGAAAGGTCTGGAGAAAGATGGCGTCCTGGAAACCACGAAGTTCACCACGGCTGTTATGCGTGCCAGATCCGAAGAAGAACTGATGAAGATCGTGAATGACAAACCCTTGGCGTTTCTTTCGGCCGTTCAATCCTGGGCTGAGGCCAACGGAATAAAGGGAAAGAATACAGACGAGTTGATCAGCATGTTCCTTGACCGACTGCGTTCAGACATGGGATTTGACACCTCAAGTGCAGGAGTTCCCGACGAGCGGCGAATTCTTCTGGTCGGTGGCAATGACCGCTTGAATGCGGAAGTCTCGGCTATCGGGCAGATGATCTATGAAAGGTATGGCGAAGCAACCTGGAACGAATACCGCGCAAAGATCGAGGGGGACTGGGGTGCTGATGGGCAGTTCAGCATGGAAACCTTTACCATGCTGGATGATGCGCTATCAACGGCTAAGGCCAATTATAAGCCAGAGTATGACGCGTCCGGCAAACTGCTGGCGCCTCCTCCCGACGTCAGGATTGCCCAGCTATATATCGAGCTTGGCAAGGAGTCTGGCAGCATTGATCCCGACAAATCGTTCAGCGACATGGCAGCCCAGGTCCTTTTCCTGGCACGTCGGGACCTGGTGGAAGGCGATGCATCGGGTGCGCCAAAACCAGTAACGACCTTGGCGAAGGCAGTCCAGACGTGGTTGCAGCTGGAGCAGGTCTACGCCGAAAACCAGCGCAACTTGTCTGACGGCAAGATCTCGGAGAACGAGTATTTCAAGACCGAGTCTTTGCTGTCCGTTCAGATCAAGGAAGCCCGTGGGGCGGTTACAAATGCCGCCGAAGCGGCCGGCCTCGACTCGAAACAGCTCTTGGACAATGATACTGCCGCTGGTTTCGTGCTTGCACTGATCGATCCGGCGGCCGCATCACAAGCTGAAAAACTTTCAAAGCTGCGCGCTTCACGCGAAGCGCTTGCCCACCAAATCCAGGCCATGGGCGTTTCGCTTGCATATCCGCACATGCAGCAGCGACTGGCGACGCTAGAGAACTTGAATGCCGAGATCGGGCAGGTCGAAGCCGATCTGAAGAAGAAGGGTATCGAGGTTCATGCCAACCCCAAGGCATCCGGTTCCATTGGTGCGGGTATCGAACTGGCGCGAGGGAACGGCTTGGACAAAGCCTATGCGGGCGAGGCGGCCGAAGCCCGACAGGCCGCAGCTGCAACCTACGAAGACCTTTTTGCGAAGATTGAAAGACTGAGCGCCAAGCGTGGCGAACTTGCCGCTGTGAATCAGGAAGAGGCGGCGGGCACCTTGTCGCCCGGGCTAGCTGAAACCAAAAAAGCGAACCTGAAAGCTGAAATTGCGGGCCTAGAAGGAGAGCTCACCCAGTTGGCCAAGGCCAACGGCGTTGCCCCAGATACCTATACTGACCCTGACAAGGCGAAGGGCTATATGGCGGCGGCTCGAACCTCGGGTCTGGGGGAACTGTTCGCGACGAGGCGGCAGTTGAAAGAGGAGATTGACTATCTAGAAAACTACGTCGCAGGGTGGGAAAAGTCCGGACTTGCTCCCTTCAATCCTGATATTGATACAAAACGTGCGCAGATTGCCGAATTTAAGGCCAAGCTTCAGGACACGGAACAGCACATTCACGAAAAGATCTTTGGCGTCGATCCCGCGATTCAGGCGAAGCGTCTTGAACTCGACGGGGCCAAGATAAAATGGGAAGAGCTGGACTTTACCTCCAAGGGCAGCGACGAGGCAAATGCTGCGCGTGCAGAGTACGAACGGCTGGACAAAGAGTTCAAGGAACTGGAGGCCAGCCCGCGACCGCCTGTGGACTGGCAGATCAATATCGACGCCTACGCCGAGGGAGCCCTCGGAGCAGAGTCCAGCAAGGCAAATGCCGGTTGGCGGTACCAAAACGATGCCGCGTTCAAGGCCGGCTATGATTCTCTAGGGAACCTGACCCCAGAAGAGCTGGCGGCGATCGCGCAGTTCGTGAAAGACTACGACGCTGCCGCCGCCGACAAGATGCTTGATGGAGCAGAGCAAGAAGCCCTTATCGCCAAATACAAGGAGGTCGCGGCATTCTTGCCGCCGCAATTTCATGGCCCGATGGATACGTCGGGGTTGGGGCCGACGGATGGGGCCTGGATCGACATTTATGGCACCGCAAGAGACCTATTGGACGGCAGTTTCGCGGAAGGACAAGCGCAACGGAAGGCAGAACTCCAGGCGCAGAACGAGCAACTGGTTCTGGCGGCTGATGCTCCGGCTCTTCTGGGCAAACTAACGGAACTGGCAGACGGAAAGCTGAAGGGCGAAAGCGCGACCGCCCATGTGCAGTATGCGTTGCAGGTTCTGGGCATCGAACTAACGCCCGAGGAGCTGGCGGCTTTCGCGAAAGGCGAAGAGCTTCCGCTTGCAAAGCAGAAATCAATGCAGGTGGCCGCGCAATACTTTGCGCAAAGCCTGGGGCTGACGGTCGATGACGCGACCGCGCTGAAAACCCTGCGCAATGCCCTGAACGGCGACATGGGGAATCAAAAATCTGACCACAAGGTCGGGAAGTGGGAAGAATACACCTTTGCCGGCACGGATGATCCGAACATTGGCCCGGCCACGCCCCAGACTGAACTTCTGCGATCCCAGATGTCGGTACTCCGCGAAATCTATGCTGAGGTCTACGGTGAAGAAGCTGCGGCTGCGTTGGACAAGAAGGTTGAGCCGCGCTTCTTTGACGGGGCGATCGTTCCAGTTGAAAAGACGGTGACGGGTCGCGGCGGAGAACGTAAGGTTTTCGAGCACTATGCGTTGGATTCTGGCCATTGGGATGCTGAAACGGGTCAAGTGACCGGGTTCAAGGACAAACCCTCGGCTATGACCGAATGGACTTTCGAAGTCGTCTTGGAAAAGAATGAAACCACGCGGGGGCGTGGTGGTGCGCTCACGCAAACGAAGATTGAGCGTGTTAATCCGAATGACCAGGATCGGATCGCCAAGCTGAAGGAAGAAGGCTTCACGATTGACCGGGTCGAGGCAAATCCCGCGTCCGAGCCGCAACGCATGCTTGGTCGGCTGATCGAAGGTCTTTTCGAATACATGAAGTCCTATAAGCCGGAGTATGATGAAAACGGCACCCTGAAGAACCCACCACCGATTGCACGGATCGCGCAGTATTATGTGCAGACGGAACTGAAGGCTGACGCGACTTGGGAAGACAACGACGAAGATAACGACCATGATCGTTATCCGCTGACAAACTTCCGGATCGAGCAAACCGGGGAAGAGATGTCGGATCAGGAAGCCATCCGGACCATGTTTACAGACTTGGGCGCGCCCCCCGGTGAGATCGATGCACTTCTGGGAATTGGCGGGAAACAGCTGAACGATTCCAGCCGGCTTTATGATCCTGAAAGCAAAGCCGAAAAGATTGCATTCACAGTCATTGACGCCTTGTTTGGGTTTGGTCTCGGCACGCTTTTCAGGGGGTTGGACGACATGCTTAACGACCGTCCGCTGACTGATTTCGCGAATGACAAGCTTGACGAACAGGGTAGGGACAGATGGCGGCCAGGGCATCGCGAAAGCCTGGACGACCCCAATGTGATGGAACTAGTTTTCGAAGGCTTGTTGCTCGCCGTTCCCGACGTCAGCTTGGGCATTGTTTTCAATGCGGCCGCTACGTCTGGTCGTCTTGCGCGCGCCGGTGCCGAAGTGGCGGATACGGCGATGGACGCGACCAAAGGCGGGGCGCGGACACTGTGGGATGTGCCCGACGCAGACAACGGGACCCTGCGCAACCTGTTCGATCCCACCGCTGCCGGGCCAAAAGACAAGGGGCCCTCGATCTATGATGAGATCTTTGGCGGGAACCCGCCGTCCTATACTATTCCGGTCTACATGGCGGACACAGGAGGCTCCGCGGATATACCGTTAGTCCCCCTTCGGCCGGCCAGTACTGGATTGGCTACCCCCCCGCTACCACCTATCGCGACCCGGGTCCCGGAAATTGAGGAAGGTGGTCTTACGCCTTCTAGCACCCCCTTCTATACGCCTCCTGACACCCCCTTCTATACGCCTCCGGGAACACCTCTGGGCGGCACGGGCAGCCCGGGTGTGCCGACGACGACCGCCATCTATCGCTGGGAACCAGGTGTCACCTTTGAAACCTCTCCCCCGTTTGTTGCCCCTTTGACTGGCGACGGCACTTCGAGAACCTACGTCTCGCTGCCGGGCCCCGATGGCAAGGACGTCGAGGTCAGGGTCGTCCAAGACGCAGACGGGCAGTCCTACATCTACAACCCGTCCGAGGGTGCCTCGTCGGTTCCCAATATGCCGCGGGTGGTCCAGGACCCGGCCACCCGAACCTGGCGGATGGAGAATACCACGCCAGTTTTCACTGCCGACTACGACCGACTGCTGGCGAATGGCGACTATCTCTCCAATGGGCGACTGTATGATGCACCCGGACCACTGGCCGGAATGGCAACAAATGAACTGGTGGAGTTAATTCGGACTGGAAAACCACTTCGCCTTCCAGCGGATCCCATAATCTTCGAATCGGCGGATCCGCTGACGCTGCTCCAACCAAACGGTCGGAAGTTCTTGGATGAGCATTCTGAGCGTAAAGGGGAGTTTCTAAGTGAATACAACGACCTGAAGGACATCAACGCTGCCCGGCTGCTAGAGCTGCAGAAGGCACGCGAAGACGAGGCGTTCTGGACGCAGGCGGTCGACAAATTGGACCGGCTTCGGTCAGAGAACCCCGGTATTACTTGGAAGGTCCTTCGGGAACAGGACCCAGAGTTTGCCGATGCGCTTGCTGCCAAGCAGCGGAAGGGCAAGGACTTTGACAAGCCAGATGACGACACGCGTATGTCCGTCCTTCTGGCGCGCGGACGAGCAGAACTGGAAGAGGCGGCTACGCGCGTCCCTAAAGCCAAGAAAGAGGTGCAGGATAACGCCCAGGAAGCCATCAACATCATCAGGCAGGCCGATGACGATGGTAACGCTTTGTATGGGCGATCAAGCTTGTTTACAGCCCGGAACGTCGCAATTGGCGCTGCCTTTGCTGTAGTTGTGGGCCCAAGCGTGTTCACGTTTACTCAGTGGGTTGGCCCACAGATCAACCCTCCAAAGAAACCCGCGGCGGCGGCGCTGCCCGACGTCAAAGAGACCATCCCGATGGCGCCAAACAAGACCCAGACGGTGGATGTGGCAGGACTGTCTGGAACCAAGGGCAAGGGCTATAAATATGAGATCCCTGCCGATCAGGTTCGCGACAAGGGGGTCAAGGTCGATCCGGTCACTGGAATGGTCAGCATATCAACCCGTGGCGACTCCGTTCTACGTCCTGGCGACACAGAGACCTTCTCGGTGATAGTAAAGGATGCGAAAGGCGAGTACAAAGGCAAGGTCAGTATAACCGTAACTGTCGATGGCGAGAAGGAGAAGAAGCCTCCGGAACTGCCTCTGACGACAACTAAGCTGGAGGTGTCCCTCCAAGGACCTGATGCCAAAACCGACCTCAAGGCGGCGGCTGGTATTCAGAATGCTGCTGGGTACGAATTCGACCCGGCAACGCCGCCGCCGAAGGGCATAACCATCGACAAGGACACGGCCGCACTTATAGCGAAACCGAAGGATTCTGATCTGGCGGTTCGCGATTATCCGCTCACAGTTCTGGTGAAGGGACCCGGTGGAGAAAACCTTGGCAAGGTTGCGGTGACCGTAAAAGTGGGCGCCTGACACCGCAGTCAGACGTGCAAGTTAAGAAGAGAAGGGGTGGCGATCTGCCGCCCCTTCCAGCTTTGCTGCGGGGTCACAAACCGCGCCCATCAAGCCCACCCGCAAATCCGCGACAAACCGTCCGACAGATCTGCCAAATGACCTGCCTCCCGGAAGTTCCCTCGCTGTGACGTAGAGTCTGCCCAACCTGAGAAGGAGCAGACGACATGAGGAAAAGCCGTTTCACCGAGGCGCAAATCATCGGGATGATCAAAGAGCAGGAGGCAGGCTTGCCGAGCTCCGAACTGTGCCGGAAGCACGGGTTGAGCCCCGCGACGTTCTACAAGCTGAAGGCCAAGTATGGCGGGATGGACCTGTCGGACGCCAAGCGGTTGAAGCAGCTTGAGGACGAGAACGCGAAGCTGAAGCGCCTGCTGGCGGATGCCATGCTGGACAATGTGGTTCTTAAAGACTTGCTGGGAAAACCCTGACGACACCGATGGCGCGGCGGGACGCGGTGCTGCGGGCAATGAAGGATCATCCGATCTCTCAGCGCCGGGCCTGCGTCCTGATCGGTGTCGATCCGAAGACGGTGCGGCGTGACAGGCCGCCCGATAACCCGGAAATCCGTGAGGAGATGCGCAAGATCGCCGAGAAGCGCCGCCGGTTCGGGTATCGGCGCGTGGGCATCCTGCTGGAGCGCAAGGGCATGATCATGAACGAAAAGAAGCTCTACCGGATTTACCGGGAAGAGGGCCTGTCGGTGCGTCGCCGCCGTGGCCGTAAACGGGCGCGGGGCAGCCGAACGCCAATGCCAGCGCCGCTGAGGCCAAACCAGCGGTGGTCCCTGGACTTCCTGTCCGACACGTTCGGAGCCTGCCGCAAGTTCCGCATCTTGGCTGTGAATGACGGATTGCTGCCGCGAGAACCTGGCGCTGATCGCCGACACGAGCATCTCTGGGGCTCGGGTGGCGCGGGAACTGGATGCGCTGGTCAGGATTTACGGCAAACCCGCTTGCATCGTCAGCGACAACGGAACCGAGTTCACCAGCAAGGCGATCCTGAAATGGGCCAACGAGAACGGCGTCGAATGGCACTATATCGATCCGGGCAAGCCGCAGCAGAACGGCTACATCGAAAGCTTCAACGGTAGCCTGCGCGACGAATGCCTGAACGAGGAAATCTTCGACAGCCTCGCTGATGCCCGGCGCAAACTGGCCCTCTGGCGCTACGACTACAACCAAGTCCGGCCCCATTCCTCGCTGGGCAACCAGACCCCGTCCGACGCGCGCCGGGCGCTTGAGCAATCTGTGGGCTCCGCGCCCGGCGCGCTTGCCCAACCCGAAACCGACCACTATCAACCCCAAGGACTCTCGTTATGAACGAGGGACGACCGGGGGGCAGGTCACAAACAAAAAGGGGCGGCGCTGGCGGCGCCGCCCCCCTTATGCTGGCCCCAAGGCCCTAATCGGCGCTGACGAGGCCCATCCGCATGGCGATTAACGCCATGGACGAGGCTTTGGTCGCCCCGGTTTTCAGCTTCAGGTTCTGGCGATGGCTTTCAACAGTGCGCAAGGAAATTCCGCGATTTGCGCAAGAACCGCCACTTCCCTTTGGGTCAGCCCATAGGGGTTATCAAGGCTGGTCTTTGTGCGCCAATCGCTTGACATGCAGTCCACCAGGTCAGAGCTGACGTAGACACCGCCAGCACACACCGAGTGGATGCCCGCCATCAGCGAATCGATCGACGCACAACGCCGCATGACTCCCGATACACCATGGTGCAGCAGGGCCTGGCTCGCAGCAGGGTCGGCACGGGTCAGAAGTACAATCAGACGCGTATGCAATCCGTGCTGCCGGATCCGTTCGGCGATGTCTCTCGGGCTGATCTTTTCGATGTCCGCCGACAGAACCGCGACATCCGGTCTTTTGGTATGAATGTGGCGCCAAGCCACGTCACCGGTCGAGGCTTCGGCAATGGTATCAAGTCCACTTGACGCTTCTATTGCCTGTTTGAGCCCAAGTCGAAAGATTGGTTGCTGATCGGCTATTGCAATACTGGCAGCTTTCATCGTGGAGTACCTCGGTTCCCTGTTTATATGGCGTAGAAGCAGAAACTGATCGCAGCGTCTTCGCGCGCCATCGGTTTCCCGGCTTGCAGATTTTTGGAAGCTTCTATCGTCCGCGATTCTATGGTGGATCGCGCAACTGGGGCCCTAGTCTTTCGGGCCAGGAGTACGGGATACTGGCTCTTGACTGGTCGTCTCTGGCAAAGGCCCTTCGCAAAGGCCTTTTCCATTCGTATACGGCACACGAAACATGCGTCCTTTCCCGCAAGTTCGGCCGAGCACTATTCATATTCAAGGCGGCATTCACCAGACCAATGAACGGTGGCATAGCAGAACTGCCTGTCATTTCTTCCATCGGACTCACTCACCACATTACGCACTCTTGTGCGGACTTTTGTCTTCTCCATGAGACACCAAACTCCCGGAAGATCGCACAGATTTGACCAGCCGGAAGACACCTTTACGCCGTCACTACCACATCGTGGCGAAAATATGGCAGAATGTGGCAAAGCGTTGCAATCGATTTCTCCGGTGCGGGCAGATTCTTGCAGAGTTCTGAAATTGTTGGATTTTTTTGGGAACATTTTGTATTTTTCGAACATAAACCGCCTGCGGCCGATGTATCCAGACCGAAAGGCCGGTCCACAGGTCCGCCATCCAGCAAGAAACAAGGCAGGCACCGATTCGTGTGGCAGTTCATCAGGCGCACGATCTTGGGAGGCGCCAGATGAACGGTTGACGGCGGTCCATCTCTCGTATGATCCTCTGCCGGACTGCGCAGCGATGACGCACGTTCGCTATGCGAACAGCCAAAGATGCGGCCTCGCCCCATCCCGCGACGCACAACCATGGGGCGTGGTAGATGTCTTTGTGGAGGTGAGGCTAAGGAATAGGACGTGGATTTCAGGACGAAGTTGGGAACAGGGGTGTTGCTGCCCAGCAAACCAACGCTCAAGACGATAGCACAGCTTTGCGGTCTCGGTGTCCCAACGGTGAGCCGGGCCATGAACGATGCTCCAGGGATTGGCGAAGAAACCAAGCGCCGCGTGCGCCAGATTGCCGAAGAAATTGGCTATGTCCCTGATCGCGCTGCACTTCGCCTGCGGACGGGGCGAACACAGGCGATCAGCCTCGCCTTCGCCATTTACCGCGATGACCAGCTCGGACAGCTTATATCATCGATAGCCGCCGCACTGGACTCAACGCCCTATCAAGTCGGCATTGCACCAATGGTGTCCAATGAGCGCGCGCTTGAACCGATCCGGCAAGTGGTCGAGGGCCGCCTTGCGGACGCGGTGATCTTCAACGAAACGCTTATCGACGATCCGCGCGTCGAGTATCTGCTTGAACGCGGCTTTCCGTTTGCGACGCACGGGCGTGATTCGCTGGCACATCTGCACCCCTACTTTGACTACGACAACCATACCTTCGGGCGAAAGGCGGTGGGTGTTCTGCACAAACGAGGGCGGCACCACGTTGCTTTGCTGGGACCGCGGCTGCAGTACAACTATGGAACCCACACATTCGTTGGCGCATCCGAGGCGGCAGTCGAACGCGGACTTTTCTTTGAACCTATCTCGGGCGCATACAGCAACTCGAACCTTAGCGAGTTGCAGAGCGCCGCGCGACAGTTCGTTGCGGACCGCCCAGAATGCGACGGTTTTATCTGCTCATCCAGTCATGCAACCTTGGCCATCGCATCCGCCTTGGAAGAGGCCGGGCGCGTGGTTGGGCGGGATGCGGACATCATCGCCAAAGGTTCGCGCGTCACCCTCAGCATGATACGCCCGGCAATCCTGGTGATCGAGGAGGATGTCGGTCGAGCCGCAGAATTCCTCACGCAGGCGGTTCTGCAGGCCATTCAGTCGCCCAACCGCCCGCCGATGCAGTATTTGGAACAGCCTGATTTCTCGCTGTACGACTAGGCCAGGCTTGAACGATCGGAATGGCGGGATGCTGCTCGGCCCAAGGCGGCACCCGCATGCCGCCCTGATTGACCAGCCCGATGCCCAAGCCAAGTCTTGCTGTTCGGACCGCGTGCGCATCGCAGTACGCCCGCCGATCACCCGTCGTGTTGCGCGAAGCCCGGCATCTTTCTCTGCAGTTCCCAGACAAACACCCGGCCCGCACAAGAAACTGACCGGCCTATTGCATCGGGTTTCCCGAGAGGGTCGACCCGAACCAGAGGTCGCACCAAAGAGCCTGCAGGATTGCCAAGCACCCAAGCGACCAATCCAGGAAGACATGGGGCTGCCCTCGGCCGACGGCAACTCGGGGATGACCGGATCCCAGCCCCAGCGGCTGCGGTATCACCTGGCACAAGCCCTTCGTGGCCATCCACTGGCCGACACCTGAAAGGATTGGCCCATCCACACCTGTCCAGCCGCGCCAACCGGATCTTCAAAACAGGCTACCCTGCCCCCCCGCGCTTTCTTCCTTCGGCTTCTTTCCCGATCGCCCGCCCAAAGTCACCCGTCCGTCGCGGAACTCGATTTCGATCGCCAGGGCCTTCTCGGCACCCGCCTTCGAAGTCACAACCGCCCCGTCCCCCCGCACGACCGCATAGCCCCGCTTCAAGGTCTCGTGATAGCCCAACGTGACCCGAGTCCTGTCCAGAGCTTCCAGACGGTCGGACAGTTGCGTCAGCCGATGTCGGGGGGCCGCCTCCAGCCGCTCGGCCAACCGTGCGAGATCCCGCCGTCCGTCGCCCACCTTCCTCCCAGCCTCGCCCAGAAGCCGCGCCAAAGCCGGCGCAAGCCGCGCGGCCAGCGCTTCCAGCCGCTCCCCTCGCCGTTCCAACCGCAACAGGATGGCCCGACCCAGCCGCTCATCCCGCGCCGCCAGCAGGTCGCGCTGTCGCACCACCAGCCCACGCAAAGCCTGCGGCTGGAGCCGCCCCGCTATACGGTCGAACTCTCGGTGCTTCTTCGCCACCGCCAAGCCCAGGCCAGACCCAAGCCGCATTGCGCCTGCGTCTAGCCTTTGCCTTGGCGAAGCGACCAACGTTTCTATCCTCGGCAAGGCGCGGCTCAGATCCTGCAATCGCTGCCGTCTGGACGTCACCCCCTGTCCGATCCCTCGCACCAGCCGCGCGCCTGTGGCTTCCAGCATCGCCACCAGCTCGAGCCGCACTGGCACTGCCAACTCGGCTGCCGCCGTGGGCGTGGGAGCCCGGAGGTCTGCCGCAAAGTCGATCAGTGTGGTGTCCGTCTCGTGACCCACCGCCGAGATCAGCGGGATCCGCGACGCCGCCGCCGCCCGCACGACGATCTCTTCGTTGAAGCCCCAAAGGTCCTCCAGCGACCCGCCGCCCCGCGCCACGATCAGCACATCCGGCCGCGGGATCGCCCCCCCGGGTTCGATCGCGTTGAACCCACGGATCGCGGCGGCCACCTGCGCCGCACAGTCCTGCCCCTGCACCGCCACCGGCCAGACCAGCACATGCCGGGGAAAGCGGTCGCGGAGGCGATGCAGGATATCCCGGATCACCGCCCCGGAAGGAGACGTCACCACCCCGATCACCTTCGGCAG
>JALOTD010000025.1 GCA_025458105.1 Tabrizicola sp. | reverse complement strand
AGGCCGAAATGCCCGAAATTCTCCGGGTGGTAATAGGCCTGTGTCATCGACCGCAGCGTGGACAGGTTGATCAACTCGTCGAACTCTGTCCCCTGCGCCTGCGACAGAAGCCGGTTCAAGTGCCTGGTCTGCAGGACCTGCCCCTTGGCCAGCGTCAACCCTGCGCCTTCGGCCACCTCGCGTAAGCCCTCCAGCTTCAGGGGCGAGGGCTCCTCGTGCACCCGGAACAGCAAGGGCCGCTTCAGCCGGATCAGCTCTTCGGCCGCCGCGACATTGGCGAGGATCATCATCTCCTCGATCAGCTTGTGCGCCTCTAGCCGCTCCTTGAAGGCGACGCTGGTCACGCGGCCTTCGGCATCCAGCTCGATCTTCCGCTCCGGCAGCTCCAGGTCCAGGGGCTGCCGCACCTCGCGTGCCTGCTTCAGGGCGGCATAGGCGGCGTAGAGGGGCTTCAGCACCGGTTCCACCAGCGGCGCGGTCTTGGCATCCGGCGACCCATCCACCGCCGCCTGCACCTGCGCATAATGAAGCGATCCCTTCGACCGCATCATGCCCCGCACAAAGCGATGCCCCCGCTTGTGCCCCTGCGCGTCGATCACCATCCGCACGGCCAGACAGGCGCGGTCCACGCCTTCGTGCAGCGAACACAGGTCGCCCGACAGGATGTCCGGCAGCATCGGCACCACGCGGTCGGGGAAATAGGTGGAATTGCCGCGCTTGCGCGCCTCACGGTCGAGGGCGCTGCCCGGCGTGACGTAATGCGCCACATCGGCGATGGCGACCCAGATCACATGCCCGCCGGGATTGCCCGGGTCGCTATCGGCTTCAGCATAAACCGCATCGTCGCGGTCGCGGGCATCAACTGGGTCGATGGTCAGCAGGGGAAGTTCGCGCAAGTCCTCGCGGCCCTTCATCCCCACAGGTTCGGCCCGGTCCGCTTCGGCGATTACGGCATCGGGGAAAACATCGGGAATGCCATGCTGGTGAATGGCAATCAGACTGGCCGCCCGTGGACCTGCAGGATCGCCCAATCGCGCCACGATCTGCGCTGCAGGCAACCCCAGCCGCCGAGCGCCCACCGCCTCGGCCTCGACCAGTTCGCCGTCCTTGGCCCCCATGGTCATGTCCGGCGAGACGCGCCATTCCTTGTCGTCGCCCTTCTCGATCGGCACGATCCGCCCGCCTTGGCTGACGACCCGGAACACGCCCAGCACCTTGCGAGGGTTCGACCCCAGCCGCCGGATCAGTCGCGCTTCATAGGCGTAGTCGTCGAGGTCTACCTTCGAGAGCCGCGCCAGAATCCGGTCGCCCGCACCCAGGGCCGGATCACCTTTCTTGGGGATGATGAGGATGCGGGGCGTCTCATCCACGCCCTCTTCCAGCGGCTTGGCAAAAAGCTCCCCCTGCGCATCCGGAGCCAGCACTTGTAACACGGCCACCGGCGGCAGCACGCCGGGCTCACGGAAGCGGCGGGCCGATTTCTCGACCACACCCTCGCCTTCCAGCTCACGCAGAAGGCGCTTCAGCTCGATCCGGCCATCGCCCTTGATCCCGAAGGCCTTGGCGATGTCGCGCTTGGCAGAAAGGCCGGGATTGTCGGAAATCCACTGGCGGATTTCATCCTTTGAGGGCAATGGTTTCATAGCTGCTGCCTAGCACGAGACTGCCGCAAAGCCCATCCCTTCGATCAGGCCCAACACGGCGAAGAACTGTGCACCGAAGGCCGGCCCGCGCGAAGCCGGGTTGGACATGTACAGCTTGCCATAAGCCAGCCGCGCCAGAATCCACACCAGCCCCAGGACTGCCGCCCAAAGATCGCTCATCCAGACCGCCGCCAGCCAAAGTGCCGGCAGGATCGCCGGGGCCGCTTCGACTGCGTTCATTTGGACACGCAAGGCCCGCTCCAGCAGCGGGTCGCCCGAGGTGGCAGGGGCGGGAATCTTCACCTTGCCGCGTACGATGCCCACATGGACGCCAATCCACAGATAATAAAGCGCAATCAGCAAGGTAACGACAGAGGTGTAGACCGGCAGTTCCATCAAGACTCTCCTGGGGACCAAGGTTCTGACGCAAGTAGCCCGTAGCGGCGCTACGGCCAATGGTTACGTGCGTCAAAGGTCCAGGATCATCTCGTGATGCGGTATTCCGGCATCCATGAATTCCTCTCCGACTGCCCGAAAGCCAAGGGCTGCATAGAACCCGGTCGCATGGGTCTGTGCGCCCAATGTGACCTGCGTCACGCTCGGGATCTTGCGGAACTCCTCCAGCGCGCGGCGGATCAGCGCGGCGCCAAGGCCCGAGCCTCGCGCTTGCGGCAGAACGCAGACCCGACCGATCTTGCCCTTGGCGCCCTTCACCAGAAGCCTCGCCGTACCCACGGGCCTGTCCCCGGCAAAGGCCAAAAGGTGAATGGCAGTGTCGTCCAGCCCGTCCAGCTCATCCGTCTCGCTGACGCCCTGTTCCTCGATAAAGACCACGCGGCGCAAGTGCTGGCAGGTGGCGATATCGCGCGTGACCTCGATCCTCACGCGAAATAGTCCCGCAGGATGCGGCCATAGATCGCTTTCAACTGGTGGATCTGCGCCACCTCCACCCGCTCATCGACCTGGTGCATGGTCTTGCCAACCAGCCCGAACTCGATCACCGGGCAATGGTCCTTGACGAACCGCGCGTCCGAAGTGCCACCGCTGGTTGACCGCACGGGCTTGCGCCCCGTCTCGGCCAGCACCGCCTTGGCCACCAGCGCTGCGAACTCGCCCGGCGGGGTCACGAAGGCCTCACCGGAAACCGAGATCGCAAGGCGGATCTCCACCCCCGTCGCTTCTTGCACAGCATCGGCCTCTGACCGCAGCCAGGCAGACAGGGTTTCGCCCGAATGGGTGTCGTTGAAGCGGATGTTGATCGTCGCCGTCGCCCGCGCCGGGATCACGTTCGACGCCGGATTGCCGCAGTCAATCGTGGTGATCGCAAGGGTCGAGGGGTCGAAATCCGCGTTTCCCCGGTCCAGCGGCTCGGCATCCAGCTTCGCCAAAAGCTTGACCAGCGCGGTCAGCGGGTTTTTCGCCCGGTGCGGATAGGCTGAATGCCCCTGCACGCCCGTCGCCGTGATCTTTGCCGTGAGGCTGCCCCGGCGGCCGATTTTCATCATCTCGCCCATCTCGTTCGGGCAGGTGGGCTCGCCCACCAGGCAATGCGTCATCCGCTCGCCGTTGAAGGCCATCCAGTCCAGGATCGCCACCGTGCCATCCTTGCCTTCGCCTTCCTCATCCCCCGTGATCGCCAGGATCACCGCGCCGTCGGGCGGAGTTTCCCGCACGAAATCCACCGCCGCCGCGACAAAGGCCGCGACGCCCGACTTCATGTCGCAGGCGCCCCGGCCATACATGAAACCGTCCTTCACCTCGGCCCTGAAGGGGTCATACTTCCAGGCCTTCGCATCACCAACCGGCACCACATCAGTATGCCCATTGAACCCGAAGGCTCGGTTCGCCCCGGCCTTGCCCCAGCGGGCAAACAGGTTAGAAATCCCGCCGCGTTCCACCCTCGTACAATCGAATCCGGCCTCGGAAAGAATCTCGACGAGAAGCGCAATTGCCCCGCCTTCGGCCGGGGTCACCGAAGGGCAACGGATCAACCGGGCGGTGAGATCAACAGGGTCAATTGGCGCAGGCAACATTATGGGTCCAGTGTCGGGCAGTCTGGCGAACACCCCTATCCGCAATGTGCGCAACCTGCAATGTTGCGTCCGTCCCAAGGTTTCACCTTTGGCATATGCCTCCACTTCAATTGGCTACAGAGGCGCTTTGGAGCTTCTCATTTCCATCCATCATTTCCACGCGAAAATGCTTGTCCGGACCTTTGCCTTGACTGCTGCCGCTAAAGACATTGCGCTGGCACCGCCCATCTCGGGAGGTCCGGTCGTGGTGACTGTCCGCTATGCCCGCAAATAGGCTCTCTTTTTGATCAAGCCAGAGGACGTCGCAGCGATGACTTGTCGATACCGTAAGTCATTGCCGCTTCGTGCTGATGCCGAATGCGCCGCGTTCCTGGCCCAAATTACTGGCGACTCCTCGGTAGCCGGAATCAATATCTCGACCCAAGTGAACAGCTTTCCCGGTCAGCTGCCTGTTACATGGCCAGCAATGTAAACCTCAGATCACCTTGCGGTTTGCGACACCACCCTGAGGTCAGTCGAAGAACGGTGTCATCTGGGCGACGATAACCGAGTTTTCGTCCAGCGCGCGCCGCATCAGCGCCTGCTCCTCGTCATCAATCTCTTCGCCGGCCTTCAGACGTTCCGCAAGCGTGCCAAGACCCTGGACTTCCAGAGGCGAAAGGTCGGCTTCCTTCAGGATCGCGACGGTTTCGCGCACTGCCTCGGCTTCATCAACGCCAGAGGCATAGCACAGCAGTGCCGCGCCTGTGGCCCGATCCGGCAGGCCATCCCCATCCTTACGCCCGACTTCGACGATCAGCGAAAAGACCTTCTGCGGGCGCTTTGTCTTGGCCGGGGCGTCATCCTGCATCGTGCTGTCCTGCCAGTTTGCGGTCAACCGCAGCCTTAGCTCAATGCCGGTTCCCGCGCCACCCGCAACACCGCAGGGCACGCGGCATGCCAGGCCGTGAAAGTTTTAGGCATTCCGGCGTGACCGATTAACCAAGCGGCAGAGTTTGCCGACGAGCCTGCACTCGTTCCGAAGGTGATGAGGACAGGATGGCGGACGCAAGTGAACTTCCGATCGAGACAAATGTCAGCGCACTTCAGCTGGCCGAGGCGATGTTCGGCCCCAGTATCACCATTGTCAGCGCCACTTATACGGGTGCCCCGGAATCTGCGGGTATCTACACCCAAGGCGACACCATCGCGCCCGAGGTGACGCCGTCGGATACGGGGGTTATCCTTTCGACGGGAAGGGCGACGGATTTCACCAACTCGACGGGGGCGGCGAACCAGTCAGCGTCGACCGGGATCAACACGGCGGGGGTGGATGGCAACGCCAATCTGAATTCGATTGCAGGCGCCGCAACCTACGACGCTGCGATCTTCGAGGCCACCTTCATCCCGCAAGGTTCGGTCCTGACGATGCAGATCACGTTCTCGTCCGAAGAGTATCTTGAATATGTCGGATCCGGGTTCAACGACGCGATCGGGATCTGGGTCAACGGCGAAAAGGCGCAGCTGACAGTTGGTGACGGCGATGTGTCGATCAACAACATCAACCCTGGGTCGAACGGGAACCTCTACGTCGACAATGCCAGCGGCCAGTACAACACGGAAATGGACGGCTTCACTGTCACCCTGACGCTGAAGGCGCCCGTGGTGGCTGGCGCGCAGAACCAGATCGTGATCGGCATCGCCGATGGCGGGGACGCGTTCTACGACAGCAACCTTCTGATTGCCGGAGACTCGATCCAGACCGCGGTTGTCGCCCAGGACGATACGTTCAGCCTGGGCCTTGGGAACCAAACTGTCGTCGACCTGACCGGAAACGACAGCGCAAATGGCGGCACCCTGACGATCACCAAGATCAATGGCGTTCCGGTTACAGCAGGCGATCAGGTGCAGCTGCCCTCTGGCCTGATGGTTCAGGTCAATGCCGATGGAACGATCACGGTCGTGGCCGACAACACCGATACAGCCGGACCGGAAAGCTTTTCCTACGAGGTGATGAACAGCGAAGGCATAACCGATGTCGGTTTTGTCCAGGGCGAGGTCATTCCCTGCTTTGTGCATGGCACCCTGATCGAAACCGCCCGGGGGCCTGTTGCGATTCAGGATATCCGCGTCGGTGATCTTGTTCCAACGCTGGATCACGGGTTACAGCCAGTGCGCTGGCATGGTCAGCGGGAAGTCCCGGCACGCGGACGGCAGGCCCCAGTCCTGATCCCCGCCGGGACCTTGGGCGAACACGCCGACCTTGCCGTGTCGCCGCAACACCGGCTACATGTCACCGGTTGGCGGGCCGAGCTTTATGCCGGCAGTGACGAGATCCTGGTAAAGGCCATTCATTTGGTGCGGGCCGGGCTGCTGCACCAGGACGAGACCTGCGAGACGGTGATCTACCACCACCTGCTGTTCGACCGCCACGAGATCATTTGCGCCGAGGGCCTTTGGAGCGAAAGCTATTATCCCGGCCCGGCGACGATGTCGGGGCATGACGAAGCCGTTCAGCAGGAAATCCTGTCCCTGTTCCCAGAGCTTGCCAACAATCCGCAGGGCGGCTACGGACCGTCCGCCCGACCCGAGGCAAGATTTCAAGAGGTCATGCTTCTGGTGGCCTGACGGTCAATCGCGCAGTAGATCATTGATCGATGTCTTGGCTCGGGTCTGCGCATCGACCTTCTTCACGATCACCGCGCAGTAAAGGTTGATGCCCCCCTTCGACGGCATCGACCCCGCGACGACCACCGACCCTGCCGGGACCTCGCCATACATAACCTCGCCGGTTTCCCGGTCGACGATCTTGGTCGACTTGCCGATGAAGACGCCCATGCCGAGAACCGAGCCCTCGCGGACGATGCAGCCCTCCACCACCTCGGACCGCGCGCCGATGAAGCAGTTGTCCTCGATGATCGTCGGGCCTGCCTGCATCGGCTCCAGCACACCGCCGATCCCACGAAGGACGGCATCAGCACTACGCCCTTGGCGATATAGGCTGACCGCCGCACGATCGACCCCGGAACCGCCCGGAATCCCGCCGCGCGCCATTGGTCAGCAGTCCAGCCCTGCCACTTGGACGGAACCTTGTCCCACCAGTTCGACCCGCCATTGCTGCCGGAAATCTCGTACATGTCGGTCAGCCGGAACGACAAGAGCACAGCCTTCTTCGCCCACTGGTTCACGTGCCAGTCGTTGCCCCGCTTTTCCGCCACCCGCAGCGACCCGCTGTCCAGCGCCGTCAGCGTCGCCTCGATGGCATCGCGGACCTCGCCCGTGGTGGCCGGAGAAATCCCGTCCCGCGCCTCCCAGGCGGCTTCGATGGCGGCTTCAAGGGCGGCGTTGGACATCGGGCTGGCTCCCCAGGTTGTGCTGGACGGGCTTTAGCGGATGGACCCGTCCGGCGCAACACGCCGCACTACCTTGTCAAACTGCGTTGGTACTGCAGCAACAATAGCAGGATAAAGATCGGAACCAGAAAGCCGGGGATCATGACCATCGGCATGACTTGCATCGCAGCGGAGGTCGGCTCGATTGCAAGATGCAGAACTCGACCCTCGGCCGACAGGACACCAAGCAAGAGGACCACCGCGAAATCGGCCAGTCCCGCGTAGGTCAGCCGCCTTACCCGGGCTTGCCACCCGTCCTGCCGTTGCGCCACGGCGACGATGGCGGGCAGGGCCATGATCCCGACAGCGATATCCCCCAGGGCCGCTATCCAGGCAAAAAGCGTCGGCAGTTGGCCCAGCCACCAGACGAAGAGAAACACTATTCCCATCACGCGAAAGGTCTGCAGTCCGACCAGAAGCGCGAGGTTCCAGCTGTCGGTCCATCGACGGACAGCCGGGACAAGCCGCCAACACAGGACCCCGATCACGACGGGGATGGCGATGCTGGCGACCAGTCGCAACGGGGGCTGGCCGGGCCCTTGCCGCAGGACATAGGCCTCGGCCAGGAACACGACGCTTGTGCCCCAGGCCAGAAGGACAAGGGCCAGCAGGACCCAGGGTAAAGCTCCGCCGCGTGCCGGCCGGATCACTGTAGCAGTCTGCATGATGGCACTCCTTTTGGGTGTAGCTACACGTATAAGTTTGTCTCGATGCGGGCCCTCCGACCCGCCCGCCGGTTCAGTCGGTTGCGAGGGTCTTGAGTGTTGTCAGCAAGTGCTCCGCAGTCTCTGGTCCCAGACGCTCGACCAAGCGCGCCTGCCAAGCCTGCCAGACCGGCATGACGGCAGCCAGCGTCGACCGGCCGTCATCGGCAAGCTGCCACACCCGCTCGCGCCTGTCGTCGGCGCGGGCTTGGGTGATCCAGCCCCTCTCGGCCATCACTGCAAGATTTCGGGACATCGTCGTGCGGTCCGTATCGACGACCGCCGCTATCTGCGTGACGGTCATTGGACCCATGAAGGACAGTCGTGCAAGAACCGTGAATTGCGGCGCCGTCACGCCAAGGCTTGCCGCCTCGGCCTCAAACCCGCGCGCGACTGCCCGTGCGGTGCGCATCAGGCCATGGGTCAGACAGGTGGCGGGGCTTGTCAGGTTCATGCGTGCATATACACATAAAATCGTCGCCAGGACAAGCTGTTTCTGCCCGTGACCTTCGCGACGGGGGCCGCTAGGCTCTGACAAAAGGTCGAGGATGCGCATGAAAGACGAACCCCGTAGTCACCCATTTCGCGACAGTGTCGAGGATATCGCCGCTGCAAAGCGTATTCCCGACACGCCGCAGACCCGCGCGCCCGCCTATCGCCTGGCCTTCGCCGACCGCGATTTCCTGACGCGAGAGGAATTGCGCCCCGTCCGCCTGCAGCTGGAGCTTCTTAAGCCCCAGCTCATAATGGATGAACGCGGCATCGAATCGACCATCGTCATGTTCGGCGGCGCCCGCATTCCCGCGCCGGAACATCGCGACCAGGCGCGCACCAAGACGCTGGCTGACCTGTCGCACTACTATGACGAAGCCCGCCGCTTTGCCCGGATTATGACCGAACGCTCGCTTGAGACCTACGGGCGCGAGAATGTCATCGTTACCGGCGGCGGCCCTGGCGTGATGGAGGCCGGCAACCGCGGCGCGGACGAGGCCGGAGGGCAGTCGATCGGCCTCAACATCGTGCTTCCTCACGAACAGGCCCCGAACGCCTATGTCACGCCAGACCTTTCATTCAACTTCCACTACTTTGCCATCCGCAAGATGCACTTCCTGATGCGTGCCCGCGCGGTCGTTGTCTTCCCAGGCGGGTTTGGCACAATGGACGAGCTCTTTGAAAGCCTGACCCTGATTCAAACCAAAAGAATGAAGCCAATCCCGTTCCTTCTGTTCGGCCGTGAGTGGTGGGAAAAGGTGGTGAACTGGCAGCACCTCGCCGAGGCAGGCGTGATCTCCTCGGAAGACCTTGACCTCTTCGCCATGGTCGAAACGGCGGAAGAGGCGGTCAGCGTGATCGACAGCTGGAACGCCTGAGTTGTGCGCGCGACACTTGGTCTGAACGCCTGGCGCGCAGTCAGCGGTCGGGTGGTGCAAGGGGTTCTCGCTGCCAGCCCACCGAGAATTCCACTCGGTCGCATCTGGCAAAGCGCGCCAGCCTGTCCAGTTCCGCCGCAAGCTTTGCATGTCGGGACTTGGTCAGCTTGACTCCGGCCTCTGGCCAGAAGGCCCTGACTCGTAAGGCCCCCACATCGCGGAAAGCCTTGACGTCGATCCGGCCCACCAGTCGGTCGCCTTCCAGCACGGGGAAGACATAGTATCCCCAGACCCGCTTCGCTTCGGGGACGAAGACCTCGATCCGGTAGTAGAAGTCGAATAGGAACTCCGCCCGGTTGCGATCGCGGAGCGCAGGATCGAAAGGCGACAGAATGCGCAGGCGGGGAGTGGGTTCGGGCGGGTCCTCATTTAGACTCTCGGCGAAAATGAACACCTTGCGGCGCTGGCCCTGGGTGCCTTCAACCTCGGCTTCGGCGAGCTCGCCCCGGGCCAGGCTTTCGCGGCACCAGTCCTTCGCCACCTCTGGTCCGACCGCCTTCCAGTAGGCCGCGATCTCTCCGCTCGTGCCGAAGCCCAGATGCCGCAGGGCCGAGCGGCAGGCCCAGTCGGTCGCCTCTGCCTCCGGGACGGGCGCCCGGTGAACCTCGGGGATCACCCGTTCGGTCAGGTCATAGATCTTGGCGAACCCCTCGCGCCTGGTAATCGCCAGTCGCCCCGTCCGCCACAGCCATTCCAGCGCGGTCTTCGACGGATGCCAGTCCCACCAGCCGCCCTTCCCCCGCACCTCGCCTTCGCCCACGTCGGCTGTCCCCACGGGACCTTCACGGGCTATACGATCGAGAATTCTGTCGAATTGTGCCTCATACCCCTCCCGGAACCAGCTCCGCCAGTTTGCCTCTAGCCGCACCGCGTCGCGCCGAAACCGGTGTTGCCAGATCCCGTGCAACCGCACCGGCAGGATCGAGGCGTCGTGCGTCCAGTGCTCCCACAGGCTGCGGTCGCGTTCCAGAAGCCGCTTCAGGGCAGGGGCGCGAAAGGACTGCCGCCGCGACCAGAGGATCATTTCATGCGCGCGGGCAACGGTGTTGATGCTGTCCACCTGCACAAAGCCGATCCGCTCGATCAGATCGTGCAGCGCCTGGCCTGACGCAGGGCCGACCGGCGGCTCGCTCAAGGCGTGTCGGTCCAGAAAAAGACGGCGGGCGCGGGGGTTCGGGATCAATGGCAGCATTGCCAAGCCGTAACATTGCAGAAGGTTTCAGCAAATGCCGGATTTGTGCGGGATATTGCCGTCCGCAGATTGGACATGGGGCACGGAATGCCTAGTATCCCGTTGTCTCCTGACAGATTTCCCGCAAACGCATCAAGGCCGCCGTCTGCACGGGCGAGGGCCGGAAAGGACTAAAACCCATTGCCCCACGAAACGCCCCTGATCACCACGCTTGTTATGGGCTTCGGCCTGGCTTTCATCTTCGGTCTTCTGGCGCAACGGCTGAAGCTGCCGCTGATTGCCGGGTACCTTCTGGCCGGGGTGGTGATCGGGCCGTTCACGCCGGGATATGTCGCCGACATGGCGCTGGCGGCCGAACTCGCGGAACTTGGGGTCATCCTTCTGATGTTCGGGGTGGGCCTGCACTTTTCGCCCCGCGACCTTATGGCGGTCCGCAAGATCGCCGTGCCCGGCGCCTTGGGCCAGATCGCGGTCGCCACCGGCTTCGGGACAGCGCTGGGCTGGGCGATGGGGTGGAGCCTGGGGGCTGGGCTGATCTTTGGCCTCGCGCTGTCGGTCGCCTCTACCGTGGTCCTGTTGCGCGCGCTGCAGGAACGCGACCTGATCCCCACCGAAAAGGGCCGGGTCGCCGTGGGCTGGCTGATCGTCGAGGATCTGGTGATGGTCCTCGCCCTGGTCCTCATTCCGCCGCTGGCGGGGCTTCTGGGCGGGGTCGCCATGCCGGTGGGCGAAGATGCCGAGATTGTCGCCGAAGTCACCAGCAATATCGGCATCGGCCCCATCGCAGCGACGGTGCTGATCACCTTGGCCAAGGCAGCAGCCTTTGTCGCGCTGATGCTGGTCATCGGGCGGCGGGTGATCCCTTGGGTGCTGCATTTCGTGTCGCACACCAAATCGCGCGAGCTGTTCCGGCTGGCCGTCCTTGCCATCGCTTTGGGCGTGGCCTACGGCGCCACGCATTTCTTCGGCGTGTCCTTTGCGCTGGGAGCATTCTTTGCCGGGATGGTGATGTCGTCCTCCACCCTCTCGTCCCAAGCGATGCGCGAAACGCTGCCGCTCCGCGATGCCTTTGCGGTGCTGTTCTTCGTCTCGGTCGGAATGCTGTTCAACCCGAGTGTGGTCGTCCAGGCGCCGCTGGCGCTGCTGGCAACCGTTGTCATCATCGTTGGGATTAAGTCGGTCGCGGCCTACTACATCGTGCGCGGCTTCGGGCATGACCACGACAAGGGCCTGACGATCGCCGCCAGCTTGGCGCAAATCGGCGAGTTTTCGTTCATCCTCATAACCATGGGGGTGAAGCTTGCCATCGTGCCCACCGAGGCGCGCGATCTTGTGGTGGCGGGGGCAATGATCTCGATCCTCGCCAACCCGCTTCTGTTTCACCTCTTGGACCTGCGCTGGGCCCGCAAGGCCGCGGCGCTGTCAGCCGAAAAGCCGGTCGAGGCGGGATAGCGCGACCATCGGCCAAACCTTGCCAGGCCCGGGCGTCAGTCGGATCCCCGCCGTCTTGCCAAGCCACGGGGTATCCGACAGGGTGCGGCGTGCCAAAGCGGGGTTTTGGCGCGGTACGGCGCTGAAGAGGGTTCTGGTACGGTGCGGACGGTACTTTCCTTTCTGGTCGATGATCATCCCAAGTTTCTGATGCAGGGCTGGTTGCTAGCGCTGGCTCTGAAGCATTTCGGCGATCTCGACGCGCCTGGCTGCCAGTTGATCGTTCACCATACACGGGCCGTCGCGCCGGAACGGCTGGGCGTCTTCACCGCTTTGGGGGCGACCTTGCGGGCAGTGGAACCGTTTGGCGAGGGGGCAGGCAAGTACTGCAACAAGCTGCGCCAGCTGGAGACGGCAGAGATTCGGGCCGCAGACCGCGTGATCCTAATGGACGCCGATATCCTGCCGCTGCAAAGCTTGCAGAACCTTGATCCGGGTCCGGGTGCCTTGGCTCGGGTGGTGGACGCGCCAAATCCGCCCGAGGCGATGCTGCGCCAGCTCTTGCTTCGGGCAGGACGGGACGCAACGATGGATTTCCTCGCGCGTCCCTTCCTGGACATTGGCGAACGGACTCTGCGACAGAACTGCAACGGCGGCTTCTACGTCCTGTCGCGCGAGGCCGTCGCAGCCCTTGCCGAACCCTGGCCGCGCTGGTCGCGCTTCTGTCTGGACCAGGCCGACCTTTTGGCCGACAAGCTGATCCATGCCGACCAGTTGGGCCTTGCCCTGGCCCTGCTAGAGACCGGTCTTGCCGTGGAAGACCTGCCAGATGACCACAATTTCCCGGTACATCTTGGACCACAGGCCTATGCCAAACTGTCGCCCCGGCATCTGGGGTCTGTGCACTATCACAGCAATGCAGATGATCACGGGATGCCCCGTGCAACAGGTATCGGCTGGATCGACCAGCAGATTGCACCGGTCACCGAAAGGCTGACCCAGTTGCGGAGGGATTACTTCGACAATGCCCTGTTCTGGGACTACCGCTATGCACACAATCCGGCACTTGGGTCAGGTGTCGGCTCGCGTGGCGGGGTGCTGGACTACAAGCGCAAGCTACTAGCCGCCGTCCTGCAGGATTTTGCCGACCGCCAGGTGGTAGACGTGGGCTGCGGCGATCTGGAGACGACGCGAGACCTGCCGCTGCATCGGTTCCTTGGGCTGGACCTGTCCCCCTCGGCCTTGGCGATTGCACGGGCCAAGCGGCCCGACTGGGTCTTTGAAGAGCGGCTGACCGGCACGCTTCCCGATGGCAGCGCCGCAGCGGTCCTGTGCATCGACGTGCTGATCCACCAGAAATCGGCCGAGATTTTCGGGGCGATCCTGAACGATCTGGTCCGCCTGACGGACAGCCTCCTGATCGTGACCGGTTATGACGCACCCTATCGGTCGGGCGGGATCGTCTACTTTCACGGTACCCTGACCCAGCACCTGCGCGATCACCCGGACATTGAACGCGTTGCGCAGATCGGGGCCTATCATGGGGCGGTACTGTTGGCAGCAGTCAAGACCGGCCCCGACACGCCCGAGCGTCAGGCCTTGCACGCCACGCTTGACCGGATGGAGGCCGCTTGCCAGCCCTATGCGGAACCTACTGCCCCGCCGCGCGCGCGAGGCCCGCTTCGGCGGCTATGGCAGCGGCTGACTTCCGCCCCCGCTCGGTAGCCGATTTCAACTGTCCGCAGGCGGCCATGATGTCCTCGCCCCTGGGCGTGCGGATCGGCGAGGCGTAGCCGGCCTTGTAGATGATGTCGGCGAAGGTGTGGATGCGGTTGCCCGACGACCGCTTGTAGGGCGCGCCCGGCCATTCATTGAACGGGATCAGGTTGACCTTGGCCGGGATGCCATCAAGCAGCTTCACCAGCCGGTGGGCATCTTCCTTGGTGTCGTTGACCCCGTCGAGCATCACATATTCGAAGGTGATGCGCTCGCTGTTCGACAGACCCGGGTAGGCCTTCAGCGCCTCAAGCAGGGTCGCGATGTTCCAGCGCTTGTTGATCGGGACCAGAATGTCGCGGACCTCGTCCGTGGTGGCGTGGAAGCTGATCGCCAGCTGGCAGCCGATTTCCGTGGCTGTCCGCGCAATCTCGGGCACGACGCCCGAGGTGGACAGCGTGATCCGCCGCCGCCCCAGCGCAATCCCCTCGCCGTCCATCACGATCTGCATCGCGTCGCGGACGTTCTCGAAATTGTACAAGGGTTCGCCCATCCCCATCAGCACGATGTTGGAAATCAGGCGGATCTCCTCCTTCGGTGCGCCGGGGACGGGCCATTCGTCCAGATCGTCCCGCGCCATCATCACCTGGCCGACGATTTCCGCCGCGGTCAGGTTGCGGACCAGCTTTTGCGTGCCGGTGTGGCAGAAGGAGCAGGTCAAGGTGCAGCCCACTTGCGAGGAGATGCACAGCGTGCCTCGGTCGGTTTCGGGGATATAGACCACCTCGACCTCGTGGCCCCCCGCGATACGGACCAGGTACTTGCGGGTGCCGTCTTCGCTGATCTGGCGGGTAACGACCTCGGGGATCTCGATGGTGAAATGCTCGGCCAGAAGGGCGCGATAGTCCTTCGCCAGGTTGGTCATCAGCGCGAAATCGCGGACGCCCCAGTGATAGACCCACTGCCACAGCTGCCCCAGCCGCATTTTCGCCTGCTTTTCGGGCGTCCCGGCGGCGATCAGCGCCTCGCGTAGGTCGGCACGTGTCAGGCCGACGATGTTGGTCTTGTCCGACGCCGGCAGCTTGCGCGGGATGGTCAGCACGTCTTGCGTGATGGGGGCGCTCATGGCGGCAGATCCTTTCACCGGGCCTTGCTACAGGCGATCTGATATCTGCCCCGCGATATAGGCGAGGCGCCTGCAAAAGAAAAGCGCCCCGAGACGGGGGGCGCCCTTGGTCAGATCGCTTGCCTTACTGGCAGCGCTTCTCGGCGTCTTCCATTGCAGCGGTAAAGCCGCGCAGGCTGAACGTGTCGACAGTCTGCGTGCCGCGCCCCGACCGCGCGGTCAGCGTCGCCGTGGTTCCGGCCTTCATCGCTGCAAGAAGCGCTGCGTCGTCTTCTGCACTGCCCGGCCAGGCCCATTCACCGTCGGTGAACAACTGATAAGGCTGGCCGTCAATAGTGACATCGACGGTCGAGCCGCCGGCAAAAGGATAGCCGCCGGTAAAGCTGATTTCGCCGGGCTTGCCCGGACGGAAGGTTACGAAAAGAAGGATGTCGCCGCGACGCACGCTGACCGGCTGGCCATCACGAGAGTTCACCGACTCTGTCGGTTTCGAGACGCCCCAGCATTCCTTTGGGTTCTCTTCGGTGAAGACGTTCCAGTCTGTCATCGTCGCCACGCGGTTGGTGGATTCCTGTGCCGTGACAACTGTCGCCGTCAGGGCCAGGGCGGCGACGGCAAGCGCGCGACCGAGAAGGGAAGTCATGTCTGTCGCAGCCTCCACGCTGTCTTTTGCTGACCCACGCCATGTCAGGCATTTCAGCCGTTTGCGACTGGCGCAGGGATTTTCTACCCGATAACTCAGGGATAATCAAAACCACCGTGTCGCGAAAGCCCCATGGGCAACAATTCGCGCACATGTTACGGGAAGTTCCAATGGCAAATCCGTACCCTATGGTCGAACTTTGGCGTGGCGGGCTTCTGGAAAGTACGCATTCCGGACATGCGGTGATCTGGGGTCCGGGAGGGATCGAAGAGGCCTGGGGCGACCCGACTGCGGTCATCTTCCCGCGGTCGTCCTGCAAGATGATCCAGGCTCTGCCGCTGATCGAGACGGGGGCCGCTGATGCGGCAGGTCTGACCGATGCCCAGCTTGCTTTTGCCTGTGCCAGCCATCAGGGCGAGGGGCGGCACGTGAAAATGGCTGGCGATTGGTTGACGGCCTTGGATCTTGCCGAGACTGACCTGCGCTGTGGCGCGCACGAGCCTTATGATCGGGACGAACGCAATCGGTTGATTAAGTCCGATGAAAGCCCATGCCAGTTGCACAACAACTGCTCAGGCAAGCACTGCGGTTTCCTGACCGTGACCCGCCATTTGAAAGCTGGGCCAGAATACATCGAGATCGACCATCCGTTGCAGAAGCTGATCCGCCAGACCACGGAAGAAATCACGGAAGAATCTGTGGCCGGCTGGGGTGTCGATGGCTGCTCTGCCCCGAACTTTGCCGTGTCGGTCGCCGGTCTGGCGCGGGCAATGCAGGCTTTTGCTGCCGCGTCCGAGACGGGCGATGTCCGGTCGCGCGCAATGCACCGATTGACCCGTGCGATGGCCGGCTATCCCGAGTACGTCGCGGGCGAAGGCCGTGCCTGCACCGAACTGATGCGGGCGATGGGGCACAAGGTTGCGCTCAAGACCGGGGCCGAGGCGGTGTTCGTCGCGATCCTGCCGGAACAGCGACGGGGCATCGCGCTCAAGATCGTCGATGGCGGCACTCGCGGGGCCGAGGCAGCGGTTACCGCCCTTTTGTTGCGCGCAGGGGTGCTGGACCCAGCCCATCCGGCAGCGCAGAAGCGACTGGGCGGGAAGCTGACCAACTGGCGCGGAACCGAGACTGGCCAGGTGCACGCGGCCCCCGGCTTTCCGGGTTGATTTCGGGGGCAGGGCGGGTAAGCTTTCCCTATGAACGCCGAGGCGCCGATCCCTTTCCCGCAGTCCGACCGGATCGCTGATCAGGTCAGTTTCGACCGGAAAGAGCTGGGCCTGATCCTGCGGGTCTATGGCCGGATGGTCGCTGCCGGGGAATGGCGCGACTATGCCATTGCCGCGATGCGTGACCTTGCGGTGTTCAGCGTTTTTCGCCGCACGGCAGAAACGCCACTTTACCGGATCGAGAAACGCCCGAAACTGCGCGCCCGGCAGGGCCTTTACGCTGTCGTAGGCCAGGACGGACGAGTCTTGCGCCGTGGGCATGAACTGGAGCAGGTCCTGAAAGTGCTTGAGCGCCGGCTGATCGGCCCTGTGGCCGACTAAAGTCGCTGGCGGGCCTGTACCAGCCCACCGCCGGTGTCAGCGATGCGGGTCACGGCCTCACGAATCCCCTCATAAGCGACTGACATCGTCCCACCGTTGGCGTGGATCAGCACTTCGGGGTTCACCACCATGGCAACATGGCCTTTCCAGAAGATCAGGTCGCCGCGCTGCAGACGTTCGGTCGGGGTCAGAGCGCGACCCATGGCGATTTGCATGTCGCTGTCGCCCGGACAGTCGCGACCGCTCGCATGCAGGGCCACCTGCACCAGACCAGAGCAATCTATGCCGAACCGGGTATTGCCACCCCAGAGATAGGGCGTGCCGAGCAGGCTTTCCGCAACAGACACCGGGTCAGGTGCCCATTGACCGATCGGGCGCAGATGGGCGATTGGAACGTAGCCATGCGGTGTGTTGGCCCAAGCCCCCCAGGACCCGGTCAACGCGACGCGACAGCCCAGGCTGATCCCCGCTTTCTCTGGCGCTTGCACCACGGGTTCGGTGTAAAGATGCGTGCTGGGTGCGACGACCCAGTGCGTGGGTTCCGGCCCCTGCCCAAGGTCGGACTGCCTGACCCAGCCGCAATAGCCATCACGGCGGGCCTGGACGAAGGCATAGCCCTGTTCCTGGTCGATGATCGTGACGGCGGCCCCCAAGAGAAGCTGACGGTCGCGCGCTCCGTCCGGCTTGGTCCGGAGGTCTGCGATCGGGGCAATCACCTGCGCCTCTTCGCCCTCGGTGAAGTTGGCGATTATCTCGCCCCTCAGGCTGACATGGGCCACACGGCCCGAGAACGGTTTCATCCGGCGATCCATCAGCGGCCCCCCAATCCAAGAACACCAGGCAGCGCATGCAACAGCGCCCGCGCCCCCTGACCGACCCCGCCTTTCGGACGCGCGGGCTGGTCGCTGGGCGTGTGACCGTAGATGTCGAAGTGTACGTAGCGCGGCCCCTCGACAAAGCGCCGCAGGAAGAGGGCCGCAGTGATCGACCCCGCAAAGCCGAAGCCCGGCGCATTGTCCAGATCGGCGATGCCGGGTTCGATGACGGCCTCGTAGGGATCATGAAACGGCATCCGCCAGACCGGATCAAAGCCCAGCATCGCGCCGGTTTCCAGAGCCGCCGCGACGTCAGGATCGTCGCAGTAATAGGGGGCAAGATCGGGGCCTACCGCCACCCGCGCAGCCCCCGTCAGCGTGGCCATGCTGACCAGAAGATCAGGCGGATCCTCGCAAGCCAGCGCCAGCGCATCGGCCAGAACCAGGCGACCCTCGGCGTCGGTATCGTTCACCTCGATGGTCAGGCCCTTGCGGCTGGTCAGGATGTCCTTGGGTTTCAGGGCGTTGCCGGACACGACATTCTCGACGGCCGGGATCAGGACGCGCAGCCGCAGGGGCAGGCCCAGGGCCATGATCATCCGCGCAAGGCCCAGCACAGTCGCCGCCCCGCCCATATCCTTCTTCATCAGGTTCATGCCAGTGGACGGCTTGAGGTTCAGCCCCCCGGTATCGAAGCAGACCCCCTTTCCCACCAGTGTCAGGCGCGGGCCGCTCTGTCCCCAGGTCAGGTCGATCAGACGGGGCGCCCGCGGGCTGGCGCGGCCCACGGCATGGACCATCGGGAAGTTGGCCGATAACAAGTCGTCGCCGACCGTTGCGGTGATCGTCGCGCCAAACTGCTGCGCGAGGTCCTGGGCTGCCGCTTCAAGCTCGGCCGGGCCCATGTCCTGCGCGGGGGTGTTGATAAGGTCGCGCGTCACAACCTCGCCCTCGACCATCGCGATCAGTCGGCGCGGATCGACGCCTTCGGGACAGACCAGGCGCGGCAAGTCGGCAGATTTTCGACCTGGGCGATATCGGTCGAACCTGTAGCCTGCCAGAAGCCAGCCCACGGCGGCCTCTGTCGCCTCCGGTTCCGTCAGGGCACCCGAAAGACGCCAGTTGCCCGGGGGCAGCACAGCGACAGCTTTGGCCAGACCGAACCGCTGGCGTCTGCGGGCTTTGGCCGTGCCGTAGCCAACGACCGCTCCGGCCAGCGCGCCATTGTTTCCCGGCAAAAGGCGCGTTTCGCCCAGATCGGCCTTGAAGCCCGATGCCGTCAGCCAAGCGTCCCAGGCCGCGCCGTCTGTGGCAAGGAAATCGGCAAGACCGTCAGACGTGACAACATGCAGAGGCAAGGCTGGGGCCGACGGGTCGCCAAACGTAAAGCTCATGACACTGGTCTTCCTTGCAGGTAGGTCCGGCTGACATAGCCCAAATGGAAGAAATCGCAGGAAGAAAGCAACTGTTCCAACTAGGGTGCGGCGCTTTTTCCCGCCACACACTGCGATTGCCGGAATTGCCCCGGCAGTTTTCCGGCCAAGATCCACATTTCTTCGCCCCAAAGTTGCATCAGGCAGCGCGTCGTAAAGCTATGGTGGAAGACCGGATGGCTGACCGGCTTCTTTTAGCCTGAAAGATCGATGCTGCCACTGATCGGGGCCAGCGACCGTTCCGCCACGCGGAGAAGCCGCGCCCAGACCGCAGAGAAGGCTGTGCTGTCCGCCCGGTCAAGGCAGGTCCGACTATCCCCGGCCACCTGAGCCAGAGTGATCAGCCCCAGATCCTCGGCCAGGCGCTGCAATCGGCGGATCTGGCGTGACAGGTCGCGCAGATCCTGACAGCGCACCTTCTCGGCCAGCCCGGCCATGGTCAGCGCCAGTTCGCCCAAGGCGCGCGTTACCATCTGTTCTGCCGTCGGTGCCCCCAGATTGCGGTAGATCGCCGCAATCGCCTCGACATCCTGACGCACCACCTCACGCGGGGCGAGCGCCGTTACCATACCCATCTGGTCACCCGATCATCCAACACATACCCGGGCCTGATGCTGAACCGGCATGCTGAAGAATTGGTTTCGGCTTCCGCTGTTGCCGTGCTTTTTGCCTCTCGAATTTTCGACGAATGCCGCTTAGGCAGGGGGGATGAGCGAGCAAGCGCATCTGATGGTCCGTCCGCTGCCAACCTATCTGGTCCAGCGCTTTCATGGCTGGCGGGCGACGACCTATACCGAAAATCGCGCCTGGTACCGGCGATTGGCCCAAAGCGGTCAACATCCGCGCGCAATGGTCATCTCGTGCTGTGACAGCCGGGTGCATGTCACCAGTATCTTCGGCGCCGATGAGGGTGAGTTCTTCATCCACCGTAACGTCGCGAACCTGGTGCCACCCTACAACCCTGATGGCGAATACCACGGGACTTCGGCCGCGGTGGAATATGCGGTCACCGGTCTCGGTGTCGCGCATATCGTCGTGCTGGGCCATTCCAATTGCGGCGGGGTCAAGGGGTGCCATGACATGTGCCGGGGCCATGCGCCCGCACTGGAAGAGAAATCCAGCTTCGTCGGGCGCTGGATGGACATCCTGCGGCCCGGCTATCAGCAGGTCAAGCACTTGCCCGAAGACCAGATCCTGACCGCACTGGAGAAGCAGGCGGTTCTGACCAGTCTCGAGAACCTCTTGACCTTTCCCTTCGTCCGCATGGCTGTCGAGGATGAGCGGCTGACCCTACACGGCCTGTGGACCGATACCGGCGAGGGGGGCTTGGAGCACTACGATCCTGTCCGGGGCGCGTTCGTTCCGGTCTGACCTGGAAGGCGATTGCGGCTTGTCAGAACTTTCGCAAGGCTGTTACGTGACTGTTACAAACCACCGCCATCGAAGGGCCGCAAGCGCCCGACTATTGGGCGGGCCAAGACGCAAAACCAATGGGGGACATTGCCATGATGAGACGAAACTTCCTGTGTCTGACGACCAGCCTGGCGATCATCGCCTCGACCGGCGTTGCTTCGGCACAGTCGCTGGCCGAGATCGAGGCCGCTGCCAAGGCCGAGGGCATGCTCTCGACCATCGCGCTGCCTCATGACTGGTGCGGCTATGGTGATGTCATCGCGGGCTTCAAGGCGAAGTACCCCGAGATCACCGTGAACGAGCTGAACCCCGATGCGGGCAGCGCGGACGAGCTTGAGGCCGTGAAGGCCAACAAGGACAACAAGGGTCCGCAGGCGCCCGACGTGCTGGACGTGGGCCTGGCCTTCGGTCCGCAAGCCAAGTCGGAAGGTCTGACCCAGGCTTACAAGGTCGCCACCTGGGACGAGATCCCCGAAGGCATCAAGGACCCGGAAGGCCACTGGTACGCCGACTACTACGGCGTGATGTCCTTCCTGGTGAACAAGGACCTTGTCGAGAACGTGCCCCAGGACTGGGCCGACCTTCTGAAGCCGGAATATGCGGGCATGGTCTCGCTGGCCGGTGACCCGCGCGCCTCGAACCAGGCGATCCTGGCGGTTCTGGCCGCTGGCATGTCGACCGGCGCCGCGCCGGGCGACGCCGCGGGCAAGGCGGGGCTCGAATTCTTCAAGCAGCTGAACGACGCGGGCAACTTTGTCCCGGTCATCGGCAAGGCTGGCACGCTGGCGCAAGGCACCACGCCCATCGTCATCATGTGGGACTACAACGCCCTTGCCGCCCGCGACACGCTGGCCGGTAACCCGCCTGTCGAGGTCGTGGTGCCGAAGTCGGGCGTTCTGGCCGGGGTCTACGTCCAGGCGATCAGCGCCTATGCGCCGCAGCCCAATGCCGCGAAACTGTGGATGGAATACCTCTACAGCGACGAAGGTCAGCTTGGCTGGCTGAAGGGCTATTGCCACCCGGCCCGCTTCCACGCGATGGTCGCCGCCGGCAAGATCCCGCAGGACCTCCTGGACGCGCTGCCCCCGGCCGAAGCCTATGAGGCCGCCTACTTCCCGACGCTGGAAGAGGTCGACGCCAACAAGGCCGCCGTGACCGGCGGCTGGGATGCCGTCGTCGGTGCCAACGTCGAATGATGCTTTCCCCGCGCCCTGGGACTGACCGGGGCGCGGTACCTTCAGGCGGCCGTCAGAGCCGCCACGTCAACCAGGGGGAATGATGGCACAGGGACCGGTCCGCCGCGCACAGCGCAGGCTGCCGCTGGAGTGGCTGGGAATCCTGCCCTTCGCCGCCTTTGCCGTCCTGTTCCTGATCCTGCCGACCTTCCGCATCGTCACGGGCGCCTTCCAGGATGCCGATGGCGGGTTCACCTTTCAGAACCTTCTGGACCTGAACACCGACTCGATCCGCAGCGCCTACTGGACCTCGATCAAGCTCAGCCTCATCACTGCCGCGCTGGGCTGCGCCATCGGCTTTGCCATGGCCGCTGCCGTCGTCTTCGGCGGGCTGCCAAAGGTGGTGCGCTCGCCGCTCCTCACCTTTTCAGGCGTCGCGTCGAACTTTGCCGGCGTGCCCCTGGCCTTTGCCTTCATCGCGACCATTGGCCCCGCAGGCCTGATCACGCTCGAACTGCGCGACATGGGCATCAACCTGCGCGCTTATGGGTTCAACCTTTTGTCCTTCTGGGGCCTGGTGATCACCTACCTTTTCTTCCAGATCCCGCTGATGATCCTGATCATCATCCCCGCGCTGGACGGGCTGAAGAAGGAATGGCGTGAAGCGGCGGCGGTCCTCGGCGCCACCACCGCGCAATACTGGCGCATGGTCGCCCTGCCGATCCTGTTCCCCTCGCTGCTGGGCACCTTCGCGCTTCTCTTCGCCAATGCGTTCGGAGCGGTCGCCACCGCCTTCGCCCTGACCGGGCCGCAGCTGAACATCGTGCCGATCAAGCTGTTCGCCCAGATCCGGGGCGATGTGCTGGGCAACCCCAACCTTGGCTATGCGCTGGCCTTTGGGATGATCGTCATCACCATCGCCGCCAACACCATCTACATCTGGCTGCGCGTCCGGTCGGAAAGGTGGCTGAAATGACCCGGCTGATTTCCTGGACGATCCTCGTCCTCGGCTGCCTGTATTTCATCCTGCCGCTGGTGGGGATGACCGAGTTCAGCCTGAAAATGCGCCGGGGCGAGTATTCCTTCGACGCCTATCGCAAGGTGTTCGAAGACCCGCGCTTCTGGGAGACGTTCAGCTATTCCCTCACCCTCGCCGCCGCGACCATCGTGGTCGGCGTGTTCCTGGTCGTCCCCACGGCCTACTGGGTGCGGCTGAAACTGCCGCAGGCCCGGCCCTTCGTGGAATTCGTCACGCTTCTGCCGCTGGTGATCCCGGCCATCGTGCTCGTCTTCGGCTATATCCGGCTTTACAACACCTCGTCCTGGCTGCCTCTCACCGGCTCGGCCCTTGGGACCGACATCCTGCTGACCATGGGCTACACCACGCTTGCGCTGCCCTACATGTACCGGTCGGTCGACACGGGCCTGCGCACCATCGACGTCGCCACCTTGACCGAGGCCGCGCAGTCCCTGGGCGCGGGCTGGATCACCATCCTGGGCCGCGTGATCCTGCCCAATGTGATGGTCGCGGTCCTGTCCGGCGCCTTCCTCACGCTCGCCATCGTGCTGGGCGAGTTCACCATGGCGGCGCTTCTCAACCGCCCCGCCTTCGGCCCCTTCATGCAGCTTCTGGGCGCCAACCGCGCCTATGAGCCCCCCGCGCTGGCGGTGATCGCCTTCGCCATCACCTGGGGCTGCATGGGTCTGATGCAGCTGGTCTCGCGGCTGGCGAAACACGAAAGGGCCAAGGCCTGATGACCTATCTGGCAATCTCCCACCTGGAAAAGGCCTTCGGGTCGAACCTTGTGGTCAAGGACTTCAACCTGACCGTGGAAAAGGGCGAATTCATCTCGCTTCTGGGGCCCTCGGGCTGCGGCAAGACCACCGTCCTGCGCATGGTGGCGGGGTTCGAACGGCCCACGTCCGGCAGCATCCAGATTGACGGGCAAGAGGTGACGGGGCTGAAGGCCAATGCCCGCAACATCGGCATGATGTTCCAGGCCTATGCCCTGTTCCCGAACCTGACGGTGGCCGACAACGTGGCCTTCGGGCTTAAGGTCAAGGGCGTGGGCAAGGCCGAGCGCGAGGCCCGCGTGGCCGAGATGCTGAAGCTGATTGGCCTGCCCGACCTTGGATCACGCTTCCCCTTCCAGCTTTCCGGCGGCCAGCAGCAGCGCGTGGCGCTGGCCCGGGCGCTGGCGCCCAGCCCGCGCGTCCTTCTGTTGGACGAACCCCTCTCGGCGCTGGACGCCAAGGTGCGTGTCTCCCTGCGGTCCGAGATCCGTGAGATCCAGCAGCGCCTGGGCATCACCACGATTTTCGTGACCCACGACCAGGAAGAGGCGATGTCGATTTCCGACCGCATCGTCGTGATGAACGCCGGGATCGCCGATCAGGTCGGCGCCCCGTTCGAGATCTACAACCGCCCGACCACCCGCTTCGTTGCGAATTTCGTGGGCACGCTGAACACCTTCGCCGTCACGGTCGACGATCCTGCTGCAGGTCGCGTTCGGCTGGGAGAGTCAACGCTGACCCTGCCTGGGACACTCGCCCAGGGCAAAGGCCAGACGATGGCCATAGCCCTGCGGCCCGAAGCCCTGCGCCTGGGGCGTGAAGCGGGGCATGAAACCGTGCTGCCTGGCACCATCGAAAGCGTCGAGTTCATGGGCTCGATCATCCGCCTGCGCGCGCATGTCGCCGGTGAAACGGTGGTCCTGGACACTTTCAACCGCGCCGACCAGCCGCCGCCAGTCGTTGGCGCGCAGGTCGAGGTCAGTCTGTCCGGCAAGGATGCGATCCTCCTGAACGGCTAAAACCCGTCTCAAGGCTTTGGCCGGTCGTCCCAGTCCTTGGTCAGAATGCGGTGCGCATCGCCTTCCGGGTCGTCAAACTGCCTGGTCTTCATCGCCCAGAAGAAGGCCACCAGCCCGATCCCGCCCAGAAACAGCGACACGGGGATCAGGATCGACAGGATTTCCATCTACTTCAACCGCATGGCGTTCAAGGACACCGTAATCGATGACAGGGACATCGCCAAGGCCGCCGCCAGGGGCGTGGCCAGGCCCACCAATGCCAGCGGCACCGCCACAACGTTGTAGCCGCCCGAGATCAGGAAGTTCTCGACCATCCGCCGCGCCGACTGCCGCCCGATCCGCACCGCGTCCGCAATCGGTGCCATATCCTGCCCCAAAAGCACGATGTCGGACGCTACCCGTGCCGCGTCCAGCGCCGTCGCCGGGGAAATCGACACATGCGCTGCCGCCAGCGCCGCCGTGTCGTTCAGCCCGTCGCCCACCATCAGCACCCGGCCCGCGCGCGACAGCTCGGCCACCCGCGCGGCCTTCTCCTCGGGCCGCACTCCCGCCGCCCAGGTCGCAATCCCCAGCCGCTCGGCCAATGCGCGCACCGGTTCCTCGGCATCGCCCGACAGAAGCTCCACCCGCAGCCCCGCCGCCTGCAAGGCCCGCACCGCCTGTTCGGCACCGGGACGCGGGCGGTCGGTGAAGGCAAAGGCATGGGTCTCGCCATCCAGCGCCAGATAGGTCGCCGTCGCAGCCACCGCCTCGGCCCCGCACCAGTCGGCCCGTCCCAGCCGCACGCGACCGCCCTTCCACTCGCCCTCGATCCCACAGCCCGGCACTTCGCGGACCTCTGCAACATCGACAGCCCCCACGCCCAGCGCCCGCACCCCATCAGCCAAGGCCCGCGCCAAGGGATGCGACGACCCAGCCGCCAGCGCCGCGGCCACGGCCAGCGCCTCGCGCGGATGACCCTCCAGCGCCACCGGTTCCGGCACACCCAGCGTCAGCGTCCCGGTCTTGTCGAAGACAACCGTGTCCACCTCGGCCAGCCGCTCCAGCGCCGTGCCGTGCTTGATGAGAAGCCCCTTGCGGAACAGCCGTCCGCTGGCCGAAGTCACTACCGCCGGCACCGCCAGGCCCAGCGCGCAGGGGCAGGTGATGATGAGAACCGCCGCCGAGATGTTGATCGCATAGCGCAGATCGCCCCCCGTCGCCCACATCCAGTAGCCGAAGGCGCTGAACGACAGGATATGCACCAGCGGCGAATAAAGCCGCGATGCCCGGTCGGCCAGACTGGTATACCGCGTCTTCGCCCCTTCCGCGACGGCCACCAGATCAGCCATCCGGTGCAGGGAACTGTCCTTCCCCGCCGCCGTCACCCGCACGGTCAGGGGGCCGGTCAGGTTGACCTCGCCCGCGCTGACGATCGTGCCCTCGCCCACGGGTACCGGCAGGCTTTCGCCGGTCAACAGGCTTCGGTCCAGCTCGGATGCTCCGCAGACCACCACCCCGTCCACCGGCATCCGTGCACCGGGCCGCACCAGCACCAGATCACCCGGCGCGACCGCCGAGGTCACCGTCTCTACCTCTTCGCCATCCACCAGCACGATCGCGCGAGGCACTTCCAGCGCGGCCAGTTCCTCGGCCGCCGACCGCGCGATGGCACGGGTCCGATGGTCCAGATAGCGGCCCAGAAGCAGGAAGAAGGCCAGCATCACGGCGGCGTCGAAATAGGCGTGATGCCCCGACATCCAGGTCTCATAGACCGAGATCGACGAGGCCAGGATCAACGCCAGACTGATCGGCACATCCATCCCCAGCTTGCCCTGCCGCAGGCTGGCCCAAGCTGACCGAAAAAATGGCTGGCCGGAAAAAATCACCGTGGGCAGCGCAATCGCGCCGGAAATCCAGTGGAAGAGGTCGCGCGTCGCATCCTCGGCCCCCGACCAGACGGCGACCGACAGCAGCATCACGTTCATCATGCTGAAGAACGCCACCCCCAGCCGCATCAGCAGGTCACGCCCCTGCCGGTCGGTTTCTGTGGCCGACAGCAGGCCTGGGTCCAGCTCATGGGCCTCATGGCCCGCCTCGTCCAGCACTGCGACCAGCGCCTTGGCCGTCACGCCCGCGCCCGTCTCTACACTGACGCGCTTCTGGGTCAGGTTCACCCGCGCGCTCCTCACCCCCGGCACCGCCTGCAAGGCCGCTTCGACCGAGGAGATCGTCAGTGCGCCAGCCGCTTTGGGCAAGGACAGCATGATCCGCCCTTCGCGTTCGGCCCGCAGCGCAGCGATCCTCTCAGCGGCAGGCACCACTGCGCAGGCTGGGCAGGCCGAGATGCGCGCGCGTCCAAAATCCTCGGCGACGGTCATCGGGTCACCCCTGCACGAAAAGTTCGGTCCGCTGTTCGAACAGCGTCCCATCGGGGGCAACGGCGGTGACCTTCACCATCCACTTGCCCCGCGCCAGGTCCAGCGGTGCCGCGTAGATGTCGCCCATTTCGGTGAACGCGGGCCGCGCGTCATCTACGGTAGAGGTCGTTCTGCCCACCAGCACCTCCAGGTCCCCCACCCGCACCGGCAGGCCGTCGCGGTCGGTAAAGGCCAGCTTGATCCGGCCCTCGGCATAGGTCGGGACCAGTGACCACCCCAAAGCCTCTTGCGCCGCTTTCCGGTCGTTGAACCCCTGGCTTGCGACATAGGAATTCTTCACCTCCAGCCCCGGGAAGGTGTTCACCGCCTGAAAGGCCAAGGTCAGGTTAACCGCGATGATGACGCCAAAGGCCCCGGCAGTGATCGCGAAGACATGCTTTCCGGTCAGTTCGCTCATCTCAGTCCTCTTTCCCGTTGAAGATCGTGTCATGGTGGACCCGGTTGGTCGTGCCCTGCTCCTCGACCCAAAGCCGCACGTTCGTCCGTTCGCTGACGGCCGCCCGGCTGCCCGGAGGTGCGGTCAGGTAGACGCGCTGTGACTTCGTCTCGTTCGCAGGGACGGTCACGGTCAGCCCTTCGGCGCCTTCCAGCGAAAGGGTCACGAAGGCGTCTGACGTGACTGCGATGGTAAAGCGCGCGTCCTCGCCCTGCATGTTGCGCAACCGCAGCTCATAGGCGTTGCGGATGCTGCCGTCGGACAGAAGCACATAGGTCGGGTTGCGTTCCGGCGTCACGTTCACGTCGATGGGCGAGCGCAGGAACAGCGCCACGATCAGGCCGACGCCGACCCCCGCCCAAAGCACGGTGTAAAGAACGGTGCGCAGCCGGAAGACATGGCTCCACACGCTTTTCGCTGGTTGGCCTGCCCGTTCGCGCGTCTCGTCAGTCAGGGCAAGATAGCCGATCAGGTCACGCGGCTTGCCGATCTTGTCCATCGTGTCGTTGCAGGCGTCAATGCAAAGGCCGCAGGTGATGCAGGCCAGCTGCTGGCCGTTCCGGATGTCGATGCCCATGGGGCAGACATTCACGCAGGCCATGCAATCGATGCAGTCCCCCGCGCCTTCCGTGCCAAGCTTGCCCCGTGGCTCGCCCCGCCACTCGCGGTAGCCGATGGTCAGCGTGTCCTCGTCCATCATCGCGGCCTGGATGCGCGGCCAGGGGCAGGCGTAGATACAGATCTGCTCCCGCGCGAATCCGCCGAAGGCGAAGGTCGTCAGCGTCAGGATCAGCATGGTGATGTAAGCCACCGGATGCGCCTGCCCGGTCACCAGGTCGCGCAGCAGAGTGGGCGCGTCGGTGAAATAGAAGATCCAGGCCCCACCCGTGGCGAGCCCGATCAGGAACCAGATGGTCCACTTGATCGTCCGCTTGCGGATCTTTTCTACGTCCCAGTTCTGCCGGTAAAGTCGCAGCCTTGCATTGCGGTCGCCTTCCACCCAGCGCTCGACCAGGATGAAGAGATCGGTCCAGACCGTCTGCGGGCAGGCATAGCCGCACCAGACCCGCCCCGCCGCGCTGGTGAACAAGAACAGCCCGAGGCCCGCCATGATCAGCAGCCCCGCGACGAAGTAGAATTCGTGCGGCCAGATCTCGATCATGAAGAAGAAGAAGCGCCGGTTGGCGAGGTCCACCAGCACCGCCTGATCGGGCAGCGACGGCCCGCGGTCCCAGCGCAGCCAGGGGGTGATGTAGTAGATGCCCAGCGTTACCGCCATGATCCACCACTTCAGCGTCCGGAAATTGCCCTTCACCCGACGAGGAAAGACCGGCTCACGCGCGACGTAAAGGCTTTCCGGGGTTTCAGAATTCGACACGGGGCAGGTCTCCTTGCGCATCGCTGCGCGTCTCATGTCACCCATCGGGCATTCCGGCTGGTCCAACCTTGACCTGCATCAAGAGGCCAAGGGAACCCGGACGTTCGACTGCGACATTCCGGCGCAAGCCCCTCGGATGACGGGCCAATCGCCATCGGGTCGGGAAATGAAAAGGGGGCCGACCGCCCCCCTTCCAGGTGGCAGATGCTTCTTCACCTATTCGCCGCCGCCCTTGCCATGGACATAGAAGGCCACCGCGCGGATCTCGTCCTCGCTCAGGCGTTCGTTCCAGTCGGGCATCACGCCGAACCGCGCGAAGTGGACGGATTCGATGATTGCTTCACGTGACCCGCCATACAGCCAGATCGCGTCAGTCAGGTTCGGCGCGCCCTGCGCCCGGTCGCCGGTCCCGTCGTCCATGTGGCAACCGTTGCACCCCGCATCGGCCCAGACCGTTGCCCCCGCCGCTGCCGACGCCGCGTCATGTTCCTGCCCCGAGATCGCCAGCACATGTTCCGCCACTTGCGCGATCTGGGTGTCGTCCAAAAGACCATCCACCCCAAATTTGGGCATCTCGGAATAGCGGGCGTCCGCGTCGGTGGTGTTGCGGATGCCGTGGGTAATGGTCAGATGGATGTCTTCCATCGTTCCACCCCACAGCCAGTCGTTGTCAATCAGGCTTGGATAGCCCTTGCCTTCAAACCCGTTCGCCCCAGTCCCGTGGCATGTGGTGCAGTTCGTGCGGAACACGGCTGCGCCTGCGTTCTGGGCATAGGTGGCAAGCTCAGGATCAGCGCCGATGGCGTTCAGGTCGGCTGCCACCAATTTGGCCTTGATCGAAGCATTGGCCTCGTCCACACGGGCGATTTCGGCTGCAACATCCGCCCGGGTACTTGCCCCAAGAAGGCCCGGCGTCGCTTCCTTGATCAGGGGCCAGGCCGGATAGGCGATGGTATAGCCGATCCCCCAGACAATGGTGGCGTAGAACACCCAGACCCACCAGCGCGGCAGCGGGTTGTTCCATTCCTCGATGCCATCCCACTGGTGGCCTGTCGTCTCCACCTGCTTGGGCTCTTTCTTGATTGGCTTGGCGCACATGGCCTTACGCCTCCTTATTGGCAGGGTGGGCATCCGCAGGACGGTCATCATTGCGGAATATGGAATTGGCGACATCCTGATGCATGGCGCGGCTGCCAGGACGGAAGGCCCAGACGCACAGCGCCAGAAAGCCCAGGGTCATCGCCAGCAGGAACCAGCTGTCGGCCAGATGGCGCAGGAAGGTATAGGTTTCCATTTGCGCCCCCTTACCGGTTCGCCACAGGGGTATAGGTCGAGAAATCGACCATGGTGCCCAGGACCTGGATATAGGCGATCAGCGCGTCCATCTCGGTCAGTTCGGGCTGGCCGTCGAAGTTCCGCACATTGATCGGCGTCCCGAAAGCGTCTTCGCCATAGCGCGCCTCCAGCCCGTCAAAGTCGCCCAACGGGTCGACCTGCGCCTTGAAATCGGCCAGCGCGTTATTGACCATGTCCTCGGTATAGGGCACGCCGACCAGCGCATGGGTCGAGACGAGATCCTGAATGTATTTCCCGTCGATCACGTTGTCAGCCAAGAAGCCATAGGGCGGCATCACGGATTCCGGCACGACCGATTTGGCGTTTTCAAAGTGGTCCTGGTGCCATTCGTCGGAATAGCGGCCGCCCACCCGGGCAAGGTCGGGCCCCGTGCGCTTTGACCCCCACTGGAACGGCCGGTCGTACATCGATTCCGCCGCCAGGCTGTAATGGCCATAGCAGCCATAGCAGCCTTCGCGCAGGTAGATCTGCTTGCCCGCCAGTTCCAGTGGGGTGTAGGGACGGACGCCCTCCACCTTCTCGATCGTGTTCTCCAGATAGAAGAGCGGAACGATTTGCACGATTCCCCCGATGGTCACGACCAGAAGGCTAAGAACCATCAGCAGCGTCGCGTGGGTTTCGATTGCCTTGTGCTTGTCGAGAATTCCCATTGTCTTGTCCCCTTATTCCGCAGGCACGAAGGCATGCTTCGTCTCGCGCGCCGGCTGCGCGCGGACCGTCATCCACAGGTTCCAGCACATGATGATTGCCCCCGCGAGGAAGAGCCCCCCGCCCAGCGCACGGACCACATACATCGGGAACTTCGCGGCCACCGTGTCGGCGAAGGCGTTCACGAGGAACCCGTTCGCGTCGACTTCACGCCACATCAGGCCCTCCATGATGCCGGTGACCCACATCGCCGAGGCGTAGAGGACGATCCCGATGGTCGCGAGCCAGAAGTGCCAGCTGACCAGTTTCAGCGAGTAGAGGCCCTCGCGGTTCCACAGGCGCGGCACCAGGTAGTAGAGGACGCCGAAGGTGATCATCCCGTTCCAGCCCAAGGCTCCGGAATGGACGTGGCCGATGGTCCAGTCGGTATAGTGCGACAGGCTGTTGACGGCCTTGATCGACATCATCGGGCCTTCGAAAGTGCTCATCCCGTAGAAGCCGATGGAGACGACCATCATCCGGATGATCGGGTCGGTGCGCAGCTTGTCCCAGGCGCCGGACAGGGTCATGAGCCCGTTGATCATGCCGCCCCAGGAGGGCATCCACAGGATCACCGAGAAGACCATACCCAGGGTCGAGGCCCAGTCGGGCAGTGCCGTGTAGTGCAGGTGGTGCGGACCGGCCCAGATATACAGGAAGATCAGCGCCCAGAAGTGGATGATCGACAGCTTGTAGCTGAAGACGGGGCGTTCGGCCTGCTTCGGGACGAAGTAGTACATCATCCCCAAGAAGCCCGCGGTCAGGAAGAAGCCCACGGCGTTGTGGCCGTACCACCACTGAACCATGGCATCCTGGACACCTGCGTAAAGCTGGACCTGCGCGCTTCCGAAGATGGAAACCGGGATTGCCGCATTGTTCACGAGGTGGAGCATCGCGACCGTCAGGATCATCGACAGCAGGAACCAGTTCGCCACGTAGATGTGGGGTTCCTTCCGCTTGAAGAGGGTGCCCATGAAGGCGACCAGGAAGGCTACCCAGACCACGGTGATCAGGATGTCGACGTACCAGACGGGTTCGGCATATTCCTTGGCCTGGGTGGCACCCAGGACATAGCCGGTTGCGGCCAGGACGATGACCAGTTGCCAGCCCCAAAACACGAACCAGCCCAAGGAGCCGCCAAACAGGCGCGCGGCGCTGGTGCGCTGGACGATGTAGAAGGAGGACATGATCAGCGCGTTGCCGCCGAAGGCGAAGATCACCGCGCTGGTGTGCAGCGGACGAAGGCGGCCAAAGTTCAGGTAGCCCTGAGCCCATTCGAAGTTCAGCTGCGGAAAGGCCAGCTGCGTGGCGATGACCACGCCGACCAGAAAGCCCACCACGCCCCAGAAGGCCGTGGCAATCGCCCCCGCCCGGATCACGCCGTCAAAGTACTCGGCCTGGTTGGTGACCTTCGGGTCCCCCGCTGTCCGCAGCACCCACAGAAAGGCAAGGCCGGCGGCCAGCATCACGGTTATCGCATTGACCTGATAAGCCAGATCATGGGCGTAGTTCGCCGCGATCGCGGCGCAGACCGCGACGAGGCCCAGCCCGATCAGTTTAAGGTAATCCCACATGTTTCGCGTCCCTTCGTCCTGTCCGACCGGCTTTGCCCAAGGTGAATCGGGGTTGCGCCGACGCTTCGACAGTCTGCTTCTGCATTGCAGCGGCGCGTGCTACCTTGATCTGCGTCAACTGTGCCGCCGCTCGCGATTGACCTCGGTCAAGGCAGGGTCGGCGAGGCTTTGACACCTTGTCCCCATCATTGATCAGGGAGACGACAATGGCCTACAAATCCCTCCTGACAGTTGCCACGTCTGCACAAGGCCTTCTGCCAGCGGTATCTGCCGCTGCAGCCCTTGCGACGCGGGCGGATGCCCATCTCGATGCGCTGGTTCTGGGGGTAGACCGCACCCAGATCGGCTATTCCTATGTCGGTTCGGGAGCGGTGATGATCGCCGCCGCGATGGACCGCGCCGAGGAAGAAGCGCGCGCCACCGAAAAGGCGATGACCGAGGCCATTGGCGCCCAGTCACCCGATCTCCGCTATGCGATCGATTCCGCCGTCACCCAACTGGGCGCGCTGACAGATGTTGTCGCCACCCGTGCCCGTTATGCCGATCTGGTGGTCCTGCCCTTGCCCTATGGCAACACGCGCGGGGTCGAGGACGAGGCAGTGATCGAGGCGGCCCTTTTCGAAGGCATCGCCCCGGTGCTGATCGTGCCAGAGAGCGGTATGCCCTCGACCGATCCCCGCAGGATCGTCGTCGCCTGGAACCAAAGCCGCGAGGCGCTGGTGGCCGCGCGCCGCGCCATGCCCTTCCTGCGCCGTGCCGAGTCTGTGCAGATCGTCGTGATCGACCCGCCGACCCATGGACCGGAACGGTCCGATCCCGGCGGGCTTCTGTGCCAGATGCTGGTGCGCCATGGCGTCCGGGCCGAAGTCACCGTGCTGGCCAAGACGCTGCCAAGGGTGTCCGATGTCCTCGCCCGTCACCTGCGCGACGCAAATGCCGATCTTCTGGTGATGGGCGCCTACGGCCATTCCCGTTTCCGCGAGGCAATCCTGGGGGGTGCCACGCGCGACATGCTGGAACACGCCCAACTGCCGGTTTTCCTGGCGCATTGACCTTGAACGGGCTGCCATCCTTGGGGGCATCGAGCCCCCGCGGACGGCGTTGCCACGGACGGATGCGCCGGCCCGCTTAGTGCCGGAAAGGTGGAAACTGGTCCAGCGCGGCCAGGATCATCGGCATGGCCTGTTGGCCAGCCTGCGTCACAAGGTGCGCCGTGCTGACGCAGCCAAGGGCTGCGGAACCCGGCTCGGGTCGGGCGCGCACCAGCCATAGCTGGCAAAAGCGCGGTAAATGCGGTCGTTCGGGCTGTCGTTGGACACCAGTAGCACAAGCTGTCCCTGCGGCACGTCTGGATGGTTCAGGGCAGCAAAGGCCAAGCGTTCTGCCGCCGTCTGCCCGTGCTACAGCCCCACGGTCGCCGGATCGTTCTGCATCGGCGCCGTAACCCTGGAGACGCTCCCCATCCTCTCGGGCCCGATGAAGCCCATGATGCCGTCCAGCACCGGCTCGGGGATCTGGGTCAGTCGCGCCGGATCCGCCCGCTCGAACGGCTAAGGCCCACCATGCAGCGCAAAGCCGGTTGCGGGTGCGGACAGCACATCCGCCAGCGCGCCGCCATGGCCCAGCTGACCATCCGGCGCGACGAAGCTTTGCGCCTTGATCCGGTCGCCCTGAACCCAGCTGACCCGGATCACCTGCCCGATCTTCGCCGCTTGCTTAGCAACCTTTGGCAACAGAAGGATCGCCGCATCCGGCCCCTCGATCACATGCGGCCGCTCCGGCACCTTTGTAACCAGCGTCTCGGCCTGATCCGCAACATACGCGCCCCGGATGATTGGGCAGCGCTGCCCGCGCGCCCGGATGTCATCGTTCCGGTGCCGGACAAAGTCGTTGACCAGAACCCCTAGGCCCGGCAAGCGGCGCTCTTCCAGCCACAGCGCACGCCAGGCGATTTCCTTGGCAACTTCACCCGCTGGCCAGCCCCGCGCCAAGGCGGCCCCATAGTCCCGCTCGACCTGGACAGCTTTCTTGCGACCGAATCCGAACATCTTGGTCCCTTGCCGAATCTGAAGCCTTGGACTGCGAAACCTTGGTCGGATTGTGACAGGTCACGGAACGCGGATGCGGCCCTCGGACACCGGCACGGCACTGCCCGCGATGCGCACCTCGGCAAGATTGCTGGCCGCAACCACAGCCGTCAACCCGATGACGCTGGCCCGCCCCATCTCGACCCCCTGATGCAGGGTCAACCGGGTCTCGCCTGCGGCTAGCGCCCCGCTGACCAGAAGCTGCGCCGCAAGGATCGCGCTGGCCGACCCTGTCGCCGGGTCCTCTGACCAAGCGGGCTCAATCGGCCGGGCACGCGCCAAGGCGTCGAGGTTTGCCACCGGGGCATAGAGGAACCTTGGCCCGCCCTGCCATAGGCCGGGGCGGTGCGTGCCAAAACCGATCTCATCCGGACCAAGCCCCAGCGCTTGCGCCAACCGCACGGGGTCCAACGCCGCAGAACGGTCAGGAGCGTCCGTCACGCCATGCGGCACGACGGGCGCTGTGAACTCGCTTGTCAAAGTCGCCTGTCTCGCCCGCGCTGGCCAGATGGATCGCGCAGCCGATGGTCGGGTGGCCGGCGAATGGGATCTCGGCGGTGGGAAAGAAGATGCGCACCCGGGCCGTGTGGGCGGGGTCGCGCGGGGCCATGACGTAGATCGTCTCGGACAGGTTGAACTCACGCGCCAGGGTTTGCATCTGGGCCGAGGACAGCCCGTCAGCCCCAAGGACGATCGCCAGCGGATTGCCCGCAAAGGCCCGATCGGTGAAGACATCGCAGGTGTGGAAGGTCAGCATGGTCAATTTCGCGGGGCGGGGCGAGGGTTAACAAAAGGTGCATGTCCACAACGAAGCTGTTGATATTTCAACGCTCTGTTAGGGTGTCCACGCGTGGACAGGTCAGACAAGCATGCCCCCGTCGCTGTCATCGCCCGCCTCTTCCAACAGCCGGTCGATATCCGGAATCTGGACATGCCGGTTGCCTTCCAGATTGATGACGCCATCCTTCTTCAGGGCGCTGATCTGCCGACTGACCGTCTCCAGCGTCAGACCCAGGTAGTCGGCCATCTCTTCCCGGGTCAGCGGAAGGTCAACCGACAGCATACCCTTCGCCCGCCGCATGTGCAGTGAGGCCTCGCGCCGCGCGATGATCGAGATCAGCGAGGCGATCTTCTCCCGCGCGGTCTTGCGCCCCAGAAGCAGCATCCATTCCCGCGCCGCATCCAGTTCGTCCAGCGTCATCTCCAAGAGACGCTGGGCAATGTGCGGAGTTGCGGACATCATGTCCTCGAACGGCTTCTTGCGGAAGCAGCACATCACCAGGTCGGTCGTCGCCGTAACGTCGAAGGCTGCAACTGGACGGCCAGGACGGCCCACGAAGTCAGACGGAAGCAGAAGGCCCACCATCTGCCGCCGCCCGTCTTCCATCGTCTGGGTCAGCGTCGCGATGCCGGTCACAACCGAGCCGACGAACTCCATCCTGTCGCCCGACCATATGATCGTCTGACCGGCCTGAAAGCTGCGGTAGTACTTGATCTGCTCCAGCCGCGACAGCTCGTCGGTCTCGCACCGCGCACAAACCGCCCGATGCCGGATCGGGCACTCCGAGCATTGTACGTGAACCGAGTGTTCCTGCATGCACCGTCCCTGTAACTTGATCTGGGTCAAGGAGCGTCATGTTCGCTTGACATAGCCTAACCTGATGACACACGACCCGCAACTCGCCCATCTCGGTCTGTTTGACGCGCGCGTCCCGCGCTACACCTCATATCCAACCGCGCCGCAATTCAATTCGGCTGTCGGAGCAGGGGATTTTGAACGCTGGATCGCAGAAATCCCAGATGGCAGCCAGATATCGTTGTATCTGCATGTGCCGTTCTGTCGCAGGTTGTGCTGGTTCTGCGCCTGCCGGACACAAGGGACTGCATCGAACGAACCTGTCATTGCCTACGTCGATACGCTCAAGGCCGAACTGGCCCTGTTGCAGCAGATCTTGCCGCGAGGTGTGTCGCTCAGCCGCCTGCACTGGGGCGGGGGAACGCCAACGCTCATGTCGGCCGACCTGATCTCTTCTCTGGCCGAGGCCATCTTCAACGCGGCACCCATGGCGCAAGGGGGTGAGTTTTCGGTCGAGATTGACCCGAACGAGATCGACGATGCGCGACTGGATGCCCTGGCCCGCGCGGGCATGAACCGCGCTTCGATCGGGGTGCAGGACTTCGATCCGATGATCCAGAAGACAATCGGACGCGAGCAAAGCTATGCCCTGACGCGCGACGTGGCCGAACGCATCCGGGCGCGAGGCGTGGCCAGCCTTAACGCCGACATTCTGTACGGCCTGCCCAGCCAGACCGGGCCACGAATTGCGGACTCGGTGCAGAAACTTTTGACCCTCTCACCCGACAGGGTAGCGCTTTACGGCTATGCCCATGTCCCGTGGATGAGTCGACGTCAGCAAATGATCCCGTCTGACGCGATGCCCACGCCGGAAGAGCGTCTGAGCCTGTTCGAGACCGCGCGACGGTTGTTCACATGGGACGGGTATCAGGAAATCGGCATCGACCACTTTGCCAAACCCGATGACGGCATGGCCCGTGCCCAACGCGCCGGAAGGCTGCGGCGCAATTTCCAAGGCTATACCGACGATCCGTCGCCGGTGCTCATCGGCCTTGGCGCCTCCTCCATCAGCCGGTTTCCGCAGGGCTTCGCCCAGAACGACAGCGCCACCGCCGCCCATACCAAGGCAATCCGCGACGGGCGCTTCTCGACCCACCGCGGCCACCGTTTCACGGGCGAGGACACCTTGCGCGGCCGGATCATCGAAGCGTTGATGTGCGACTTCTGCGTGTCCCGGACCGAACTTCTAAAGGACTTTGACGTCTCGCCCGCCCGGCTGGACGCCTTGTTCCAGAAGGCGGTGAGAGAGTTCAGAGATATGGTCAAGGTCACCCCGGATGCCTTTGTGATCCCCGACCGGGCGAAGCCCCTGACCCGGATGATCGCGCGAGCGTTTGACGCCTATGATGCAGTCCAGGCGCGGCATTCGTCAGCGGTCTGACTCGGCGCTGCCGGCTTCGGAGGTTTCGAAAACTCCGGACCGGGGCCTTCAAAGGCTCCGTCACGATTTTTTTGAAGAAATCGCCTAGGCTCGGTCTAGGCGGGTCAAGAGGTCGATCTGCTTCGGCAGGCAGACGCCGCGCAAATCATACCGCTGCCGAGCCATCGCACGTGCGGCCTCGCGGATATCAAGATAGGCCTCTGGTCGGGCCAAGGCGTCGATCATGGCCGCCGACCAACCGGGAATGTCGAAGAAATCGACAAGCCGCCCGGTCACGCCATCGGTGATCACCTCTTCGACCGGCGCGGTGCGCGATCCGATGACCAGGGTTCCGGCGGCCATGGTTTCGACCATCGACCACGACAGGACAAACGGATAGGTCAGATAGGCATGAGCCCGGCTGACATGCATCAGGTTGACGAGATCGGCATAGGGAACCTTGCCCATGAAATGGACCCGGGTTCTGTCCAGCCGGTCGCCCACTTCTTGCAGGATCCGGTCTTTCCATGATCCGCCCCCGCCCGGTGCGCGTCCATAGCTGACGCCGTCGCCGCCGACGATGACAACCTGTGCCTCGGGCCGTGCGGCCAGGACATCCGGCAAGGCGCGCATGAAGATATGATAGCCGCGATAGGGTTCGAGGTTGCGGTTGACGAAAGTCAGAACTTCATCGCCCCGCGCCAGGACACGGCCATTCGGCAGGGCGAACCTGGCTTCGGGGTTTGGCTCCAGACGGTCGCAGTTCACGCCGTCAAAGATCACTTCGATATGGCTGCGCAAAAGGGGCGGGTGGGTGCTTGCCTGCCATTCGGTCGGTGAGATGCCCTTGTCCGCATGGGCCAAAGCCTGCGCCATATAGGCCGCACGGCCCTGGGCGATCATCACCTGGTCGAAGCCTGTGGTGCTGAACTCCGGATCAAAACCGGAATCTGCCCCGATCCCACGATAGTAGAACTCCGCATAGACCAGAAGCTTGGCTTCGGGCCAGACTTCCTTCAGAAACAATGTCTCACCCCAGCCGGAATGGCCAAAGATCACATCGGGAACATAGCCCTTGTCGCGCAGGTTGCGGGCGAACCGGGCGACAACGACCCCACGGTCGCTCATCAGCGTGTAGTTGCGGCCAAGTCGGGTTGCCTTTGGATCGACTGCTTCCGGCGTGAAGCTGTAGCGCCAGGTGGGCACCGGACCCTCGGCCTTGTTCACTGCATCGGTGATCGCGCGGACGTCGTGCCCGCGACGCTGCATCTCGGGCGCAAGATGCAGGAACTGGCCCGGGTAGTTCTGGTGGACGAAAAGTAGCTTCAAGGCCTAGGGTCCGAAGGCGGCTGCCATCAAAGCCTTGGTATAATCGGATTGCGGATTGGTGAACACGGCTTCGCAGGATCCGGATTCGACCACGTCACCGTTCTGCATCACCATCACCTGGTGCGCCATGGCGCGGATCACCCGCAGGTCATGGCTGATGAAGATGTAGGCCAGCCCGTACTTGCGCTGCAAGGACCGAAGCAGTTCGACGATCTGCACCTGGACTGTCATGTCCAGCGCGCTGGTCGGTTCGTCCAGCACCACCAGCTTCGGCCGCAGGATCATCGCACGGGCAATCGCAATGCGCTGGCGCTGGCCGCCCGAAAACTCATGCGGATATCGGTCCATCATTGCGGGGTCCAGTCCAACCTCGCGCAGGATGCCCGCCACCATCTCTGCCCGGTTTTGCCCCGGCTCGATCCCGTGCACGCCCAGGCCCTCTGCAATGACCTCCTCGATCGTCATCCGGGGCGAGAGGCTTCCGTAGGGGTCCTGGAAGACGACCTGCATTTCGCGCCGCATCCCGCGCAGATCAGAGCGCTTGAGGCGCTGCATGTCGCGCCCCAGAACCGTCGCCGCCCCAGTGGACCCAATCAGCCGTAGGATGGCCAGTGCCAGAGTGGTCTTGCCCGAACCGCTTTCTCCGACGATGCCCAGCGTCTCGCCCGAGCGCACAGTCAGCGTTGCATCGTTGACCGCCTTGACATAGCCGACTGTCCGCTTGAGCAGCCCCTTCTGGATCGGGAACCAGACCCGCAGGCCGTTTGTCGACACGACTTCTGTCGCATCCGAAGGAACCGGCTCGGGTCCGCCGCGCTGCTCGGCGGCTAGAAGCTTTTGCGTATAGGGATGGCTCGGAGCGGCAAAAACCTCGGTCGCCTTGCCCTGTTCCACGATCTCACCGTTCTGCATGACACAGACGCGGTCGGCAATGCGACGGACGATGCCCAGGTCATGGGTGATGAACAGCAGGCTCAGACCTTCCGACCGCTTCAAATCGGCCAACAGATCCAGAATTTGCGCCTGGATGGTGACGTCCAGCGCAGTGGTCGGTTCGTCCGCGACCAGAAGCTCGGGGCCGTTGGCCAATGCCATCGCGATCATCACCCGCTGCCGCTGACCACCGGACAATTGGTGCGGATAGGCGCCCAAACGGCTTTCCGGATTGCGGATGCCGACCTTTTCAAGAAGCTCGATCACCCGCGCCCGCGCCGCGGCGCCTGTCAGCGCCTGATGCAGGGCCAGGCTTTCTGTGATTTGTTTTTCGATCGTGTGCAGCGGGTTCAGGCTGGTCATCGGCTCCTGGAAGACGAAACTGATGTCGTTGCCGCGTACTTTGCGCAATTCGCGTTCGCTGACACCCACCATCTGCTTGCCGGCATAGGTCACCGAGCCCGAGACTTCGGCCGTGTCGCCCAGAAGACCGACTGTCGACAGCGCGGTGACCGATTTGCCCGACCCGCTTTCGCCGACCAAAGCCACGGTCTCGCCCTTGGCCACGCTAAAGCTGACACCCTTGACCGCCTCGATACGCCGACCGTCCTGGCGGAAGGTCACTTTCAGGTTCCTTACGTCCAGGACACTCATCTGAAGGTCTTCCTGGGATCAAAGGCATCCCGCACGCCTTCGAAGATGAAGACCAGCAGCGACAGCATCACCGCAAAGGTAAAGAAGGCGGTAAAGGCCAGATGCGGGGCTTGCAGGTTCGCCTGTGCCTGGCGCGACATCTGGCCCAGCGACGGGGCAGAGTTCGGCAGCCCGAAGCCCAGATAATCCAGCGTGGCAAGCGAGCCGATCGTGCCGGTGATGATAAAGGGCAGGAAGGTCAGCGTCGCAACCATGGCGTTCGGCAGGACATGGCGGAACATGATCTGTCCGTCGGACACGCCCAGCGCACGTGCAGCGCGGACATATTCGAAGTTGCGCGCGCGCAGGAATTCGGCCCGTACGACACCGACCAGCCCCGTCCAGCCAAATAGGACCATTAACCCAACCATAAGCCAGAAGCTTTTTGCCCAGACCGCTGTCAGGATGATGATGACATACAGCGACGGGATCGATGACCACAGCTCGATGATCCGCTGGAAGATCAGGTCGGTCATGCCACCGAAATAGCCCTGCACGGCCCCCGCAGCGATGCCGATGATCGACGTCAGCGCAGTCACGATCAGCGCGAAGGTAACCGATAGCCGGAAGCCATAGATCACCCGGGCCAGCACATCCCGGCTGGTGTCGTCGGTGCCCAGCCAATTCTGACTGGATGGCGCCCCAGGGGCCACGCCTCCGGTGTTGACGATCGTGTTGTAGCTGTAGGGAATCGGCGGCCAGATCATCCAACCCTTGGTCACCGCCTGGCCCGCCGCTGTGCCCTTGTCCTCGACTTCAGCGATGATGCCTTCCGGGTCGTCCCAGCAATCCAGCGAACCGCCCGAGACGATCAGGCAGCGGATCTCGACGCTGGAATACTTCGCCTCGGTCCGCAGATCACCACCGAAAGCTGTCTCGGGGTAGAACTTGAAGACCGGCACATGCAATTCGCCGTTGTAGCTGACCAGGATCGGCCGGTCATTGGCGATCAGTTCGGCGCAAAGCGAAATGCCGTAAAGCACCAGGAAGATCCACAAGGACCAGTAGGCGCGCCGATTGGCCTTGAAGTTGCGCCAGCGCCGCTGGTTCAAGGACGACAAGGCCATCATTCGCGCCTTTCGAAATCGATGCGCGGATCGACCAGGACGTACATCAAGTCCGACAAGATGCCGACGATCAGGCCAATCAAGCCAAACGCGAAAAGCGTGCCGAAGATCACGGGATAGTCGCGTTCGACGGCTGACTTGAAGCCAAGTTGGCCCAGGCCATCCAGTGAGAAGATCACCTCGATGATGAGGCTGGAGCCGAAGAACACGCCCAGGAACAGCGAGGGAAAGCCCGCGATCACGATCAGCATCGCGTTGCGGAAGACATGGCCATACAGCACGCGGGCCTCGGACAGGCCCTTGGCGCGGGCGGTCATGACGTACTGCTTCTTGATCTCGTCCAGAAAGCTGTTCTTCGTCAGCAGGGTCAGCGTGGCAAAGGCCCCGATCAACTGCGCCGTGACCGGCAAAGCGATGTGCCAGAGGTAGTCCACGATCTTGCCCCACAAGCTGAGGTCGGACCAGTTGTCGCTGGTCAGCCCCCGCAGCGGGAACCACTGGAAGTAGGACCCGCCCGCAAAGACGACCATTAGCATGATTGCGAACAAGAACCCCGGAATGGCATAGGCCGCGATGATGATGCCGCTCGTCCAGGTGTCGAAGCTAGACCCGTCGCGCACCGCTTTGCGGATGCCCAGGGGGATGCTGATCAGATAGGCAATCAGCGTCGACCACAGGCCCAGCGTGATCGAGACCGGCATCTTTTCAAGCACCAGATCGACCACGCTGATCGACCGGAAGTAGCTCTCGCCGAAATCGAAGGTCAGATAGTTGCCCATCATGATGACGAACCGCTCGACCGCCGGGATAGCCTCTTTGCGGCATTCCTCGGCCGTCAGCGCGGGTGTGCCTGTGAAGCCTTCGTCGCAGACGATGCGGGCAAATCCGAACTGGATGCCTTCGGTCCCGGACAGGTTCTGGATCGAATCCCCTTCGCCCTCCAGCCGTGCCAGCACCTGTTCGATTGGGCCACCGGGAACGAACTGGGTCAGGGCAAAGTTGATCAGCATGACCCCGAACAGCGTCGGGATCACCAGCAATAAGCGGCGAAGGATGTAGGCGCCCAAAGTCCCTGCCCGTTCCCTGTTATTTCAGCGCGCCTTTGGCTTTCAGCGCCTCTGCCTTTTCGGCGTTGTACCACCAGATCGCCAGTTCGCCCAGAGCATAGGGCGGCAGGGTCTCGGGGTGTTCATACATGTTGTAGTAGGCGACCCAGTGATCCTTCTTGTAGTAGCGCGGCACCCAGATCGTCTGCGACCGTAGAATCCGATCAATCGCCTTGATCGCGGTTGCCAGTTCTTCCCGGCTCGTTGCTGCTTCGGCCACTGGGATCAGTCGGTCCACTGCCGGATTGGCATAGCCCATCCGATTGCGGCTGGAATTGTCCTTGGCGGTCGAAGACCAGGCCTGACCCAGAACCTGCCCGCCCGGCTCTAGCCCGCCGTTGACAACGGTTGTTGGCAAAGCGTCAAAGTCAAAGACCGGCGGGCTTGCCCTCTCCTCCAGTTGCGGAGCGTCAATGATGTCGAAGCTTGCGTCCACCCCCAGTGCACGCAGGTTTTCGACATAGGCGTTCATCACTGGCAACAGGTCAGTGCGGACGTGAACCATCTCCATCCGCAGGGTCTGGCCATCCTTCCGGCGCATGCCGTCGTCGCCCACGATCCAGCCCGCCTCGTCCAGCAGGGCCGAGGCCCGCCGCAGGTTGCGCCGGTCCAGCGCCGTGTCTTCCGACGATTCCGGCGCCAGTTTTGCCTCTTCGGTCAAGATACTGGCCGGAAGCAGCCCCTCATCAACCAAGGGCTTCAACAACGCCAACTCACCTGGTGTGGGTGCACCGACTGCCGCCAGGTCGGAATTCTCCCAGACCGAGTTTATCCGGCTCATCAAACCAAAGAACAGCGCCTTGTTCGACCATTCAAAGTTGAACACCAGGCCCAGCGCCTCGCGCACCTTTGGGTCCTGGAACTGCGGGCGGCGCAGGTTGAAGATGATCGACTGCCCCCCCGCGATATTGCCGGACGGCAGGACCTTGGTCACGACGTCGCCAGCGGTGACGGCAGGAAACTTGTAATCGTTCGCCCAGCGCTTGGCGTCGCCTTCCGTGCGGAAGGTATAGACCCCGGCCTTGAACCCCTCAAGCGCGGCATTGTCGTCGCCGAAATACTCAACCCGGATGCGGTCAAAGTTGTTCTGGCCCACGTTCAGAGGGTGATCCGCGCCCCAGTAGTCCTCGTCGCGTTTGTAGATGACCTGCTGCCCGGGCTTGAAGCTCTCCAGCACATAAGCCCCCGTGCCCAGGAAAGGCTCCAGGCTGGATTTCTCCAGGTCGCGGTTGTTCTCCTCGTAATGCTTCTTCGAAAAGATCGTCGTGCCTCCGGCCTGCGCCGGCATGTCGCGGAACGGGGTGCCCGGGGTGAAGGTGAACTTGATGCGGTAGGGGTCCAGGATCTCCACCGACTGATACTTTCCCGCCGCCACGCTGCGATATTCCGGAATGCCCTTTTCCAGGAACAGGTTGTGGCTGAACAGCACATCCTCTGCGGTGAAAGGGGTGCCGTCCGAGAAGGTCACGTCCTTCCGAAGGTTGAAGATGACCCAGGACCGGTCCTCCGGGTATTCCATCGTTTCGCACAACAGGCAGTAGGCCGCGCTGACGTCGTCCAGCGTGCCGGACAGGATGGATTCGTAGAAGATCGACGATAGCGCCGCCGAGTTGCCTGCGATGGCATAGGGGTTGAAGCTGTCAAAGCTGCCGGGCGACCACAGGCTGATCTCGCCTCCCTTCGGCGCGTTCGGGTTGACGTAGGGCAAGTGGGCGAAGTCAGCCGGCAGCGCCAGATCGCCGAAAGTCGAAATCCCGTGGCTGACGATCACCGTCTCGGACCGCGCGGGCAGCGCTATAGCCAAATATGCAATGCCGACTGCGGCTAGAGTTGCCAGGGGCAGGGCCCCACGCTCTGCCACCTTCGTCCGTGCCGTTGCCCGCGTCCTGTTGCGCATGCGCCTGCCTCCCCGTGAACTGCTTTCTTCATTCATTTATGCTAAATCGCGCTTTGTCGAGGCAACAAAGTTGCGATTCCCCTACGCAAATGCGTGAGGCGGGCCAAAACGACAAAGCCGCCCGAAGGGGCGGCCTTGCTGCTTGCCGGTTGGGCTCTGATCAGGGGGTCGTGGTCGCCAGAAAGGCAATCAGGTTCGCGCGGTCTTCGACCTTGGCGATCCCCGGAAACGCCATCTTGGTGCCCGGCATGTAACCTTTGGGGTTCTCGATGAAAGCGTTGATCGCCTCGGGCGTCCACGGCTCGGCGGCCAATGCAAGGTTCGCCTCCGAATAATCGAAACCCGCGACAGCTGCATGGTTCCGGCCGACGATGCCATTCAGGTGTGGGCCCACGCCATCGGTGCCGTCAAGCTTGTGGCACGAGGCGCATTTGCGGAACACCGCTTCACCCGCTGCCGCATCAGCCGATGCCAGGACGGTGGCGAAGTCAACAGCCTCGGCGCCAGCATCCTCGGCCGGGGCGGCTTCCTCGCCGGTGTCGATGGTATAGGCCTGCGCCAGCTCTTCCCCGTGGTCGCCGCCGTGG
>JALOTD010000123.1 GCA_025458105.1 Tabrizicola sp. | reverse complement strand
GGTCTGATCGAGTTCTACCGCTCGCCCGCCCGCGTCCAGTGGTCGCCGACGGGGACCAACGTTCCGGACTATCCGAAGCTTGCCCAGCTGTGGTGGCAAAACATCGGCGACGCCATGTCGGGGGCAAAGACCCCGCAGGAAGCGCTCGATGCCCTCTGCGAAGAGCAGGAGAAGGTGCTGGAGCGGCTTGAGAAGGCCGGCGTCCAGGGCGACATCGGCCCGAAGATGAACGAGCCGCAGGACCCGCAGGTCTGGCTTGACGCCCCTGGCGCTCCGGTTGCGAAGCTGGAGAATGAGGACGAAGAGCCGAAGACCGTCAGCTATGACGAGCTGATCAAGTCCTGGCAGTAAGCGATGCGGGGCGGGCGGTGCCGAACGGTACCGCCCGCGCCCAAATTCCTTCGAAGGAGCTTGCAGGAATCTTCTAAGATTCTTGCCCCCGGTGCTGGCGTTCGGACCTCACCAAAGGTTAAGATTTCCTGAATGCCCGCAGTCAAGTCATTGAAATCAATGATGTCGTCTCATCTGTCCACGCGTGGACACGTCGCTTGCAGGCCCGACCCATGACCCATATCCTCGCCATCGACCAGGGAACTACTTCCTCCCGCGGGATCCTTTTCGATGCGGCCCTCCGGCCCGTTTCCTCTGCCCAGGAAGAGTTCCCGCAGCACTACCCCCGCCCCGGCTGGGTCGAGCATGACCCCGCCGATCTCTGGTCCACCGTCGCCGCCACGGCCCGTGCCGCGATCGAGAAGGCGGGGATCAAGGCCGCCGAAATCGCCGCCATCGGCATCACCAACCAGCGCGAGACGACGCTGATCTGGGACCGCAAGACCGGCCAGCCAATCCACCCTGCCATTGTCTGGCAGGACCGCCGCACCGCCGACACCTGCGCGGCCCTGAAAGAGCAGGGCCACGAGGCGGACATCACCGCCAAGACCGGCCTCCTCCTCGACCCCTACTTTTCGGGGACCAAGGTGAAATGGCTCCTCGACCACGTCGAAGGCGCCCGCGACCGGGCCAACCGTGGTGAGCTTGCCTTCGGCACCGTCGACACCTGGCTGATCTGGAACCTGACCGGAGGACGCGTCCACGCCACCGACGCCACCAACGCCTCCCGCACCCTTCTCTACAACATCGCCAAGGGCGAGTGGGACGCCGAAATCTGCCGCCTCCTTGACGTGCCCCTGTCCCTCCTGCCGCAGGTCCACGACTGCGCCGCCAACTTCGGCGTCACCCGCCCAGACCTGTTCGGCCGCGAGATCCCGATCCTTGGAGTTGCGGGGGACCAGCAGGCGGCAACCGTCGGCCAGGCCTGCTTTGCCCCGGGCATGATGAAGTCGACCTACGGGACCGGCTGCTTCGCCCTGCTGAACACCGGGGCCGACATGGTTCCGTCGAAGAACCGCCTGCTCACCACCATCGCCTACCAGCTGCAGGGCAAGCCCACCTACGCCCTCGAAGGCTCCATCTTCATTGCCGGCGCCGTGGTCCAATGGCTGCGCGACGGACTGAAGATCATCCGCGAGGCGAAGGAGACCCAGCCCCTGGCGCAGGCCGCCGAGGAAGCGCAGGGCGTCATCCTCGTCCCCGCCTTCACCGGCCTTGGCGCGCCCTACTGGCGGCCGGACTGCCGGGGCGCGGTGTTCGGGCTGACCCGCAATTCCGGCCCGGCCGAGTTCGCCCGCGCCGCACTTGAAAGCGTCGGCTACCAGACCCGTGACCTCTTGGAGGCGATGCGGGCCGACTGGGGTGCTGCGGCGGACGGAGTGCTCCGGGTCGATGGGGGCATGACCGCCAGCGACTGGACCATGCAGTTCCTGTCCGACATCCTGGGCGCCCCCGTGGACCGACCGAAGGTGACCGAAACCACGGCCCTTGGCGCCGCCTACCTGGCCGCGATGCAGGCGGGCGTGATCGGCGGGCCGGAGGAGTTCGCGAAGTCCTGGGCGCTGGACCGCCGCTTTTCGCCCCAGATGAACGCCGCCACTCGCGACGCGAAATACGCCCGTTGGGGCAAGGCCATCGCGGCCACCATGTCGGTATGACCCCCTTCGGTATCACCGCCCCAGGCCGCATCCTGTTTGGTCGCGGTGAGGCCGCGAAGGCTCCTGCACTGATTCGCGCTTTCGGATCGCGCGGGATCGTCGTTCATGGTTCAAATCCGGCACGGTCGGCTTGGCTTGTCGAAGCCTTGGGGCCGGAGACGCTCGCCCTGCCTTGCGCAGGCGAGCCGACGCTTTCCGATCTGGAGACCGCCCTGACAGCGGCCCGCGCCCATGGCCCCGATTGGGTCTGCGCCTTTGGCGGCGGCGCGGCCCTGGACCTTGGCAAGGCATTGGCCGCGCTGATCCCAGCGCCGGACGGGCCGATGGAGCATCTAGAGGTGGTGGGAAAAGGGCTTCCGCTGAAGGCCGAACCCTTGCCCTTCGTCGCGATGCCGACCACAGCGGGAACCGGGGCCGAGGTGACGAAAAACGCGGTGATCGGTCTACCCGATGTGGGTCGCAAAGTCAGCCTTCGCGACGACCGGATGGTGGCGCGGCTTGCCATCGTCGATCCCGCGTTGACGGATGGCTGCCCGAAGGCGGTGACGCTGGCCTCGGGTCTCGATGCGGTGACGCAGGCGATCGAGCCCTATGTCTCGGTAAAGGCCACGGCCTACACCGATGCGCTGAGCCGTCCGGCCATCGGTCAGGGGATCGAGGCTCTGATGCGGCTGATGCGGGACGAGGACGCGGATGCGCGGGACCAGATGGCCTGGGTCAGCCTGTGCGGCGGGTTGGCGCTGGCCAATGCGGGCCTGGGGGCGGTGCATGGTTTTGCGGGCGTGATCGGGGGCATGACGAGCGCGGCCCATGGCGCGATCTGCGGGGCACTCTTGGGGCCGGTCTTGCACGCGAACCGCGTCGCGACCGATGGCGAGGCGCGGACGCGGCTGGACGAGGTATGCGCAGCTTTGGCCGAGGCGTTGGGGTCTACTCTTCAGGACGCGCCTTTGGCCTTGCAGGCCTGGGCGCGGGACCAGGGTCTGCCCGACCTTGCGGCTTTGGGTGTGACCGAAGACCAGCATTCCGGGATCGTCGCGGCTGCGCGAGAGGCGTCATCGATGAAGGGGAACCCGGTGGTCTTGCCCGACGCAGTGCTGCGCGACATTCTGGAACGCGCCTAGGTACCGGGCATGCGCCGCGGCTAAGCCTCGAGGAAAACCCGGACCGCCTCTTCGAATTCACGCGGCTTTTCGGCATGGAGCCAGTGGCCCGCCATGGGCAGTTTGGCGAAGCGCGCCTTGGGGAACAGGGCCCGGATCGTGTCGCGGTGTTCGGGGCGGACGTAGTGGCTCTCCGATCCGGTCAGGAACAGGGTCGGATGGTCGAAGACCCCTTGCGTGTCCGGCCAGCCGACAATCTTCGGCATCTCGGCCTCTAGCACCGCGAGGTTCAGCTTCCAGCTTGGTGGATGTTGGCGCAGGTCAAGCGACTGCAGGAAGAAGGCGCGCAAGGCGGGGTCGTCGATCCGCTCTGCCAGAGCGGCATCCGCCTCGGCACGCGTGGCGATCCGGGTCAGGTCCAGGTCGGCCATCGCCCGGGCGTTGCGGGTCTGGTCGTGGCTGTAGGCAACGGGCGCGATGTCGGCCACAACCAGGCGGCGGATCAGATCGGGGCGGGTCAGCGCAAGTTGCATGGCGGCCTTGCCGCCCATTGAATGGCCCAGGAGGTCTACTGGTGCGCCAATGCTTTCAATGACTTCTGCCAGATCTGCGGCCATGTCCTGATAGGATTGGGTCGGAAAGCGCGGACTGTCGCCATGGTTGCGCATGTCGACTGCAAGAACAGTGCGCCGGTCGGCTAGGCGACGGGCGATTACACCCCAATTCCGCCCGGACCCGTAAAGCCCATGGGCAATCACCAGAGTGGGCAGGTGCGGGTTTGGTGCGGCGTGAACAAGATGGGCAAGCATGTCTCTATCTAGCCGCTGGCCGGTTCAAGAACCAGACCGGTTGAACCCGGACGCGCTTCACCTTAGGTTCGCCAAATAATTCGGAGGGTTAGGCATGAGCGCGGTGGCGATCCAGCAGATGGCGGATCGGGTGGCACAACTGCTGGATGAGCGGCTGGCCCTGGGGGGACGTGACCTGGCGGCCAAGCTTTCCAAGGGCGGGCGGATGTTGCCTCGCAAGGTGCGAGAGGGAGCCGAGCTTCTCGCTGATGCGGCTGAAAAGGCGCAGAATCCGAAGCTTATGGGCCAGATCGACATGGGCGCGGTGACCGATGCCTATGACGCCTGCGTGCGGTACCTGGTAACGATCGACCCGGCCGGTCGGCGCAAGGACGTGGTCGCTGGCATGGTCGGGTTTGTGGGCTATGGCATCCTGTTCCTGATCCTGGGGATCATCGCAGTTCTGGTCTGGCGCGGATTTCTGTAGGCAGAAAACTCTGTGTTGACAGCGCCTTGCGGGTGACAAGGGTCACGGTGACGAAGGCGACGTAGAGCAACAGATACCACGAGCCGAGCTTGGCAAGGCTGACAAGCTGATCTGGCGATTGGCCGGAGTAGAGCCAGGTGCCGGTCAGCGTGCCGACATTTTCCGCCACCCAAAGCGCCAGAGCAGCCAGGAAGGCTGCGATGGGCAAAGGCATCCACCAGTGGTGGTCGTGGATGCGGAACCAGATTCTCGTGCGGGCGTAAAGCATTACAGTCGCTAGGAAAAGTCCGATGCGAATGTCGGGCAGGAAGTGGTGCGCGAAGAAGTTGACGTAGATCGCCACGGCCAACAGGACGGTCAGCGGAAAACTGGGGTATGGCGCAAAACGCATGTCGAAAATGCGGATGACGCGGGCGATGTAGCTGCCGACAGAGGCGTACATGAAGCCGGAAAAGAGCGGGACATTCATCACGACGAAGACGCCTGGTTCGGGGTAGGCCCAGCTTCCGGCGCTGACCTTGAACCACTCCATCGCCGTGCCGGTCAGGTGGAAGAGAAGGATGACGCGCGCCTCTTCCCAGGTTTCCAGTTTTGCCCACAGGAACACCGCTTGCGTGGCTATGGCGAAAAGAAACAGGAAATCATAGCGTTGCAGCGGCCAGTCGGGTTGCCAGACGAGTTTCGTGCCAATGATGACGGCCAGAAGGAGACCGCCAAAGAGGCAGGCCCAACCCTGTTTCAGGACGAACATCACGAACTCGGCCAGCGCGAATGGGAGCCTTGCGCGGGCCCAGTCGCCCATGCGTCGTTCGAGAGAGCGGGTGTTTGGCGTCATGCGGCGGATGTGACCGGGGGAGCGTCAGGGCGTCAAGGTGGGGATCGCCGGAGGGGGCACGGCGCGCGGTTAAGGAAAGGCGAACGCAGGTTTTTCGTGAGGGGACGCAACGGGGGCCGCACAAGGCCACAACCCATTGGGAACGCTGTGTTAATCGGGCTTGCTCCAGAGGAAGACAGCGTCTTGAATCCGTCTTCCTTGGGTCTTCCTTCCGTCTCTACGCGCGCCTTGCGGAGGGGACGCTAACCATATCAGGCGAATCGGATTGGTTCGGTAGTCCCCCACCCCCATCCCCTCCCCACAGAGGGGGAGGGGAGGCGTTTTGGGGCGACGCTGTTGAGGTAGTATGGTGTCAGGTGAGAGGTCAGAATGCCGGGCGGAGCAGACTTTCGTTCTCTTCGGGTCGGGCTATCATGACCGCATGTACAAGCTGAAGCCTGGCATCAAGCAAGATCCGCAACGCCGATGGCAGTTGCCAGACCGCATTTTCTTCGGACACGGCGCATGTCATATCCTTGCGGGCATCTATCTTGAGGCCGCACCTCTCACTGGTTTTCACGCCGAGAGGATCATCCCAGGCAAAGGCTATTCTGGCAACCACATCTTCGTAACCGATGGTGTCCTTGCCTTTGATTTCCATGGGTATTCCTGCAGGAAGAGCCTTCTGGTTCATCACGCTTCGGGCTGGTCAAGGGTTTCGGACCCCGGTTGGCATTGCGAAATCGTTGCTGTGGACTTCGACCTTCTGAATAGTAAAGACTTGAATGCGAGGAAGATGCTGGGTCCGGAGCAATACCTCATGGACCCGCGACCGCGCGCCCGTTCATTTCTGGACCGATTCAATCACGCGGCTTCGGCCGTTCAGGCGGGCCGTTTCTACGGTTGAGGAGCGGCAGCCAAGGGCATTACCCGACACTCCAAACCGTGCCTGTTGGCCGGAAGCCAAGGCGTGGTCCTATGTGGCGCGAGATGACCTAAAACGGCGTCGGAAGGTGCGCTGTAGCGCACCCTACGCTGGGGAGGCGTTGCTTTCGTCTTTACACGCGCCATGGGGAGGGCCCGCTAATCACATGAGGCGTTTCGTCAAGCTGATGGCGGCAGGCGCGTCAGATAGGGGGCCGGGACGTGCTCCGTCAGCCAGACCCCGTTGTCTGATACGAAGAAGCGGTGCCCGTCCGCCACCATTTGCTGGGCCGCAACGACAAGGATGATCGCGCTGCCCCGACGGTCGCCGACCTTCTGCGCAGTCTCAATATTGGCCGACAGGTGGACGTGATGCCGACTGCCCTTGACCAGACCCTCGGCGAGGATCGATGGCAGGAACTTCTCGACGGTCCCATGATACAGGACTTCTGGCGGATCGGACGCGGCAAGGCCAAGATCAACGGAAACACTGTGACCCTGATTGGCACGGATCATCGCGCCATCCGAGGAGATCGCAAAGCGCTGCTTGTCGCTTTCCCGAACAAGTTTTTCAAGAGCGGGACGTTCCAAAGGAAAAGGAAGGGCCGAAAGCAAGGTGTCTATGGCGACCCACCCCTGATTGTCCAAGACAATACCAATCTTCCCGGGCTCATGGCGCAGGACCAGGCTGAGAAATCGGCTGATGTCCTTGTCGGTCTTCATGACCGGAGGGGGTGTCAGAACAGATCGGGTGCGTCAAGCGGTGACCTTTAACGCACCCAGCGGCTTTGCCGTCTTCGCCGTTCTTCGCGAGACCCTCGGTGACCTCGATGATCCAGCGGCCGATCTGGCGGAATTCGGGTTCACCGAAACCGCGGGTGGTGCCTGCCGGGGTGCCGAGGCGGACGCCGGAAGTGATCGTCGGCTTTTCGGTGTCGAAGGGAATGCCGTTCTTGTTGCAGGTGATGTGGGCGCGGCCAAGGGCTTTCTCGGTCGCGTTGCCCTTCACGCCCTTGGGCCGCAGGTCCACCAGCATCAGGTGCGTGTCGGTGCCGCCGGTGACGATATCGAGGCCGCCCTTCATCAGTTCGTCGGCCAGCGCTTGGGCGTTCTTGATGACCTGGGCCTGGTAGGTCTTGAACTCGGGCCGCAGCGCCTCGCCGAAGGCGACGGCCTTGGCGGCGATCACGTGCATCAGGGGGCCGCCCTGGATGCCGGGGAAGATGGCCGAGTTGACCTTCTTGGCGATGTCCTCGTCGTTCGTCAGGATCATGCCGCCACGCGGGCCGCGCAGGGTCTTGTGGGTGGTGGTCGTGGCGACATGGGCATGCGGGAAGGGCGAGGGGTAAAGGCCAGCGGCCACGAGGCCCGCGAAGTGCGCCATGTCGACGAGGAGATAGGCGCCGACAGAGTCTGCGATTTCGCGCATCCGCTTGAAGTCGATGATGCGCGGGATGGCGGAGCCACCGGCGATGATGAGCTTCGGCTTGTGCTCGGTCGCCAGTTCCTGGACCTGGTCGTAGTTCAGTTCCAGGTCCTGCTTGCGGACGCCATACTGGACGGCGTGGAACCACTTGCCGGACTGGTTCGGCGCGGCGCCATGGGTCAGGTGGCCGCCCGCGTCGAGCGACATGCCAAGGATGGTGTCGCCGGGTTTCAGGAGGGCCTGGAAGACGCCCTGGTTGGCCTGGGAGCCGGAGTTCGGCTGGACGTTGGCGAAGCCGCAGTTGAACAGCTGCTTGGCACGGTCGATGGCAAGGTTTTCCGCCACGTCGACGAACTGGCAGCCGCCGTAATAGCGTTTGCCCGGGTAACCCTCGGCGTACTTGTTGGTCATCACCGAGCCCTGCGCCTCCATCACGGCGCGGGAGACGATGTTTTCGGAGGCGATCAGCTCGATCTCATGC
>JALOTD010000024.1 GCA_025458105.1 Tabrizicola sp. | reverse complement strand
GTCTTTCCGGCGCAAGGCCGGCACGGCCCCAGGGCCGGGCAGCATCGAGGCGGTCAGCGTGCTGGCAGTGAAGCTTGCCTATGTGGTCGAGGCCGACCCGGATCCGGACCTGGGTCAACTGGTGGCAGATCCCGGCGGGCCAATGATTTTTGAAGGCGATCAGGCGGGCGTTGCATTGGAAAATGCCGATTTCGCCTCGGGACTGGACGACTGGCAAGTGACCGGCGGCGCGTCAGCCCGGGTTGCAGGCAAGGTGGTAATCCTGTCGCGCATTGGCTCTGGCGATTTCCGGCAGGCGGCGAATTTCGGGCGGCAGGCGCGGGACCGGGGGTTCGGTCTTTCAGTCAAGGCCTCGGGCGATGCTGGCGTTGTGACCCCGCGCCCCTCCTTGTTTGCGGGTGCCGTCCCGGGGGCCACTGTGGCCAGCCCGGCAGACTTTCCGGCGGCAGCCCAGCAGCCTGTCCTCATGTCAGCCTATGGCCGGTTTTCTGCCGGGGCGACGGCCAGTTTCGTTACTCTCCGCCTGCCTGCGATGGGCGCGGATGGGCAAGAGGTTACCTATTCCGAACCCGCTTTGACTGCGGTGGATTTCGAATCCGATATGGTGCCGCTGAAGCCCGAGGCCGACCTGATCGTCATCGCCGACGCGCCGCCCTTGCCGATGTCGCTGGCGGTGAACGGTGTCACTCGGCTCAGCCAGGTGGCCCGACCAGACCAGGAGCTGACCGGCCTTGCCTGGGAAGATCGTCAAACCGATCCGCGCAAGGCCGAGGGTGGCGATTTCGGCGCGATGACCCAGGACCTGCCGGATGACTTCCAGAACAGCTACTACAACGGCTATCGCCGCAACCGGCGGCAGGGCGCGGCGATCCCGCACCTGACGCCGGGCGACACGATACTCGTCACGCGGGAAAGCGGCCCGGCCTACGGTTTCACCCTGCCACCAGATACGCCAGTGGCCGAGCAAAGCTGGTTCACGGGTAACGGCCTTGACGACCCCTGCCTGTGGAAATCCCGGCCGCTGCCCATGGCCCTTGATACCCTGGTTATCGAGATCGACCGCAACCGCGCCTACACTGTCTGGCGCGCCACCTGGCCACCCGAGTTCGACCCCGCCGTGCCACAGGATGCCCTGCGCGCCATCACTGTCACCCTGCAAGGAAGCTGACACCATGGGACGCCCCATTTGCCCCGCACAGGGAACCGCCTTCGCTTTTCCGGACGTCTGCAACACGCCCAGCCCCGGCGGCCCGATCCCGATCCCATATCCCAACATCGCCCAGCTGTCAGATGTGACGGGCGAGGCCAAGGATCTACAGGTCGGCGGCATGAAGGTGCTGGTGAAAGGCAGCAAGGTTGCCACGTCCTCGGGCAATGAAGGCGGAACGGCCGGTGGCGGTGTCACCTCGGGCAAGATCAAGGGCGAGATGGAGGTCACGGCGGGCTCGGCCACGGTGCTGTGTGGCGGCAAGGAAATCGCACGCTTTGGCGACCAGACCAAGCAGAACAGCGGCAACGCGGTTGGCACTCTGCTTGGCGCTTTCCCGACCGTGCTGGTGGGGGGCTAGGCGATGACAGCATTCCTGGGCAAGGGCTGGGCCTTTCCGATCCGCGTCAACGGGCGGGGCGGGCTGGACTATGCGGATGGTCCAACCCTGATCGAGCAGTCGATCTGGATCATCCTGTCCACCGCCCCCGGCCGCCGCATCATGGAGCCTGAATTCGGTTGCGGCATCCATGACTATGTCTTCGCTTCGAACACGCCGAACCTGCGGGCCTCGATCATGGCAGCGGTCGAGCGCGCGCTGGTCCGCTACGAGCCGCGCATCGACGTCCTGAAAGTGCGCGCCCAGACCTCGGCCGATAATGAGGCGCTGCTCTTGATCCATATCGACTACCGCATCCGCGCCAACAACGCCTTCCACAACCTCGTCTATCCGTTCTTCATCAACGAAGGAGAGGGCTGAGCCATGCCGATCCAGCCGCCGAACCTGGACGACCGCACCTTCAAGGCCCTGGTGGATGAGGCAAAGGCCCGCATCCCGACCTACACGCCGGAATGGACGAACTTCAACGACAGCGACCCCGGCATGACTCTGGTCAAGCTGCAGGCCTGGCTGACCGAAACGCTGCTCTACCGGGTGAATCGGCTGCCCGAACTGGCCTACATCAACTTCCTGAACATGATCGGCACGACGCCGTCGCCCGCACGCGCCGCCTCGGCGGACCTTACGTTCCGTTTCGCTGACCTGGACCGCGTGGGCGACCCGCTGACGATCCTGGTGCCGAAGGGCACGCAAGTGGCGGTGAAGGACCCAAGCCTGCCGAAACCCCTGATATTCGAGACGGACGAGACCCTGCGCGGGGTGAATGCCGCTGTCGCAGCGCTTGTCGTCCCTTCTGATAACGGGCTCGGACGTCAAGTCGTCGGCAGTTATGACCCGGACGCGGCAAGCCTAACGCTGGCCAGGCCGTTCTTGCCCTTTGGCGACGGTGCCAGTCTACCAGAGATGTTGGTCGGTCTTCTGTTGCGGCCCATCCGCGATGATGCCGAGGACTATTTCCTCGACCGTTTTCCAGAGGGCGAGTTGAACCTGACCCTGGTCATGCCTGACGTCTTCGACCAGACTGCAACCGGGTCGGTCAACCTTGGTCCAAATGCGCTGGATTGCCTGTTCCCCTGGCAGGCCTCAGATCGGTCGGCGGATATCAGCTGGGCTGTCTATGCCCACGCCGGGTCGACGGTCGATCTGACGGACGACGCGCATTGGCTGCCGCTCAACCTGCGTGGCGATGGGACGGCAGGGGTGTCGCGTAGCGGTCATGTCTATCTGGACCTTCCTGCAAACCTGCCGGTCGTGTCCTGGGCGGCGCTCGACCGTACGTTCTGGGCTGGCGTCGGGCTACAGAAACCACCTTCGTCAAAAGCCGAACTTGTCGCTGACCTGAACACCGGAGTTTTCCTGGCAGCGGACCTTCCGCTTGACATTTGGAAGGGCCCCATGGGTCTGGTCAACCCTCCCTTGCAAGACCTTGGCGCACTGACCGCGGCAATCCAGGCTGCACCGGAGCCAGACTTTGCCGCCATCGATCCGGCGGCCTGGACCGACTTGGGATACGATGCCGCGCCAGCACCGCATGGGCTTCTATGGCTTCGCGCGCGGCAAGAAGTCGTGCGCGATCGTCCGCCCGAAATCGCAGCGGTGATGTTGAACACGGTCCGCGCCACGGCGGCGACCTCGCGGGTGTCGGAAGTGCTGGGCACAAGTGCGGGCAGGCCGAACCAGACCTTTCAGCTGTCGCGGACCCCCGTCCTGATCGACCCAACCAGCGGTCAGCCGGTGCTGGAACTGGCAGTTGTGCCGCCCAATGGCGGCGACGGCGTGGTCTGGCAGCTTGGCAACGACTTCCATGGCGCCCACCCGGATACGCAGCGGTTTCTTCTGGATCCCGAGACCGGGGTCGTCACCTTTGGCGATGGGGTCAACGGTATGGTGCCGGTGGCAGGCAGCCGCATTCTTGCAAACAGCTATCGGGTCGGTGGCGGGGCTTTGGGGAATGTGGCTGCGGGGACGATCACCGCGCTGAAAACCGCGCTGCCGCAGGTTGAGTCCGTTTCGAACCAGCGGGCCGCAACGGGCGGATCGGATGCCGAGACGCTTGATCAGGCCAAACTGCGCGCGCCATCGGGCCTGCGCAGCAGGGATCGGGCCGTCACCGCCGAGGACTTCGCCGATCTTGCGCGCACCACTCCCGGGGTTGCACTGAAGTCGGCCTATGCCTTGCCGCAGACCGCTGTCGATTTCACGACGCCCGAACCGGTCTTCATCGAAAATGCGCCGGGAGCTGTGACCGTCGTGGTCCTGCCCGACAACCGCCACCCGACGCCGCAACCCACCGAAGAAGAGCTGCGCCTGATCTGTGCGCACTTGAACGCCCGACGCCTGGTCACGACCGAGCTCTATGTGATCGGCCCGCGTTATATCCGGATGGACCTTCTGCAGGTCGAAATCGAAGCGCGCCAGGATGCAGATCTGAAATCGGTCCAGGATGTCTGCCATGCCGCGCTTTTGGCGTACTTCCATCCATTGAGCGGGGGAGAGGATGGTGCCGGCTGGCCCTTTGGCGGATCGGTGTACCATGGCAATGTGTTCAACCTTCTGTTGCGGCAACCCGGGGTACTGCGGGTCGTCGACCTGAAGATCGCGCTCGAAAATCTGGCGCAGGACGATACCAGCGATGTTCTTCCGCTTGCCCCCGGTTCCCTGATCGAACTGCCGCCCTCAGTCATCGCGCTGAACGTGAGGTACGGCCGTGGCTGACAGTATCCGCCTTCCCGCCTTCTTGCGCCTGGACCCGGCTTTGGGGTGGAAAACGTCTACCCTGACTCAGTCCATCGTCGAAAGTCCGGCAACGGGCCATTTGGGTCTGGCACCGACCGGGGTCCGCCTGTCGCCTCTTGTCGATGCGGGAGGCAGTCTTGGCGGCCTTACCCTGCCTACCGGTGTCGCGGTTGCCTCAGACGGGCGGATTCTGGTGGCTGACCCCGAGGGACGGACCATCCTGCAGCACCCACATCAGGGGCTTTATGGCCGCGATCCAGACACTGCTACGGGATTTGCGCCGCTGTGGCCCGCGACGCCAGCGCCAGATACCGTAGCCGACCACTGCGGCCTGGCCGTGCCAAGTGCCCCCTATGGGCCATGGCACCTGGTGCGCCCGCGGGGGCTGTGTTTCACCGCTGAAGGCGACCTTGCCGTTACCGATGAAGGGGATGCCAAGACGCCCGGGCGGCTGCTTATCTACAGCTGGCCTGCAATGGCCGTGCGCCAGGTCCGGAACCTGCCGGGGCGACCCTGGGACATTGCGCTTGGCCCCGATCACCACCTTTACATCGCCGATGATGCGGGCGGACTTGTGCTTCGTCTGAACCGGCAGTGGCAGGCGGTCAGCGGCGATAAGGTCTGGCGCGGCGGGGCAGGGGTCTTGAACCGCCCGCGGCATCTTGTGTTTGACGCTGCGGGCTCGCTTCTGGTCGTGGACAGCCATCCCGAGACCGGAGTTGGGCGCCTGGTGCGCCTTGATCGCATCGGTCGGGCAGACATAATTTCCGAAGCCGACCAGAACGCCATTTGGCAACAGCGTTATGCTGCCCCTTTGACCAGCAGCAGCGCTGGCATTCATGCGCCAGCCAACGGCTGTGGTGGCCCTGGTCCGGCACTAAGGAATGTCGCTGTCACCCGGCAGGGACGCCTGCCGCAAGGACCGCAGCTTTTGTACTTGCGACAGCAGGCCCGGTTGCAGCGCAAGGGAGTGCTTGTGACCGCACCACTTGACAGTGGCGTGACTGGCTTTGCCTGGCACCGCGTGGCGCTGGAGATCGACCTTCCCGAAGGCACGCTTCTGGAGGTGCAAACCCTGACTTCGGAGACGGCGCTTGAGGATGCGCGCTTGGCGCTCGAACCGGACAACAACTGGTCGCAGCGCATTGTCCTGACCCCTGCCCAGCGCCCGGAATTTCTGGTCCAGTCGGGGCCGGGGCGCTATCTCTGGCTGCGCCTAGGCCTGATCGGCGACGGGACCATTACCCCGCTTGTCCGTGCCATCGACATCAGTGGCCCGCGGCAGTCATCCTTGCGGCTTCTGCCCGAGCCTTTCCATGAAGACCCGGTCAGCCGTGATTTTGTTGATCGACTCCTGTCCTATTTTGACACGAGCTTTGCCGAGGTCGAGCGGCGCATCACGGGCTTTCCTTCAACGCTTGCCGCCCATGCCGCGCCGGAAGGGGCATTCCTGACCTGGCTGGCGTCATGGTTCGACCTGCGCTTTCTGGCGGTCTGGTCGGATGCCACCCGGCGGGCATTCCTGTCCCGGGTGGATGAGATCAGCCGCAAGCGTGGCACCATCGCAGGGTTGAAACTGATCCTGCAACTACATCTTGGCGTCAGCGCGCCCCTGCCCACGATCATCGAAGCCTACCGGCTGCGGAATTATGCTGCGCGGCGGTCGGATGCCGGTGCCGCCCTGGCCAATGGCCACCTGCGGCTAGGCGGGTTGGAGATTGCGACCGGTGGCGAGCGCGCTGATCACGCGCACCGGTTCCTTCTTATCCTTCCTGATGCCCTGCTGCCGACGGCAGAAAGCCGAGAGGTCCTGGTCGATCTGGTGGATGCAATCCGCCCGGCGCACACCGCCTGGTCGCTGATCACAGTGCCGCAAGGTGTCCGGATTGGCTGCCAGTCTTCGCTGGGTGTCGACATGGTCCTTGGCGGCAAGCCCTCCTCGACCCTGGGCGAGATGCGCCTGCATCAAGATGCGCGCCTGCCCAGCCCCCCACACCCGCCGCCCCGTATTGGCCAGTTCGTGCTGCGCGCGCCCTAAGATTTCTTGGAAAGGTTTTCAGCCATGTCGCATTCTTCAGACGCCGATTTCGCCGCCACCTGCATTCCCTGCAACCTGCATCCCTTTCGCCGGAACACCTATTTCAACGGCAAGCCTCTGACTGACCGGGACTTTGCCGATGAACAGGCCTACCTTGTCGGCAAGGACCGGCTGCACAACCGTTATCTGCACGGCATGGGCACGGTCTGCGGGCTGGCCATCACCGCCCATCCGAACGAGGCCTGCCGCACCCGCTTTGTCGTGCTGGAGCCTGGCCTTGCGCTGGACTGTTGCGGGCGCGAGCTGGTTGTTCCGGCCCGCACGGCGCTGGATATTTCGACGCTGATCGCCGATCAGGGCCTGACGGTCGATCCGAATGGCGGTGACGATCTGTTCATCGGCCTGCGCTACAAGGAAAGCGGCGACGAACGCGTGCCAGTCATTCTGCCGGACTGTGGTTGCGCCGAGGGCGACACGGCCTGGAACCGGATCCTGGAAGGGGTTGAGGTTGTGCTGCACGCCGCACCGGCCGGGGCGCAGCCTCCGGTCAGCCCACCTTCGGCGGCCCGGTTCGATTGGGTGCAGACCCTGGTACTGCAGGGCCAGACCGTCACAGCGGTGGCCTATGACGAAGACGGCGGTCTGATCTATGTCGCCACCCGATCGGATGCGAATGGCGCGCGCATGCTGGTCTACGATGCGGCGACCCATGATCTGGTCACGGCGGTCGAGGTCGGCCAACTGGTCACCGACATTGCCGTCTCACCCCGCGGAGATCTGGTCTATGTGGCCGGAACCGGGATCGAAGGTGGCACCGGTATTGCCGTCTACCGCGCCGCAGACCTTGGTGCGGCCAATCCGGCGGCACCGGTCATCGGCATCACCGAGGCCTTGCGGATGACTGTGTCATCGGACGGCACGCTGTTCGTTTTGCGTATGGGGACCGGAGAAATCCTCGCCTGGCAGGACCTGTCGATCCGCGACTGGCTGACGGCAGGAGGTCCGGCAACCGGACCAGCCAACCGCCGCCGCTTTGCCCTTGGGCACACCGTGGGCGCCAACCGTCCGGCGCGCAAGGGTGCCAATGTAATGCGCGCGTCGTCCGATGGGCGCCTGCTGTTTCTGCTAGATCCGGACGCGTCCGCGGCCAACCGGCGACTGCGCATCCTGGACGTTGCGGCCCTGTTCTCGGGGGCTGCCGATGCCGAAGCCGGGGACGAGATCACGGTGAACCTGTCGATGGCGGGCGATCCCGTCGCCCTCGCGGTGTCGTTTGATGGCCGGTATGTCTTTGTGATGGGGCAGGCGGATGCGGATAACGCTGTCCTGCAGAAGTTCCGCCTGTCGAATGCGGGGGGGATCTTCGCGGTTTCCCAAGAAGGCCGCGGCGGAAAGTGGGCGGGCAGGGTGGCCGATCTGGCCCTCGCTCCAGGCGAGAAATGGGCCTACGCGCTGGAAACCGATGCCGCCGGGCGCAGTTCGCTTCTATCTCTCTCGATTGATGCGATTTCCAGCCTGGATGCCGCGACCCCCGCCAACCCCTCGGGCACCCGGGAAATGGTCGCCGGGGCCGCGCGATTCCAGCGTTTGTCGGCCTCGCAGAACCGTATCTACATTGCGTCTCAGGACGACAGCCCCAACCAGCCTGACCGTGCGCTTGTGGCCGTCATTGACGTGACCGAGGGGGACTGCGGCGCCAAGTTCGATGCCATCATCGGACCCTGCCACAGCTGCGGCGACGACGATCACAGCGTCACGCTCGCCCGCCTTCCGGCCTGGCGGCCTGGTGTCGCGATGCAGGATCAGGGCGTGGGCGCAGAAACTGACATCCACATCGACAATGAAAGCCATCGGCCTCTGGTCCCATCGTCGAACACCATCGTCAGCGTGGTGCGCTGCATGCTGGAGCAAGGCGCGACCCAAGGCCGCCCCGGCCCACGGGGTCCGGCCGGACAGCAGGGGATACAGGGCCAAAAGGGTGACAAGGGCGACAAGGGGGACAAAGGCGACAAAGGCGATAAGGGCGATAAGGGCGACAAGGGCGACAAGGGCGACAAGGGAGATCCCGGTGAGGGGTTGAACGAAAACCTTGTCCACATCACCAACCTCAGCTGGCTGCATGATGATTTTTCCTACGGCGACTTCGGTGAATTCCGCGACCGGATGAAGGAGGTCGGCATCGTCATCCAGTTCGACGGCGAGATCCAGGTCGCCACTGTGCAGGGTCGCCTGGGTGACAAGGCGATCTGTCAGGTGTTCCAGCTTCTGGCGCAGGTTTCGCCGCGACAACTGCCCGGCATCGTCGAAGTCATCGTGCCCGGTCTCCTCTGCGAACCTGTCGAAGTGACCGACATCGACAATGGTCGCATCGTGGGCGTGCAGGCCCTGCCACCGGGCACCGACCGCGCAAAGGCCGTGCGCCTTGTTCTGGATCAGAATGAACCGCTGGATGGCATCCTTGATTTCGGTCCCAGCACCTTCCGGGTTCTGTTCCGGGCCGACCAGGTTGCGGATGGGGACGGCAAGTTCGCCGTCGACGGCAACCACATCTTCGGTGCGGTTCCGGCACGCCCCTCCGGCAACGGGGTGCAAGGCGGCAGCTTCGACAGCTGGTTCCATATCAATCTCTGACATCGGTCAGCGCGGGGCTGTCTGGTCCCGTGCCCACAGACAGAAGGAACATACCGATGCCGCAAGACTGCCAAGACAGGATCAGCCGCCCGGTCTTCTTCGACCGGCAAAGCCTGACCAGTGCCGACCTGAATGCCGTGATCGACTATGTCAGTGCAAGAAGTCGGCGTCACAACCGAGCCGTCGTGGGCCATGGGGTAACCTGCGGGCTCTCCGTCCAGAAAGTGCCGGGCCAGCCCTGGCATCTGCAAGTGGGCACGGGCCACGCCGTGCTGCCTTCGGGCGAGGAAGTCAGCGTACCGATTGGCACAGCCGCGCTTGACATCTGCGCCGAGGCGCAGGCCTGTCTTGGAATAGCCGAGGGCTGCGTCGCGCCGCATGAACTGACATCGGGCCCCTCGCCCGTGTCTGGCGAAATCCGCGTTGCAAATTCGGGCGAAACGTTTCGAAGCCTTGACTTTACCGGCTCGGCCATGGGGGCGAGCTATCCCAGCCCTATCGTCTTCCCCTGGATCAGTATTGCCGGGATCAACTCCAACTTCACACCAGCCCAGCAAATCCGTGTGCGCAGCATCGGGGCGATAAACGGATTGGCCGTCGCACCAATGCTGGCGATCGACCTGGCAACGCCGACAAACATGGTAGAGGTACGGGTCGCCCATTCCGGTTCGCGACCGATCGTGGTTGCCATGGCCGCAAGCGGGGCAGAACTGGACCGGCAATCCCCGACCAGCGTTGCCGGTGTCGCTTCAACCCTTCGGCTGCAGGGCCAGGCGATCCGGCGCATCGTCATTTCCGACTTTTCTAGTACGGCCGCGCTTTTGGGAATTGCCCTTCCGGCAACTGCGCGCGGGGAAGTCCACCTTGCGCTCTACGCTGCAGAGACTGCTGCGCGCTTTCAGCCTGCGATGCCCGACCGCTGCGGCCCGCCCGGCAACGACCTCATGCCAACGCGCATCTGCGAGGACTTCCGGCTTGCGGTTCTTTGTGCCCTGCCGCCTGCACTGGCCCTACCGGATTGCACGACCGTCAACCGCATCATCTGTGGGCCCGATCATCTGCCCTGTCCACCGGACCCCCTGCCGAATGAAGATTGCGTGATCCTTGCCACGATCCGCTGTGGCGATTTCGGGATTCTTTCGGTGGATGAATTCACCCATCGGCGGCGGCTCTTGCCGAACTGGCTTCTTTCGGCGGCGGAAGCCTGTGAATGCATCATTCCCCCGCCGTCGGCCCCGCCACCCACACCAACTCCACCACCCACGTCGACACCCACACCCACACCGACACCACCTCCGACCCCAACACCGACACCACCGCCAACGCCAACGCCGACACCCCAGCCGACCCAATTCACCTTCGAGCCAACCTTCTTCACCCGCATCACCCTTGAACCCAGCGTGTTTACCCAGTTCAGCTTGTTCACCAATCAGCCCACGTTCCCGACTCGCCCGACGTTCTTCACCGGTCCGACCTTTGGTCCCGGTGGCCCAACATTTGGCCCGGGCGGTCCGACATTTGGTCCCGGGGGGCCGGGCGGGCCGGGTGGCCCGTTCGGGCCTGACCCCCTGGGGCCGGTTGAGGATGTCGTGTTTCCCGTCAACATGATCGAAGGCATCGGTCCGGTTCTGGGCAACCGTTTGCGTGATGACGGGATCAGCACCGTCGAAGAATTCCTGGAACGCGACACGGTCGAACTGTCCCGTGTGATGGGTGTGTCCGAAGTGCGCGTCGCCGACTTCCAGCGCCGCGCCCGCATCCTGACCGGCAGAGAGGGGCCCGTGTGATGGCTTATGATGGGCGCGAAATCCTGGTTTCGGTGGTCATTCCGGCCAAGTCCGAAGGCGAGAACCTGATCGACACCGTGGCGGCCGTCAGGGAGAATTCGGGCGGGCTGAACCCCGAGATCATCGTCGTCGACGATGCTTCCGAGGATGGCGCACCTCAGCGCCTTGCCGCGCGGTTTGCCGACGATGACCTTGTGCGGATCGTCAATGGTCCTGACCTTGGCATTGCGCGCGCGCGCAACGCTGGGGCAGAGGTCGCGCGGGGCGAGGTTCTGGTCTTTTTGGACGGGCACTGCTTTGTGCCCCCCGGTTGGCTGGAGCCGCTGGTTGCGCCCTTTGCCGATCCGAAGGTCGGGATGACGGGGCCGGGTTTCCGGTCGATCCGCGATCCGCGCTCTCGGGCTTGCGGGATCACCTGGGCCGATGCGAGCCTTGGGAACGTCTGGCTGCCGCCCGAAACGCAAGGTCCCGTTCCGTTCCATATCGGTGCTTGCCAGGCGGTGCGCGCCGAAGTCTTTGCTGCCGAGGGCGGCTTTGATCCCGGCATGACGCGCTGGGGCAGCGAAGATGTCGAACTTTGCCTGCGGCTTTGGTTGATGGGCTACGATGTCCATGCTGCGCCCGAAAGCGAGGTCTACCACCTGTTTCGCACCTCGCGGCCCTATGACGTCGACACGACTCTGATCCTGTACAATCACCTCCGCCTGGCGCTGTTGCATTTCGACGAGGCCCGGCTGGAGCAAGTCATTGCGCGACTGCAGGCCTTTCCGCCCTCGGCGGGTGCAATTGCGCGGGCCTTTACCGATGGCACCATGTCGGATCGTGACCGCATGTGGTCCCGTCGTGCCCGCGATGTGGACTGGTTGTTCAAGCGCTTTCAGATCGGGTTCTGACCGATGCTGACCATCGACCGCATGTCCACCAGGTACCGCGTTGCTGGAACCGCGTCGCGACGAACGGCGGTGGCCGAGCGGCTTGACAGGGTGGTGCGTTCGACATTGGGCGAGGCGCTTGAACAGATTGCCCAAGGTTACTCGGCCGAGGATGGCCCGTACATCGTGGTGCGCAAACTTGACCTTTCGCTCTGGTTGGACCCGACAGGTACGCCCGACGCGGCCATTGCCCGGCTTTGGGCCGGAGCCTTGACACAGGCCTTGTCCCGCGCCCTGGTAGATGCCCCGCGCGACCTGGTCGCCACATACGAAAACCGTGCGGACTACCTGGCCGAATGGCTTTATGGCCATGCCTTGAACCAGGTTCGGTCCGACTGGCGGTTTACGGAATTCCACGTTCTGGCTGACGTGCCGACAGGCCGCGCGGCCCAAGTCACTTTAGCGCGCGAACCAGAATTGATTGGCGCCGTTCTGACGCGACTGCACCGGGACGGAAGGGTAAGGACTGTTGCGCGGACTCTGTCATCGCAGGACATCGCTCACCTTTGGCAGGGCTGGATCGGAGCAGCTCCTGCAGCGGGCAGAGATTTGACCCCCGCACTGGAGGCGGCGGTTGGCTGCGTGGCGCCGCTTGGCCTGGCCCGGCCGGATGATCCGGAAGACCGGGCGCGCCATGCCTTGGGGTGGCTCGTAGCATTGACCGTGCCGCCCGCGCGCCTGCCTGCCGAAGTCGCTGCGCCGCTTGCCATGCAGATCACTTACGCGACCGCCCTTTTGAAGCGCTTACCTGCCCTTACGGAGCTTTTGCTGGGGCAAGCGCCGATCTCCGAGATCCACGCACTGCTTGCCCGCGTCCCCGCTGACCTGAAGCTGCAGGCCGAATGGCTGACCGGGGCTGCAACACAAAAGGCCACCAAACGGCTGTCACAGCTTGCGCGTCTTGTCCTGCCAGAGGTGGCAAAGAATCGGGCCACGACTGATGTTCGGCCTTCTGTGCGCCGGTCGGCCTTTGCCGGAACGGGCCTTCTCTTGCCCATGGTACGTGACCTTGGACTTGCTGAGTGCCTTGGCCCGAATGGACGCGCCCAGTTGCTGGCCCTTGCTGTGCCAAGCGCCCTTCGTCCCCTGGCCAGCGCCGATCCGGCCCTGCACTGGCTGGCAGACTGGGAAGAAGGTGAGGCGCGCTCGGGTCCCGTGGATTGGCCTGCGGCAGATAGCCTCCCAAGCCCGCTTCGGCAGGTGTCTCAGGACGCGGCCAGCCACGGCACTGGTCCCGGCATGCCGACCCTTCGCTGTGTTCTCGACCGGTTTTCCCTTGGATTGCGCGGCATGTCTGGCGCATCGGCCGAGTACCTTGCCCACCAGTTCCTGATGCAGCCGGGCGAGATCGAAAGCCGCCCGCGTGACGTGATCCTTCGGCTCGGGCCTCTTCCGTTGCGTCTGCTTCTGGTGATGGGTGGACGGACTGGCGCACAGGGCCCGATCCCCTGGCTTGGGAACCGCACACTGATAGTCGAGGTGCCGCATGCCTGACCGTTTTGCCACCACCGAAGACTGGCTTGCTCATGCCGCCCGGACCATCTCCCGCCGCGCCGCTGCGCTGATTGCAGCCGAGGAAGGGTCGGGTAGCCCGTTCATTGCGGCGAACGAGGCTAGAAGTCTGGCCGAACGGCTTGCGCAGGAGGCTTGCCTGCCGCTGCCAGACGAGGACGCGCAAAATCTCGCCCGCCTTGCAGAACCAGAGGCGATCAGTCACCTGCCAGTGGGTCGCCTTTGCGTCGCACTGGACCTGCCCCTTGGGCTTGCGCCCTTGATTGCCGTAATGCTGCTGCCCGAGGTCAATGCAGGCTTTGCCCAAGTCTTTGCCTATCTGAACGACGATGCCCAGCGCAGACAGTTGACCCTTTCCCTTGCGCGGCGCCTGCTCGGTGGGTTGCCGATGCCGTCTGCCGCTTTGTTGTCGGCCGAAGGACCGCTTCCTTCCACCGCCCTGATTGATCAGCCAGACCCCGGGCGCCCGTTCGATGACCGGTCAATCCGCCTGGCGGACGCAGTGGTTGCCTGGCTCATGGGGCTGCCCCCGGCTTGGGACGAACGCCTGACGCACATCATGCGACGGGTTCCCGATGCCCCGCTTTCGGCGTTGACTTGCCTTGCCTTCGACGCCGATCCCGCGCGGTTGTCGGCGCTGGCGACCTATCCGCTGGCTCTGGTTGGTCCTGCGGGCTCTGGTCGTCTTGCCCTGGCAGCAGCCCTGATCCGACACCACCACCGCGTCCCGCTTGCTCTTGATGCACAGGGGCTGGACGGCACTTTGTTGACCGTCGCGCAACGCGACGCCGCCTTGCGCGGTGCACAATTGATCCTGCTGCAGGCCCAGTCCTTGCCGCCACAACTGCTGAAGGTTGCCAGTGGTGGCCGACATCCCGTCATCCTTCTGTCCGAGACCCGGCTTGACACCGATGCACCCCAGATTTCCATGCAACCCCCTGGGCGCAGCGCGACGCGGCAGCTTTGGCGCGCATTGATGCCGGCTGGCCTGCCGGAGGCAGACGAGCTGGCTGCGACCCTGGCGCACCGGTTCCGTCTCCCGGTCAGCACGGTCATCTCGCTTGCGCGCGACCGTCAGGCCATGGCCTCGATCGACGCCGCGACACGGGCCTGTCTTGCCCAATCCTCAAGCGCCCTCGACAGTCTGGCACGTCGGGTCGAGGCCCGGCAGGGCTGGGACGATTTGATCCTGCCAGACCGGCAGACCGCACAGCTTCGCGGCCTTGTCGCGCGTGCCACCCATGCCCGACAGGTCTACGAATCCTGGGGCTTTGGCCACAAGCTTTCGCCCGACCGTGGGTTGACGGCACTCTTTTCCGGTCCATCCGGGGCCGGAAAGACACTTAGCGCCTCGATCATAGCGCAGGCCCTTGGGCTGCCGCTTTACCGCGTTGATCTGTCCTCGACCGTCAGCAAATACATTGGTGAAACCGAAAAGCATCTGGAACAAATCTTCACGGCCGCAGAGTCCGGGAACGCCTGTCTTTTCTTCGATGAATGCGACGCCCTCTTTGGCAAGCGGTCCGAAGTCAGCGATGCCCACGACCGCTATGCCAATATCGAGACCTCCTATCTGTTGCAGCGTCTGGAAAGCCATCGTGGAATCGTCATCCTTGCGACGAACCACCCACAGAACATCGATGACGCCTTTACCCGGCGTATCGATGTGACCATTGCTTTCCCGCTACCCGATGCCGAGACGCGGCAGCGCCTTTGGCAGGCGCTGCTTCCGCCCGAGGCCGAGGCAAAGATCGACGCCGAAACCCTGGGTCGCCAGTTCGACCTGTCCGGCGGGGCAATCCGGAATTGCCTCGTTACTGCGGCCTTTCTGGCGGCCGAAGAAGGGGTTGCTTTGCAGACGGACCATTGCCTGCGTGCTGTTGCGCAGGAATACGAAAAGTCCGGTCGTCCCTTGACCCGGACCGAATTTGGCGAGGCCTTCACAACCCTTCGCCTGCGCCGTGGGCGCTGATCATGGCCGAGGGTGTCGTGGTCAGGCAGAGTCTGAAGGAGGCAAAGCTTTCCCGTCCAGAGCGTGCCCGACCCCCGCAACCCGAATCGAAGAAAGAGCCCCCGGTTCCCCGTGCGGCTCCCTTGCCCCTGTCTGCGCTTGGCAATCGCGCTGCCGCCGATTTCTACGCGCGCCTCCGCTCAGCCAAAGACGCGAATGCCGAAGCCTTGGCGCTATTGGCGCCTGCACAGGCGGACATGTCCGAGGAACGTCCCAGTCCCGAAGTGGAGCTGGACGGACAAGATGCTGAGGCGGAAAAGCCGCCAGTCACACCGGATGCAGCGGCAACCCTGTCCTCCGAGCCTCCCGAACCCGACAGCGAGGCACCAGACACACCGGCGCCGATAGCCACCGATAAGGACCAGGCCGTCAGCCAGCCGGTTGCGCTAGATTTGGGTACGGGCGACGGGCAGGTGGCACCCGAGGTCGAGACGGTGGACAACCCGCCGACTGATATCGCCGCCGAACCGACTTCAGCTGAAGCCGAGCCCGCGCCGGACCTGCCGCCTGCGCCCAAGGCAAAGGTGGCCGAACCCGGACCGGACTTAGCAGCCTGGCGGACGCAGACGCTTTCGGCGGCGGCTGCCATCAAGGTCCCCGATCCGCCTCCGGCCGCCACGCTGAAAGCCAGTGTTGGAGCGAAGGGCACGGCGCTGGCGGGAACCCGGGCCGAACGTCGCGCCAAGACCTCCACAGATGCCGATGCCGCCGTTTCTGATCCGCCGGAGGCGAAAGTCGCAGCCCCGGTCGCGCCACCGCCCGAACCCGTTCCGGGTGCCATGGCCAGGGTCGAGGCGACGGCCAACCGCAAGATTTCCGATGCGGTCCTTCCGGATCTTGTGTCCTCCCCGATGGGCACGCCCACCCTTGTGCTCGATCCAGCCGCTCGCAAGCCCGACCCGCCGCAGCAATCCACCCTCGTTGCTGTCGTCCGTGACCCCGCCACTGCGCCAAGCCAGTCGGTGCCAGATGCGCCAGCGCCAGCGGCCCAGGCCTGTATCGATGGCGTCCAGCAAAGCCTGGCCCAGCCGGTTCCCGAACTGCCGCCCGGAACGGCGGTCGGTGCCACGATCGTCGACAGCCCGCCGCCGCCGCGCGAACCCTTGCCGCCGATGGGCACCGCAATCATGAAGGACGTGATCGCACGGCTTCTGGTCAACCCTGGCGAACAGGCGGCACCGATCCTGACGGCTGCGCGCGATGAGGCCTATCCGAACGGCGTTCTCAGCCGCGTATACGCAACCATCGGCGATGACATGCTGGGAGGTGTCACCGAGGCTCTGACAGCCCAGCTGCGCCGCATCGCGACCGATGCCGGCATTACCGCAGAGCAGATGGATGCCGCCGTGACCCAGCGGCGCGATGCCCTACAGAAGGCCGCCGATACCAGCCATACCGCCTTGCAAGACGGCAAGAAGGAAGGCGAGGAAGAAATCACCAAGACTGGCCACGACGAAGAGGCCGAGGTCGACGCAGCCCTGATGGGGCGCGATGCAAAAACCCATGCGGTTGTGGCCGCTTCTGTCGGCGAGGACAGTCCGCAAGCGATAAACCTGCGCCGCGACCAGGAAATCGGTCGGATCAACCGCAAGGTCGCGCGGATCAAGTTCGACTACGAACAGGCAAAGCTCCGCAGGCACACAGCGCTCGACCGCGCTCTGCGGCTGCAGGAAAAAGCCTATGACACCACCGCAGAGGGCGACCAGGCCACCATAGACAAGGCCAGCAAGCCCGAAACGCTGTACCTCGACACCCTGAAGAAGGGCAGTATCCGGAACTGGGCTGCCGAGCAGAAGCGCGCCGTCGGCAAGGCCGTCCGCGGCTTGCGTGAAGCGGTCACAAAAGAAACCGACGGCTATCGGATGGACGCGACCCAGGCTGCGCTGGACGCGACCCAAAGCATTCGCGACTGGGCACTGAAAGCGACCGGGGAACACCAGGGGTTCTTCGCCGAATTCTATCAGAGATTCCTTGACTGGTCGGGCCAGGCCGAAGCCGAGGCGGATCTCTGGGCCGAACAGCGGGCTGGCGAGGCGCGCGATGCCACCATCGCGAACGCGGGCACGCTTCAGTCCTTCGTCTCCAGCCAGGGCGAGGATGTCGACCTCAAGACGAATGCGGCGTTCAAGACGCTGTCCAAGGAACAGCAAGAGGTCATCAAGACCTACTATGCCGCACCGCCTGGCAGCCGCGATGCGCTAGGGGCCGTCGCTGCAGGACTGCGCTACCGCGTCAGCGGCGAAGAGCGCGGCAAGCTTGTCGAGAAGCTGCGCGCCGAGGTGATGGCCAAACCCTATTCCGAGGCCGACAATCTGGAAGAAATCGCACAGGCCGAGAACCTGGGCTTCTCTGCCACGACCATAGCCGACAACTGCTACAACGCGATGTTTGGCGGCGTGACGGGGTGGGGCACGGATGAAGATAAGATCTTCGCCAATCTGTCCGGCCTCAGCCCCCTCGCCGGTCGGGCGGTGCGTGCCACCTACAATCAGGACCACAAGCGTGATCTTGATGCCGATCTCAAGTCCGAGCTTGGCGGGGGTGAGCTCTTGCGCGCCCAGGGTGCGCTGAATGGCGATGTGGTGACCGAAGCCGTCGGTGCGTTGCACGAGGCGATGGACGGCCTTGGCACTGACGAAGACACGATCATGAAGATGCTGCGCGGCAAGTCCGAAGAGGAACGCGCGGCCATCAAGGCCGAATACCGCCGTCGCTACGGTGTCGATCTGGACGCCGAGCTCAAGGACGAGATGAGCGGCCACGACCTGGAACGCTCGGATGCGCTGATGGAGGGCGACACTGCCAAGGCCGATGCCATCGCGCTGGACCAGGCGATGCACGGCGGCTTCCTGGGTCTGGGCACTGACGAGGCACAGATCGAGGGCGTCTATGCCGATATCCGCAACGATGTCGCCGCCATGCAGGTGCCGGACGGAAACGGCAAGATGCGCCCGCTGAAGGCCGAGGAAATGGAAGCCGAGGTGGCCCGCCGCAACATGGACGTCGAGGCCAAGTACGACGCCCGCTACGGCAGCCCTGACGACCAGGAAAGCGCGCTGCGCAGCGCCTACAAATCGGAACTCAGTGGCCCGACGCTCGATCTTGCCAACGCCCTGGCCGACAACGACCTTGCCGCAGCCGATGCGGCCCGGCTGGAACAGGAAAAACAGGGCATCCTCTACGCCGATGACGATGTGATCAACGGAGTGCTGGAAAACCAGTACAACCGCGCGCTTGACGCCCTGAAGCGCGACCCAGCCTGGCGGGCCCGGCGCGACGCGATCCAGGAAAGGGCGCGGAAAGAGGGCTGGGACCCATACACGCTCGCCGCCGCCGAACGCGCCCTTGACCGCGAGATGGAGACCGCCGCCATCGAAGGTGGCAAGGAAAACATGGCCAAGCTGGAGGCAGCCTACGACGGCAACAAGAATTACAGCCGCTGGGGCAAGGGCGGTCTGGACGCGATGATCGTCTTCAACATGTCCGGCACCGACCGCGAAAAGGCGCAAGCTCTGCGTAAGCAGGGCGGGCACCTGACCCGCGCCCAGCGGGTCGACTTTGCCACGCGCGGCCCTGGAACCGATGAAGAGGATTTCAAACGCGCGACCCAGGGCCTGACCAGGAAGGAGATCGAGGAGCTGAACACGGACCTCGCAAAGCTTGGGCGTCCGACGGTGCAAGAGATCGCCTCCGAAGAACTGGACGGGCGCGAAGGCTTTGACATGAAGGTCACGCTGCGCGGCGTGCCGGAAAACATCGACGAAGAGATGGAACAGGCCCGGCTCAAGACCAACTGGGAGCTGACGAACTCACCCATCACCGGACATGAGCGCGACGTGCTGGAGGCGCGTCTCGCCAAGATGCGCAGGCAGTATGACCTGATGAAGGACCCCAATGCCCCCAAGGCAGAACGGGACCGGGCGCTGGCCCAGTTCCGGTCGCGCGGGGTAGGGGTGTCGTCTGCGGTCGAGCAGTACCGCGCGCAAGTGGACGCCGTGACGGACGCAGTCGCCACTGTGGCAGCCCTCGTCGTTGGAATCGCGGTGACGGTCGCTACCGGCGGGATTGCGGGGGCGGTGCTTGGCGCGCTTTACGCGGCTTTGGCAGGGATGACGGTCAAGGCGGTACTGAAGGGCAATGCCTACGGGGCCGAGGAAATGGCCATCGATGCCGTAGTGGGCATTGTGGATGCCGCCGCAGCAGCCGCGACTGCTGGAGTTGGAAACGCGTTGCTGCGGGTCGCAAGCGCGGGTGGCAAAAAGGCAGGAGGACTCGCCGCCACCAAACTGGCCGCCACGCTGGCCAAGATGGCGCAATCGTCCTCACGCACGCAAAGGATGCTGGCGCATGGCATCGCCGAAGGGGTCGAGGGCGCGGCCGGCGCACTGCCCTCGGCACTGGCAGGCAACATGCTGAACGACAAGAACTGGCAGGGCAACCCTCTGGCCAATATCGTCGGCGGCACGCTGATGGAAACGGGGTTTGGCTTTGCCTTGGGCGGAGGGCTTGGGTCGATCGGCGGGATCAAGATGCCCAAACCCGATGTTCTGCCAACGCCAAAGGGGTCCATGGATCTTCTGGCCAATCGCGGCACGCCACAAGACCGCCTTGCGGCATGGAAGGCGCACAAGGCGGAAAACCCTGATGCGAAGATGGGTGATTTCCTGCAGGCCTGGGACAAGGCCGCCGCCGATCGCCTGGCCAAGCAGGCCGATGACGCTGCCCTGCAGAAGACCCTGCGCGAGAACCTGATGGCCGGTCTTCCCCCAGCCGAGCGTAAGGCCCTTGCGGGCTTCAAGGTCGAGATCCTCTCTGAGGCCGACTTTGCGCGGCTGACGCGGTCCGACAGCGGCATGGCGGTCACCATCATCGAAAACGGCACCCCCCGCGTTCTCTTGCGTGAAGGCGCGCCGCTGTCGGTCCTGCGCGAGGAAGGCATCCACCTGCGCCAGATCGCCGACCCCGATCTAGGCCCCCTGGCGCGCAAGCTGGACGAAACCCGGCTGAAGGACTGGGACAAGCTGACGCTCGCCGAGAAGATGGAGGCCTATGCCATCAAGGTCGATCTTGAAATCGACGCCCAGAAGAAGCTGATCGCCTCGCTGGAAGCGGACATCAAGGCGGGCAGGGCAGGGGACACGGGCACTCTGTCGAAACAGATCGCCGATGCCGAAAAGGCGCTTGCCAACCTTGAAAAGCGGGCTGCCGAGGTGGCCGGCATGGGCCCGATGGACCGCATTGCCATGGCCAAGGGCCTGCGCGACCCGCCACCCTGGCTCGATCAACCCGCGCGGCTCTTCAGCAAGAAGACCGAACCTCCGAAGGTTGGCGATGTGCTGACAGACAGCCCGTTTCCAAAGGGCGAAAAATTTAAGGGCCAAGGCCTACAGGCCAAGCTTTTACCGCAACCCGACGGCACGCCCTACAAGAAGGACTGGTCGGAAATCGATCTGGCTGACGACGCGGAATTCACCGTGAATCTTGAAGGAAAGGGAAAGACGCCATTTAAGGTGATCGACGGCGAGCTGAAAATGCACAACGGTTCTGCCTGGGTAGATACACCTGCCGGAGAAATCGTCGACCTGGATGGCGTTATCCCGCCGTTCAAGCACAACCGAGGGCAGAAGCTTCACTTCAAGCGCACCTACCGGGAAGTTGGCCTGATAGACCCCGCCCAGCCAGACAAGATCGTCGCCCGGCGGGAAGAGGCGCTGAACATTGACCACAAGACCCTGCAGGAGGGCGGTTGGTCGAAAAGTGGTTCGGCGATTGCCGGGGGTGGCGGAACGGCCGAAGGCATGTCGGATGTCGTCTCGAAGATGAATGTGGCTGATCCGAACAGCCCGGTCATTGCGACATTCAAGGTGCAACGGGCCGACGGCACTGGTTTTGACGGTATCGAGGTCCGGCTTGAGGCCGACGGAACGCCCGTTCTGACCGTGATCGAGGTCAAGAGCTACAACGACTATGTCAACTACAAGGAGTTCACCGCCGTCTCGACCCACAAGGGCGATCCGCCCGGAAACCTGATCAAGAACCTTGAGGACTTGCGCAGCAAACTGACGCCAACGGCGGAAGATCGCGTCGCCGCTCTGGCCCGGGCGGAAGACCAGCTTGGCGGTGCGTTCGATGAAATGACCTTCCTGTCCAAGATCGGGTCTGACGGATATTGGGGGGCGATGGCAGATGCCGTAGATGATCGGGCCGCGGCGATTGCGGACCTGTCGAATGAGATTGCCGCCGACATCGTGGCAAAGAAGCTTGGGCTTACCCCCTTCCAGTACAAGAAGGCGCTTGCGGCAATGGAGGCGGGCAACATCGAGCTTCTGATTCGCGTGACCCCGCACACCAAGCTTGGGTTCGAAGGTGCCGATGCGCTGATGCAGCGGCTGAAGGCCGACTGGAAAGGGCTACAGGGCGGCCAATTTCTCAAGGTATTGCGCGACATCCGCGCGGAAACCATGGTCCCGCATGTCGTGCAGAACGCCGCTGCTGCCGCAAAGGCCCTGAAGCGCGACCTTCGCTTCACCACCTTGCCCGAAGCCCCGTTCGCCGACCTTCAGGGCAACCTCTTCTCAGTAGAGCAGGCAGGCCACCTGAACACTGCTGCCCAGATCGATGCCCTGGCGGACCGATTGGCAGAACGCCTTGCCAAGGCCGTCATCATGCCCGATGGCAGTCATCGCGAGCTTGGACTAGTGGTTGACCTGTCGGACCATCACGGTGACAGATCAAAGCTGGAAGCAGAATTGATGGACGCGGTCGCCAAAGCGCTCAAGCGCAAGGGCATCCGCGGCAGTGAGATCTTCCGCCTCAAGAGTGTTCACCAACGCCTGTAACTAGAAAAGGACGCGAGGACCCGATGGCCGATCCGGAACAGACCTGGCAGACGATCCGCGCGCCCACAGGCGGAGTGGGCCCCGTCGCCATGGCTTTTGCCGCCTTTTACAAGGATCTGCAGAAATACGAGGTCCGCCACCCGTTCTTTGGCCCGGCTTTCCTGCGTGCGACGGACCTGGTGATCCGGGCGGCCTTCGCCGGACATGAGGCACTGGCCAAGGCGCTGTGCAAGGAACTCGTGCCTTTTGCCCATGCCGTTGCCGACGCGCCGGGCGGCGCGGAACTGGACATTCTCGACACCCCCAATCTGGCGGCTCTCACGCTGTTCTCTTTGGCCGATGCCATGCGCTGGACAGAGCTTGCCGTCGATCTGACTGGGCCTGAGACCAGCACCGTACTTGGACGCCTGCTCCAGATGAGCGATTTCAGCGATGAAGCGAGGGACGGTGTCATCCTTGCCATGCTTCGCTTCAATCAGATCGAAAAGTCCAAGGAAATCGCCGATTTGGCGCCCATCCGCCCGTTCCTCGCAGCCCTTCTGTCTGGTGACGCCGCGCCGCTGTGGCCTGCCTGGAGAGATGCGTTTCCTGCCGAAGCGCGGGCCAACAAGGTTACTTGGCATCAACTTCTGTTTGTCGTGCAGCTTCTTGCGCCAAAGGGGCAGCCCCCAGTTTCCTGGCTGACCAATCAGATTGGATAGAGAGCAGGGGATGCGCCAGGTTCTGCCTCCTGAACTGACGTTTGGCGCGCTGGAACTGCGGCTCAACAGCCTTGGGTGGACTAAGGACCGCATACCGGCATTGCTGCCGCCGTTGCTGGCGGGCGAGCCGGAGATGGCCGCCTTTTCCCGCGAGGGTCTGCAACTGGATTACCACTTCAACCCGGCGCTACGATTGCGGGTCATCGAAGGCCCGGTTCTGCCCGATCTTCCCAGCCTTCCCGTCACCGATTTGCCAGAGATGATCCGCTCGCCCGATCCGGAGAGGGCACTCTTCGGGATCGAGGCGGCGGCCGCATTGGGGCAGGGGCACTTGCGCCGGTCGATTCTTCTGCGCGCGTTGCGCTTACCCGACCCCTTGTCCGGTCTTGCCCTGGATGCCGCACACCGTCTCTCACCCTTATGTGCCGAGGCACGCTTTTTCGCCTCGCTTCCGCCGGACCGCCAACGCCAGTGCCTGCGCCAGGCCTTAAAGCACGACAGCCCTGACACCGCCGATCTTGCCCTGTTCGGCCTGGCCGCCAGTCCAGAGACAGCCGCCACGGCGATGATCGCCGCCGCTCGGCTTGGTCTGTCCGATCTCTTGCCGGCTTTTCCGCGTCAGGCGTCGGGCGAGATCAGGGTTGCAATCCGCAAACTGGCCTCGGCTACCCTCCAAGGGGAACGACCGGGGTCGGATAGCTCTCGCGTAAACCGGTTCTGGCGGGCCATGCTGGGGCAGGGCGATCCCGAGATGGATCTGCGCCTGGCCCCATATGTCGAACCTTCGCCGGAACCGATATTGCCGCAGCTGCTTGCCGGTCAGGCCTTTCGCCGGATCGAGGCAGTCCCACACTGGCTGGGCGATCCCGACATCCCGGCAACCGCTCGCCGCCACACGCCCGAACCATTCCTTATTGCCGAAACTGCGATGGCCGTTTGCTCCGCAGCTGAATGCCTGACAACGCTCGCCGCCCTTGAGACCGCAACCGGTCTGCGGCTGCGTCTGCCAACGGAAGACGAATTGCTGTGCGCCTTGCGCGGAACTGCCGGTCGCCTTGATCCCTCAGGCTGCGGTGTTGGATCATCCTGGCAATCGCCCTGGGGACTGCTCGGTGGCGAAAGTCGACGCGAATTCTGCAGCGCCGGCATCATCATCCATAGCGTCGCGACCGACCGGCTCTGCGCATCTCGTCCCGCCAAGATGGACGATGAACCGGCTGCTTTGCGACGTCCGATCTCTGTATATCGCATAATCAGTATTATGTAAAGTAACAGGCACTGGAAAGGCAGTACCCACCGGGATATGAGGCCTACGAACCGTCTGGAGCCTGCCCCATGTTTGATCGGTCCATCAAGATCGCCCCTTCAATTCTGGCTGCGGATTTCGCCAACTTTGGTGCCGAGTGCCGCGCGATCGAGGCACAAGGCGCGGATTGGGTCCATGTCGACGTGATGGATGGCCATTTCGTTCCGAACCTGACCTTTGGCCCCGCAATGTGCGCCGCTATTCGCCCACACATCAAGGGCGTGATGGATGTGCATCTGATGATCTCACCAGTGGATGTCTACCTTGAGGCCTACGCGAAGGCCGGCGCCGACGTCATCACCGCCCATGTCGAGGCTGGTCCGCACATTCACCGCACACTGCAAGCCATTCGTTCGCTTGGGAAAAAGGCCGGCGTTGCGCTGAATCCCGGCACGCCGGTCGAGGCCGTGGCCGAAGTCCTGGACATGGTCGATCTGGTTTGCGTGATGACGGTCAACCCCGGTTTTGGCGGCCAAAGCTTCATTGCAAGCCAAGTCGCCAAGGTGGCCCGGCTGCGTCAGATGCTGGGTGACCGCGCTGTGCACATAGAAATCGACGGCGGGATAACCGTAGACACCGCGCCTTTGGTTGCCAAAGCCGGCGCGGATGTGCTGGTTGCTGGGTCCGCCGTGTTCAAGGGCGGCTCGGCGGATCATCCGGCGCCATACGGCGCAAACATCCGCGCCATCCGGTCAGCAGCCGAGGCGGCGCTTGGCTGAGAGGCTTAATCTCGTCTTTGATCTGGACGGCACGTTGATCGACAGCGCGCGGCAGATCGAAGACTCTGCCAATAAAGTATTTCTAGCCAATGGTTTGGCGGCCTTTCCTCAGGGCGTGGTGCGTGGATTCATCGGCAATGGCGTCAAGACTCTCGTTGGTCGTCTCATGGCCTATCAGGGCCTTTCGCCGGACGCGGCGCTGCAAACCGACATCGTCCGCGATTTCATCAGGATCTATGAGGAAGCGTTTGATTTAACAACGCTTTATCCGTCTGCGGCAGATGCTCTGATGGCCTTGTCGGCGACCGGCCACCGGCTTGCGATCTGCACCAACAAGCCGGAGGGGCCGTCCCGCGCTATCCTGCGGCACTTCGGGCTGGCCAAGCTGTTTCCGGTCGTCATTGGTGGCGACACCCTGCCCCAGCACAAACCGGATCCGGCCCCCCTTTTGGCTGCGCTGGGGGCTCTCGGCGCGGGCAAAGCGCTGTTCGTGGGTGACAGCGAGGTGGACGCCGACACCGCGCATGCGGCAGGCATTCCGTTGGCGCTGTTCACTGGTGGCTATCGCAAGTCTGAACCGGACCGACTGGGGGCAAAGCTGATTTTCGACGACCATGCCGCTCTTCCCCGCCTGATCGCGCATCTCTTGCCCCGGCTGCAGGCAGCGAAATCTGCGTGAAAGATGACAACTTCCGTCATACGGGCGTTTTGACGACCTTCTCACGGTGAAAGCGTAGACAAGCCAAGGAAACCTGCCGTATCTGACGTCCAAGCTTCGAATGCCGCAAGGTCAGCAGAACCTGATGCGGTGAATTCGGACAACAGGGAACAGAACGATGACCACACTCGCGCTTCTCAACCGTATCGCCGCCGCCTCCAGTATCGACGACGCCTGGGACCTGGCAACAAACCATTTTGCAAGCCTCGGCTTCAAACGTGCAAACTACGGCTTCACGCGGTTCAAGCATCTGAAGACGATCGGTGACCCTGATGATGCGCTGTTTCTGTCGACCTGTGATGCAGACTATGTGAAGCGGTACTTCCAGGGCGGCTTCTATGCCAAGACCCCGGTCTTCCGTTGGGCTGAACGCAGTTCGGGCGCTTGCACCTGGACCTGGGTGAAAGAGGCCTTCGAAGCAGGACGACTATCGGCAGAAGAGGCAGATGCCGTCCGGCAGAACGTGGCGATGGGTGTCACGGCGGGCATCTCTGTCAGCTTCCCCGAGGTCTCGTCCCGGTCCAAGGGTGCACTCGGCCTGATTGCCGACCCGGGATTAACCCATGCCGATGTCGATACCCTGTTCCTGGAACGCAAGGAAGAAATTCTTGCCGTGGCCAACATGATGCATCTGACCATCGTTCACCTGCCGCAGCTCTCGCGTCACCGTGCCCTTAGCCCCCGTCAGCGTGAAGCACTCGAATGGGTGGCAGATGGCAAGACCACCCAGGATGTGGCGCTGTTGATGGGAGTGAGCCCGGCCATGGTCGAAAAGCATCTGCGCCTTGCGCGAGAGGCCCTTTCGGTTGAAACCACGGCCCAGGCGGTGGCCAAGGGTGCCCTTCTGAACATGATTTTCCAGCGCTTGCCAGAGGTCGCTCAGGCCGCCCGCTAGGATGAGGTAAGGATTTCCGCACTCGCTTTCCCCTACGTCACTTGATAGCAAACGCAGGCTGAGCGTTCGTAGGTTCGGCAGTTTGCTCGGCCAGAGATGGCCTTTCCCTGATGCTGCAATTTCGGCGGCGACTTCTGGTCTTGCTGCCCGTCCTCATCCCCAGGGTCGCGGCGGGACCTTGCGGCGCGGTCCTTCCCCGGGGCCGCGCCGCTTCGTTTTTGTCCCCTGACCCTGTCCATCGAAATGGAAAAGGGCCGACGCATTCCTGCACCGGCCCCCTGCCCAGGCTCCACGTAAATCAGCCCTGAAGTGCCTTCGCCACTTCGGCCGCAAAGTCTTCCTGCTTCTTCTCGACGCCTTCGCCCACGGCCACGCGGGCATAGCCGGTGATCTCGACGCCTGCTTCCTTCGCCGCGGCTTCCACGGTCAGGTCGGGGTTGATGACGAAAGCCTGGCCCAGAAGAGTGTTCTCGGCCAGGAACTTCTTCATGCGGCCCGGGATGATGTTGTTGTGGATCACCTGCTCGGGCTTCGGCTTGGCCGAGGCGGCGTTCTCTTCCAGCGCCTTGGCGGTCTGCACCGCCAGCTCGCGCTCGACGACCGACGGGTCCATCGTGGCTTCCGACAGGGACAGGGGCGAGGTCGCCGCGATGTGCATCGCAAACTGCTTGCCAATCGCCTGTGCCTTTTCCGCCGGGCCCTTCAGCGCGACCAGAACGCCGATCTTGCCCATACCGTCGGTCGCGGCATTGTGGACGTAGGACACGACAGTCTCGCCTTCCAGCACGTGCAGGCGGCGGAAGTTCATGTTTTCGCCGATGCGGGCGATGGCTTCCTGAATCACGGTGTCGACGGTCTTGCCGTTCAGATGCGCGGCCTTGACGACCTCGACACTGTCACCGGTGGTCAGGGCCACATTGGCCACGTCGCGGACAAGCGCCTGGAAATCGGCGTTCTTGGCGACGAAGTCGGTTTCCGAGTTGATCTCGATCGCGACGCCCTTGCCGGTCGTCACGGCCACGCCGATCAGCCCCTCGGCGGCCACGCGGTCGGCCTTCTTGGCGGCCTTGGCCAACCCTTTGGTGCGCAGCCAGTCAACGGCGGCTTCCATGTCGCCGTTCGTTTCGGTGAGCGCCTTCTTGGCGTCCATCATGCCTGCGCCGGTCGATTCGCGCAGTTCCTTCACCATTTGGGCGGTGACAGTCATCGTGTCTCTCCTTGGAACAGGTGACCCGGCGGGATAGACCCGCCGGGTGAAAATCTGGTGACAGTTCGAGGCCTCAGGCCTCGACTTCAGCGACCGCTTCTTCTTCCGGTGCCGCTTCCAGAGCACCCAGGTCGACACCTGCCGCGCCCATCTGGGCCGACATGCCGTCCAGCGCCGCACGTGCGACCAGGTCGCAGTACAGCTGGATCGCGCGGGCCGCGTCGTCGTTGCCCGGGATGACGTAATCCACGCCCTTCGGCGAGCAGTTGGTGTCGACGACCGCGACAACTGGAATGCCCAGCTTCTGCGCTTCCAGAACGGCCAGGTCTTCCTTGCCAACATCGATGATGAAGATCAGGTCCGGGGTGCCGCCCATTTCGCGGATCCCGCCAAGGCTGGCCTGCAGCTTGGCCTGGTCACGCTCCATGCCCAGACGCTCTTTCTTGGTCAGGCCTTCGCCGCCCGCGCCCAGAACCTCGTCCAGATGCTTCAGGCGCTGGATCGACTGCGAAACGGTTTTCCAGTTGGTCAGCGTGCCGCCCAGCCAGCGGTGGTTCATGTAGAACTGCGCGCAACGCTCGGCGGCTTCGGCCACGGGCTTTTGCGCCTGACGCTTGGTGCCGACGAACAGGATGCGGCCACCCTTGGCCACCGTGTCGCGCACGACCTTCAGTGCCGCGTCCAGCATCGGGACGGTCTGGGTCAGGTCAATGATGTGAATGCCGTTGCGGTCGCCATAAATGAACTCGCCCATGCGGGGGTTCCAGCGCGCCGTCTGGTGGCCGTAGTGAACGCCAGCTTCCAACAGCTGACGCATGGAGAACTCAGGAAGAGCCATGCCTTATCCTTTTCCGGTTTGAACCTCGGTGCCGCCGTCTTCACCCCATGTGGGGCAACCGGTGGACCGCACGGGATTTCTCCCCGCATCAGCCCCGACGACACCTGTGAAGTGGCGCGCGTATAGGGGGTTTCGGCGCCCGGCGCAAGGGAGTGCTTCAGCGACTTTGGCATAAGAAAAGGCTTGCGTCGCTGAAAATGCTGCTAACCTGCCACGACCGCAAGCGAGGAGGTCGAGTTGCTTCCGCCCGTTGTTCTGGACCCGCCCGTAGCGATCCCCGTCGCGCCGACAAGCGCCATCGGATTCGCCGCACCCTACCAGTCGTCAGGCCGCAAGGTCGATCTGTTCGGCAGTTTCGGCAGCTACTTCATCGCCGACAACCTGAACCATCAGAGCCTTGATCCCGCAACCGGCCGCATGGTGATCCGCTCGGAACACTTGCAACAGGGTCAGCCCACGGCGGACGACCGTGCAGACCGCACGGTGGAACGCTTTTGCTCGGTCAGCTACCACCGGCCGCGTCATGTCAGGAACCTGCCCTTCCGTCCCTTTGAACGGCTGGTGATCGAGGTAGAGCTCACCATCCAACAGTTCACCCATCACATCGCTGTGGACAATGACCTCTTGAACCGCGGCTCGGGGTTCCTGAACCTTCTGGCCGAGTTTCAGGTGGTCCTTCCCGGAGGCGAGCGACTGAAGCGCAAGCTTGCGGGCTACACCGCCCAGGCCCGCGCCGAAATGGCCTCTTACCAGAATGTCATCGCCGCCGGGACCACTGTTGCCTTCACACTGGTCAGCGCTCAGCCCTATCCGGTCGGCGACCCGATCCCGGTAGAGCTTGGCGTATACCTCACTCACCAGGCGCGCGCGAACCGTCTGGTCATGACCAGCATCGTCGAGTTTCAGGCGACCCTATCATCGGTCCGCGTTTCGACCCGGCGCGTTCAGCTGCGTTAGCGGCACGCGCCCCCTGTTGCCGACGACATCCAGAAAAGTGCCGCCGTGAAGATCCGCCAGATCACCGCCCTGCCCGTCAACATCCCGTTCCGGGCGCCCTACCGTTTCAGCTACGGCGCCATCGCCTCGCTGACCAAGACAGTCATTGAACTTGTTACCGAGGACGGTGTCGTCGGGCTTGGTGAATGCGCCGACGGCGACCGTGCGGCGGACGTGGTCGCGATGGGGGTGAGGCTGATCGGGCACGACATTCGCGAGATCGGCACTGCCGAGGCCAAGGTCATCCCCGGCATGCGCTATACGCCCTGGGGGAACCTCCTTGCCGCCCGCCGTGCCTTTGGCGGGATCGAGATGGCCATGTGGGACGCGCGCGGCAAGACCGAAGGTGTGGCGCTTGCCACACTCCTGGGGGGCGCGCGGCGGGACCGGATCGAACTGACCGAGTATTTCAGTTACCGCTGGCCAGGAAGTGATCCCGGCGAAGCGAGCCCGACCGACGTGGCCCGCTACTGCGCCCGCATGATCGAACGCCACGGATCTACGCGGTTCGAAGGCAAGATGGGCACGGTCGATCTGGTCGAGGAAATCCAGATGGTGGCCGAAGTGCGCGCCGCCATCGGCGACCGGCCGCTGCAGCTCGACGCGAACGGCGTCTGGACTTCGCCCACCGCGCGCGAGGCGTTGCGCCGTGTTTCGCCTTTCGACATCGCCTGGTTCGAGGAACCCTGCGAAACCTATGAGGAAATGGCCCGGTTGCGTCGCTTCTCGGACATCCCGTTCTCCGCCCATGCCATCGATCTGCCAAAGGCCCATGCCCTGCGCTGCCCCGAGGCGATCGTCACCAACATCAACGAACATGGCGGCCTCGCCCGGACCGTCGCCTTCATCAACGCTTGCGAAACCCTGGGCGTCGGTTTCCGGTTCCATTCCGGTGAGACCGGCATCGCCTCGTCCGCCTATCTGCATCTGACCGCCGCGCTTGAGCATGTCCGAGACCCCAGTCAGACCCTGTTCCACTGGTACGCCGACGATGTGATCGAAGGTGGCCCGCACCGGCACGAGGGTGGCTTTGTCGGCCTGCCGCAAGGTCCGGGCCTGGGCGTCACACTGGACCGTGCGGCGCTTGAACGCTGCCATCAGCGTTATCTGGACGAAGGCCCCTTCCCCGACGGTCGCAAGGGCGGCTATGGCGGGCAATTTCGCAAGCGCTAGCCGGGTTTGCCGGGCCCCTCCCCTCTCCCCCAGGGGGAGAGGGGCCGGGGGTGTGGGGCAGGACCCTTGCGCCAGACCGCGCCATCGGCCAGAACGCAGCCATGACACCGGATATCCTCTGCATCGGCTCGGTCCTGTGGGACATCATCGGCCGCTCGCCCATGTCCATGCGGCTTGGCTCGGATGTGCCGGGCCGGATCACCCGGCTGCCGGGGGGCGTGGCGATGAACATCGCCATGACGCTTTGCCGCTTCGGGATGACCCCTGCCCTCCTCACCGCCATCGGCCGGGATGCCGAAGGCGACGAACTGGTCGCGGCCTGCGAACGGCTGGGGCTGGTGACTGACGCTGTCTACCGCTCGGACGACCTGCCGACCGACCGCTACATGGCCATCGAAGGCGCGAACGGCCTGATCGCCGCCATCGCCGACGCCCATTCGCTGGAGGCGGCCGGCGACAAGATCCTGCGCCCGCTCTCGGACGGTCGCCTTGGCACCGAGGCCACCCCCTGGCCCGGCCCGATCGCGCTCGACGGCAACCTGACAGAGGGTCTGCTGGCCGAAATCGCCACCTCTCCCCTCTTCGCAGCTTCCGACCTGCGCGTCGCGCCTGCTTCTCCCGGCAAGGCGGGCCGTCTTCTGCCGCTTCTCACCCATCCCTCGGCGACGCTTTACGTGAACCTCGAAGAGGCCAACATCCTTGCCCGCAGCGAAGCCGCCACCGCGCCCGAGGCAGCCCAGGCGCTCCTCGCCAGGGGCGCCGGCCGCGTGCTGGTCACCAACGGTGGCGCGCTTGCCGCCGAAGGCCGCCGGAATGAAGGCGTCATTATGGGAGAGCCACCGAAGGTTCTGGTCACCCGCGTCACCGGGGCGGGCGACACCTTCATGGCCGCGCATCTCGTCGCCGAACGGCGCGGTGCGTCCCGGCAAGCGGCGCTGGACGAGGCGCTGCGCGCCGCCGCAACCTATGTCTCGGGGGATATCGGCGCATGACCTTTGCAAACATGACCTGGCTCAACCCACCGCCTCAGTCGCGGATCGACGGTGACAGCCTGACCGTGGTCACCGGCGACCGCTCCGATTTCTGGCGCAAGACACATTACGGCTTCATCCGCAACACCGGACACTTCTTGCACCACCCCGTCAGTGGCGACTTTTCAGCCGAGGTGACCATCACGGCGCAGTACGAGGCCCTCTACGATCAAGCGGGACTGATGCTGCGGATTGACGACACCCGCTGGGTCAAGGCAGGCATCGAAATGACCGACGGCCAGCCGTTCTTTTCCACCGTCATCACCAATGATCGGTCGGATTGGTCCATCGTCGCCCTGCCCTTCGAGGCCCACCGCATCCGTCTGCGCCTGACGCGCCACGCCGACGCGATCCGCGTGCAGGTCCAGCGCCAGGACGGCGGCTGGCTGATGACCCGCCTGGGCTATCTGGAGGGAGGCGCAGCCCAGATGGGCGTCATGGCCTGCTCGCCCGAACGCGCGGGCTTTTTTGCCAGCTTCCACGACTATTCCTGCGGACCTGCCATAGATCGGGCGCTTCATGATTGACCTTCCCCTTACCTTCTCGCCCGAAGTTGCTGCGGCCCGCGCGAGCGGTGCCGCCATCGTTGCGCTTGAAAGCACAATCATCACCCATGGAATGCCATTCCCGCAAAATGTGGAAACGGCGCGGCGGGTCGAGGCCGAAGTGCGCACCCACGGCGCCGTGCCCGCCACGGTCGCGATCATCGACCACCGCATTCACATCGGACTAACCGATGCCGAACTGGACGCCTTGGGTCAGGCGAAGGGCGTGGCGAAACTCTCCCGCGCCGACCTCGCGGCTTGCCTTGCCACCGGCGGTACTGGGGCGACCACCGTGGCCGCGACGATGATCTGCGCCAATCTGGCCGGGATTCAGGTCTTTGCCACCGGCGGCATCGGCGGCGTGCATCGGGGGGCGGAAGTCAGCTTCGACATCTCGGCCGACCTGCGCGAACTGGCCGAAACCCCCGTCACGGTGGTCGCGGCCGGGGCCAAGGCGATCCTCGATCTGCCGAAGACCCTGGAATATTTGGAAACCCTGGGCGTTCCCGTCATCGCTTACGGCCAGGACGACTTTCCCGCCTTCTGGTCACGCTCCTCGGGCCTGAAGGCTCCGCTCCGCATGGACAGCGCCGCCCAGATTGCCGCCGCCCTGCGGATGCGTGCGCGTCTCGGCTTGCCGGGTGGCCAGCTCGTTGCCAACCCGATCCCGCAGTCTGCCGAAATTCCTCGCGATGAGATCATGCCCCACATCGAAGCCGCACTTGCCGAGGCAGAGGCGAAGGGCATCGCGGCAAAGGCTGTCACGCCTTTCCTTTTGCAGCGCATCTTCGAGCTGACCAATGGCCGCTCTCTCACCTCGAACATCGCGCTGGTTCTGAACAATGCCCGCCTCGGTGCTGAAATTGCCCGGGAACTGCGTGCCCCCGGCTGAATTTCCCGCGATTTGCGCCACGCATCCTTGCGAATGGCGCGCGCGACCTCCTAGATAGAGGCGAAGGGGACAACCACACGTGACCGAACCGAATTCGCCTCACCGTCGCGGCTTTCTGGCCAGCCTGCGCGCCAGCTTCCTGACGGGCCTTGTCGTCGTCCTTCCCATAGGGCTGACCATATACATTGTCTGGGCCTTTATCGGCTGGCTGGATGGCTGGATTCTGCCCCTGATCCCGGCCTATTGGCAGCCCGACGCTGTCATCGGTCGCTGGTTCGGCCCGGAATACGAATTCCCCGTCCGCGGCGTCGGTGTCCTGGTCTTCCTCGTCGTGACGATCATCGTCGGCTACATGGCCAAGGGTCTGATCGGCCGCTCGATCATCCGCTCGGGTGAAAATCTGGTCGAGCGGATGCCGGTTGTTCGCTCTGTCTACGGCGCGATCAAGCAGATTGCCGAAACCTTCTTCAACAAGAAGGAAAAAAGTTTCGACAAGGTCGTGCTGGTGGAATTCCCGCGCCCCGGCAGCTGGGCCCTGGGCTTTCTGTCGACCCGGCCCAAGGGCGAACTGGCCGAACGGTTGGCGCTGATGGGGCCGGACATGTCGGCGGTCTTTGTCGGGCTTACACCCTTCACTAGCGGGATGCTGCTCTTCGTGCCTACCAAGGACCTGATCGTGATGGACATGGGCGTTGACGATGCTGCCAAGCTGATCGTCTCGGGTGGCCTTGTCTACCCTCTGCCGAAGGACGCCGAGGACTAACCCAGCATCTGCCGCAGATCGGTGCTGCCCGCCTGCCCGATCCTGGTACCGCCCTCCTGCAGGAACCCCTCCGCCGCTGCCCGCCCGGCCTCTTTCAGCCGGGACAACAGAAGGGGCGTCGGCGACAGCTTTGAATCCGCCGAAAGCGCGTTCATCAGCCCGTCGTCTGCAATGAAGTGGACGTTGACCGCCTTCATCCGGCCCCGTTCCATCCGGCCTTCCTCGATCAGACGGCGCACGAAATTGATCGCCCGCAACTCGCCCAGAAGGCTCGCGTTGAAGCTGATCTCGTTGATCCGGTTCTGGATATCCAGCGGGCTTTCCGGAACCTCTTCCCGCCGCATCGGGTTGATCGACACGACAAGGATGTCATCGGGCAGGTCCGGTTCATACAAGGGAAACAGCGCCGGGTTTCCGGCATAGCCGCCATCCCAATAGGCCTCTCCGTCAATCTCGACAGCCCGGAAAACGGTCGGCAGACAGGCCGAGGCCATCAGCGCCTCGGGCGTGATCTCCGGCCCGGAGAAGACCTTGATCTTGCCCGTCCGCACATTGGTCGCGCTGACAAACAGCTTCGGGCCCGCTGCGGCGCAGACGTGGCTGAAATCAAGGTCATGGACGACCGGCTCAAGCGGGTTTGTCCACTGCTCGCCCCAGGCATAGGGCGAATAAAGCTGCGCAGCGATTCCTTGCGGCGAAAATGGCAGCATGGCGGCGGTCGCAGTCTGCCAGAACCGGATCGCGGGCAGAAAGGCCTGCAGCCAGGGCAGCATGCGGAAATCGCCGATCTCGCCCACTTGCTCCCACAGCTGGTCCAACCGCTTGCGCGCCGCCCCGCGTCCCCCGGCGATCAGCCCTGCCTTCAGTGCAGCCCCATTCAGGGCACCTGCCGAAGTGCCGGAAATGCCTGCGATCTCAAGTGTTTCCTCCTCAAGCAGCCGATCCAGGACCCCCCAGGTAAAGGCCCCATGTGCGCCACCGCCCTGCAGGGCCAGGTTGACCCGCCTCACAGCGCCGTCCATCCGCCATCAACGCTGATCGTCGTCCCCGTCACCTGATCCGCCGCCGGGCTGCACAGGTAGACCGCCGTTCCGCCGATCTGTTCGACCGTAGCAAACTGTCGGCTGGGCTGGCGCTGCAACATGACCTCGCGCAGCACCGTTTCGCGGTCCATGCCATGCACCTTCATCTGCTCAGGGATCTGCGCCTCGACCAGCGGCGTCAGCACGTACCCTGGGCAGATCGCATTGCAGGTGATCCCCTGCCCGGCCACTTCCAGTGCGATCGTCTTCGACAGGCCGACCACCCCGTGCTTGGCCGCGACATAGGCCGACTTGAACGGGCTTGCGGTCAGACCGTGGGCGCTGGCGACATTGATAATCCGCCCCCAGCCCCTGGCCTTGAATCGCATCCCATTTCTCGACAGGAAAATCCTCGACCGGGCTGACGAACTGAATGCCCGCATTGTTCACCAGGATGTCGCAGCCGCCCGCCTTTTCGATCAGCGCCCGGCAGTCCGCGCCCTTCGACATGTCAGCGGCAATGTAACGGACCGCGACGCCATGCTTTGCGGCCAGCGACTTGGCCAGATCGTGATCCTCGGCCCGGTCGGTGAAGCTGTTCAGAATCACCTCGGCCCCGGCTGCGGCCAGCGCCTCGGCCACGCCCAGACCGATTCCCGAATTCGACCCGGTCACCACTGCCCGCTTGCCCGCAAGTGTCATGGTCCGCCCCCTCATGCTGCGCGTGCGAAACAATGCCATGCAGGCGCGGAAAGGAAAAGCACTGAGCTGGAAAGAAAAAAACGCCGGCGCGAAGCCGGCGTTAAGTCTTTGAGGCAGGTTTCATACAGGCAAGAAACCTATCGAGCAGTAAGGCCTTTATAGTCCCCTCTCCGCCGATGGCCAAGCTAAAAGTTTGAATTGCCAAGATGACAGGCTTAGGCTTCCGCCAAAGAACAACAGCTTAGACAGGGAACCCCCGCAATGCTGCGCGACCTTACCGCGAACCTCCGCCGCCTTGTCCTGCCCATGACCCTGGCCGTTTCGGCGGGCATGGCCGCAGCCGAGCCGATGCATGGCATAGCTATGTATGGAGAACCGGCCTTGCCCCCGGATTTTGTGTCCCTGCCCCAGGCGAACGCCGATGCCCCCAAGGGCGGGCAAATCACGATGGCGATGAACGGCAGCTTCGACACGCTGAACCCCTTCATCACCAACGGCAGTCCGGCCGAGGGGGTCAGCGCCCTGACCTTCGAGACGCTGATGGCCCGCAGTTTCGATGAACCCTTCACGCTTTACGGTTTGCTGGCCGAATCGATCGAGACCGACGACGCCAGAACCTACGTGGAATTTACCCTGCGTGAGGCCGCGCGATTCTCCGACGGCTCCCCCGTCACGGTCGAGGACGTGCTCTGGTCCTACGAGACGCTCGGCACGCTGGGACACCCTCGCTACCACGGTGCCTGGAAAAAGGTCGCAACTGCAGAAGCGACCGGCCCGCGCACGATCCGCTTTACCTTCAACGTCGAAGACCGCGAATTGCCGTTGCTTCTGGGCATGCGTCCGATCCTGAAGAAAGCGGATTTCGAGGGGAAGGACTTCGAGGCCACTTCGCTTGACGTTCTGACGGGCTCCGGCCCCTATGTCGTCGACAAGGTCGATCCGGGCGTGCAGATCACCTTCCGCCGCAACCCGGACTGGTGGGGCAAGGATCTGCCCATCAACCGTGGTCAGTGGAACTTTGACACCATCCGATACGACTATTTCGCCAACCCTGTCGCGGTCTTCGAAACGGTCAAAAGTGGCGGAATCACCGCCTATCGCGAAGACAATCTTGCCCGCTGGGCCAGCCGCTACGACTTTCCGGCAATCGCCAACGGCGACATGATCAAGCTTGAGGTGCCGCACGACCGGCCCTCGGGCATCATCGGGTTCGTGATGAACACCCGCAAACCGCAGTTCGCCGACTGGCGTGTGCGCGAAGCGATGATCGAGATGTTCAACTTCGACTTCATCAACCAGACCGTCACTGGCGGTGCCGCCCCGCGCATCACTTCCTACTTCTCGAACAGCCCCTTCGGCATGGTCCCTGGCACTCCGGCAGAGGGCCAGGTCCTTGCCCTGTTAGAGCCGTTCAAGGCTGACCTGATTCCCGGCACCATCGAAGGCTACGCCCTGCCGGAAAGCGATGGCACGCAAGAGAACCGCGCGGGCCTTCGTCGGGCGCTTGCCCTTCTGGAAGAGGCGGGCTGGATCGTCGGCGACGATGGGGTCTTGCGGAACACCGAAGGCACGCCCTTTGCCGTTGAAATCCTTCTGACCATCGGCCAGGACGAGGTCGCCAGCATTGCCGCGATCTATACCGAGGCACTCAAGTCGGTGGGCATTCAGGCCTCTGTCTCAATGCTCGACAGCGCCCAAATGAAAGCGCGGACCGACAGCTTCGACTTTGACATGACCTACATGATCCGCACCATGTCTCTGTCCCCTGGCAACGAACAGAACCTGTATTGGTCGACCGAGGCCGCGACGACCCAAGGCTCGCGGAACTGGATGGGGGTTACCTCATCCGCAATCGACGCGGTTATCGCCAAGATGCTGACGGCTCGCAGCCAGGAAGACGCCGCCGCTGCCGCCCAGGCGCTGGACCGTCTGTTGACTGCCGGGCGCTATGTGGTGCCGTTCTGGTATGCCGACCGCAACCTGATCGTCCACCGGAAGGAACTGAAACAGCCTGCGACCGTGCAGCTTTACGGCGACTGGGGAAATTCATATCTTCCGGCGCTATGGTGGTACGAAGAATGACCGCCCTCCATCAAGATCGAGGCAGATACATGCGGAAACTCGCCCTTCTCGGACTGACCTTGCTGGCGCTTGCCGGCTGCAACACCGTGGCTGGCGTCGGCGAAGACGTCTCGGCCGGTGCACGTACCGTGCAAGACATGTTCTAGGTGGCGCCCACCTGACCGTCGTCCGCAACACTTCGCCCAACCGTTCGCCCTTGGGTCATGGGCGACTGTCGCGGCGATCTCCGGCAAGCTTTCCAGCCTACAGCAGCGTTCTCGCCCGGTTGCCTGAGCCGTCAGCATCACCCGCACGGCAAGAAAGCTAAAGGCGCGGGCCGTCGCGGCGGCGCAAGCACCGCCCGGATGCCCCTGTGCCCGGCAAAAGCGTGCAGTCCCGGGCCAGCAGGTCATGGACGGCGTCGTCGCGACTTCGTCCACGCTCAACCTGCACCGCCTCGCAAGTCATGTGCTTCCGCACGTTATCGGGCGTCATGCCCCGATGACCGATATGCGGTGGGTACAGGACCGCCGCCCGCTGCCCGACAGATCCGACCACGTCCAAAGACGGGCAAGGGCGCGTCGTGGACCATGGCGAGGAAACGGCTACCCTCGATCCACTCTGCCGCGATGCGGGGCATGGCGCCGAAACCGACGCTCCGACAGCTATGTGACCAGCGGACTGCCGAGGCGCGGCAGTGACCTTTCAGCATCCCATCCGCAAGCGTGTCGCAAGCGCCTCTGGCAGGCCAGCTGCGCGAACCTTCTCGGCTGTCTGCGCCGTGTCATAGGCCGTCCGGCGAAAGACAAGCTCGTTCTGGTCCGTGTCCAAAAGCGCCCAACCCGCCTGTGGCACCCCGTCACGCGGCTGCCCCACCGCGCCCACGACCGCCAGCCAGCGCAGGCTGCGCATCAAGGGGACCGGCAGGTTAGGCTTGAACGTCTGTAGCCGTACACTCCCACCCCTGTCCCGGCTGGCCAGAAGCGGGACATGTGTGTGCCCGCAGAAGATCAGTCGCGCAGCGGTCGCTTGGAACGATGGTGCCGCGCGCATGTCCGAGGTGACGTAACTGAACGCTTCCGGTTCACTAGCAGAGGCATGCACAAAAAGGATATCCCCGTCCTCTGCTCGAAGCGGCAGGCCGGACAGAAAGGCGGAATGCGCAGGGGACAGGCGGGCTGTGGTCCAGTCCATCGCCTGCCGGGCAAGTCCCGACATGGGCTGTGACCGACCCCCGGCGGCAGCATCATGGTTGCCCTGAACGCATAGCGCCCCCTCATGCACCAGCTGCGCCGCCGTCTCGCAGCACCACTCGGGGTCCGGCCCATAGCCCACGATGTCACCCAACAAGACGATCCGGTCCACCGCTTGCCGGCGCGCTTCGTTCAGCACGGCAGCAAAGGCCTCACGATTGGCGTGAATGTCTGTCAGGATCGCAACCCGCACCCTGCCCCTCCCCAAGACACCATAGTGGCACGCTAGCCCGTCATTCCAGACAAAGCCACAAGGCAGATCAGACCAGTGAGGTCACCCATAGGATCGTCGCATCCTCGTCCGACAGGCTGACCACATTGTGCCCCATGGCCGCGTCGTAATAGGCACTGTCGCCCCGGCGCAGGTCCACGGGTTCGTAGAACTCGGTGTACAGGCGGACTACTCCGGTCAGGACATATAGGAACTCTTCGCCGTCATGCCGGACCCAACCGTCAAACTCCTCAAACGCCCGCGCCCGGATCGTGGCGCGATAGGGCAGCATCTGCTTCTTCGTCAGATGGGCTGCCAGAAGCTCGTGCTCGTAGGTCGCGGTCGCCTGTGACAGCCCCTCTGCCAACTTGGTTACCGCCATCCGCCCCATGACCTGCTGCTTCGACGGCGGGGTAAAGAGCTGTGGCACACTGATCGCCAAGCCCCCGGCAAGCTTCTTCAGCGCGTCATAGGTCGGGCTCATCTGCCCGTTCTCGATCTTGGACAGCGTTGACCGCGCCAACCCCGCCCGGGTCGCCGCCTCTTCCAGCGTCCAGCCCTTCGACCGGCGCAGATCGCGCACCCGCTCGCCCAGATTTACCGGTTCCACATGCGCCTCGCCCCCCGCCTCGCGGGCGACGCGGATCATCGTCTTGGGGTCCGTTGGCTGCATGACCTCCGGATAGTGCAGCCCGCCCCGCCTTGCAACTGCCACGCAAGGGTGCCACCCCTTGCCTATGCTCTCAGTCGTTGACACCCGGCCCCATCCGCCCCTGCCGCCCGCGATGAACCTTGCGGCGCACGTTCTCGCACGCGCCCCGGACAGGGGCGACAAACCCGCGCTTGTCATCCTGCATCCCGACCGCGACGAGACGATCTCATACGCCCGCCTCCTGACCCTTACCCTCGGCTGTGCCTCCTATCTCCTTGGCCTCGGTCTCACACCTGGTGACCGCATTCTCATTCGCCTCGGCAACGGCCTGGCCTTCCCCGTGGCGTACCTCGGCGCCATCGCCGCAGGCCTGGTCCCGGTGCCCACCTCCGCTGCCCTGACCGCACCCGAGGTCACGCGCCTTGCCGCCATCGTCACCCCGCGACTCATCCTGGCCGAGCCCGGAGTTCCGCTACCCGACATCCCTGCCCCGGTCCTCACCCCCGACCTCTCGCTCTGGGAACGCCAACCTGCCCATACCCCCACCCTGACCGACCCGAATGCCGAGGCCTATGTCATCTTCACCTCCGGCACTTCGGGCCGCCCGATGGCCGTCTCCCATGCCCACCGCGCGATCCTCGCCCGGCAGTCCATGCACAGCGCATGGGAGGGGCTCTGCGAGGCCGACCGCCTGCTGCACGCCGGATCGATGAACTGGACCTATACATTGGGCACCGGTCTGATGGACCCTTGGACGCTCGGCGCCACCGCGCTGATCCCCGCCCCGGAAACCGCACCCGCCGACCTGCCCCCGCTCCTTGCCCGAAGCCATGCCACGATTTTCGCTGCCGCCCCCGGGGTCTTCCGCCGGATGCTCCGTGCACCGTTCCCCGCCCTTCCCCACCTCCGCCACGCCCTTTCGGCAGGCGAAGCCCTACCCCCACAAATCCGCGCCGCTTGGGCCACTGCGACCGGCACCCAGATTCACGAAGCGCTCGGCATGACCGAGGTTTCCACCTACCTCTCCGGCTCCCCCAACCGACCGGCACTCAAGGGCACTGCCGGTTACGTCCAACCCGGTCGCCACGTCGCCCTAATTGACGACAAGGGCGACCCCGTCCCGCGCGGCGCCCCCGGCGAACTCGCCGTCGCCACAACCGACCCGGGCCTCATGCGCGGCTATATCGGCGAAACCCCACCCCGCGGCGACTGGTTCCACACCGGCGACATGGCCAGCATGGCCGAGGACGACGCGATCACTCATCTCGGTCGCAAGGACGACCTTCTGAACGCAGGTGGCTTTCGCGTCTCGCCCGCCGAAATCGAAGCCGCCTTCGACGATCTCCCCGGCCTTCACGCCTGCGCTGCCACCGAAATCGAACTGACCCCCGGCACAAAGATTATCGCACTCTTCTACGAAGGCCCCTGCAAAATCGCCGCCCCGTTTCTGCACCAGCGCGCGGAAAGCACCCTTGCCCGCTGGAAGCAACCGCGTCACTACCAGCACATCGACACCCTGCCCCGCACGGCGACGGGCAAGCTCATCCGCCGCGCCCTTGCCACTGAATTCCGGACCCCAGAATGATCCGTCTCGACATCTTCTCCGACCCCGTCTGCCCTTGGTGCTATGTCGGTAAGGCCAACCTTGACCGCGCCTTGGCCGACCATCCAGACCATCTGTTCCAGATCCAGTGGCACCCGTTCCAGCTGAACCCCGATTTGCCGCCCGAAGGTGTTGCCAAACGCGCGTATCTGGAGGCGAAGTTCGGCGGCAAGGCCCGCGTCGACGCCATCCACGAACGCCTGCGTGAGGTCGCCCGCGCCGCCGGGGTCGAGATGGACCCGGACAAACCGCAACGCATGCCAAACACCTTGAACGCCCACCGCCTGATCCATTGGGCAGGCATCGAAGGCTGCCAGCCCGAGATTGTCCATCGCCTGATGCGCGCCTACTGGACCGAGGGGCGCGATATCGGTGACCTCGACACCCTTGCTGCCATTGCTGGCGAAGGCGGGATGGACCAGGCCGCCACCCTGCGCCTCCTCCACTCCGACGCCGATGCCGACGACATCGCCGCCCGCGACGCCGACGCCCGCCACAAAGGCGTGAACTCAGTCCCGACCTTCCTCATCGCCCAACAATATGTCGTCTCGGGCGCGCAACCGCCAGAAACCTGGGGCAAGGTCATCGAGGAACTCGCCGCGCTCGGTCGCGCGAATTGACCGACAAACCGCACAGCCAGACCGAATTCGTGGCGCTGATGGCGATGCTCTTCGCCACCATCGCCCTGTCGATCGACGCGATGCTGCCCGCGCTGCCCGACATTGCCGCGACCCTGACCCCCGACGCCCCCAACGCCGCGCAGCTTGTGGTCACCAGCTTCGTCCTGGGCATGGGGATCGGCACCCTTTTCGCAGGCCCCCTCTCCGACCGATATGGCCGAAAGCGCATCATGCTCCTGGGCTCGGGCATATATGCGCTGGCGGCGCTCGCCTGCTACGTTGCGCCGACGCTGGAAACGCTGCTTGCTGCCCGCATCATTCAGGGCATCGGCGCCGCCGGGCCCCGCACCGTCTCTGTCGCTATGATCCGTGATCTCTTCAGCGGGCGCGAGATGGCGCGGATCATGTCTTTCGTGATGATGGTTTTCACCTGCGTCCCAGCCATCGCGCCGCTGATGGGCCAAGGCATCATCGCGCTGGCCGACTGGCACGCGATCTTCCTTGCCTATATCGCCTTTTCCGGGCTCACTATGCTCTGGCTGGGTCTTCGTCAGCCTGAAACCTTGCCCGTAGCGGCCCG
>JALOTD010000122.1 GCA_025458105.1 Tabrizicola sp. | reverse complement strand
CCTGCCCAAGGGCGTGACGCTGCGCCAGATCGACGAAACGCTCGACTTTACCCTCACCGTCGCTTTGCCGCCCCCGGGCAGCGCCCCCGCCGATGCGCTGCTGGCCGTCCAGGACGCGCTGACCGAAGCCGCAGGCCCCCGCCTGATCTTCGTGCCGGACAGCGAAGACGCCGACCTCCGCCTTGCAGTCCTGCCCGACAGCCCGCGCCCCGATGCGATCTGGGTCCTGCCCTCAACCGGCCTTGCCGAAGACCTCGCCGCAACCCCCTCCGTCTCCACCGCCGACAAGGACGCCGAGACCCTGGCCGTCGCCCTTGCCGACACGCTGACCACCATGGCCCGCGCCCAGAACCTGATGAAACTCGGCGCGGCGGTCGGGGCGGGCGATCTGGATGTCGAGGTCGAGCTTCTGACCCGCAGCCCCGAAGACCGCACCCTGAAACCCCTGCCCTTCACCCCCGTCCCGACCCATCGGCGCGGATTGGTCGATCAGCCACTGGTTCTCGGGTCGCCTCCAGCCGGGGGACGAGTTGAAGAAGGGCCTCTTCAAGATTTCCGACTCTGTCCTTGGCCAGGAACGCATGCTGGTCGTCGTCACCCCCGCCAAGCCGCAAAGCCCGGTCGAGGATCTGTCTTACCTCGCGCAGGACGCGGTTCAGGTCACCCGCAGCCTCGGCGGTTCGGGCTTTGGCGATGCCTTGGCCGAAGCAGGCTTTGGCATCACCACCCGGGGCGCCGTCGCCCTGACCGACGACAGCGAAGAGGCCGGCCCCGCGCCTGCGATCCTGCAACTGGACCTGCGCACCGTCGCCGCTGACTGACCGCCCTCAGGCCGCGCGGATCGGCGCACTGACATCGACCAAGGTGCCCGCAGGGTCGCGCAGCAAAAGCCGCCGCTGGCCGTAAGCCATGTCCCTCGGGGCCTCGATGATCGCTGCTGCCATCGCAAGCGCCTGCCTATGGACGGCCTCAACATCCGCCACCACAAAGGTCAGCAAGACCCCCGCAGGCTGTGGCGCTTCCTGTCGCGGCAGGGTTTCGTGGTCCCTGTCCAGTATCCCAAGTTCGAACCCCGGCAGGTCGTCATCCGCCAAAAGCACGAACCAGCCGAAATCGCCCGCGCGCCTTAGTCCCAGCAGGTCCTGGTAGAACTGCGCCGTCCCGTCGACCTTGTCTGTCAGGATATTCGTGAAAGCCCGGTTCACCTCGTCCCCCTCATCCGCCCGAAAGCACCATACACCTATGTATGTTGCATAGACCAAACACCTGTGTATGTCTACGGCATGGAGACATCGCCTCTTACCCGCGAAGACTGGCTGAACCAGGCCCTGACCGAGCTTAAGGCCCGTGGCCACGGCGCGCTGAAGGCCCAGCCGCTGGCCAAGTCGCTGAACGTGACGCGGGGCAGCTTTTACCATCACTTCGACAGCCTGAGTGATTTCCACACGGCAGTCATTGACCACTGGTCGCGGCAGTCCAGCGGCCAGATCATCCAGGCTGCGCAGGCGGCGGCTGACCCTTGCAAGGCCCTGGATGATCTGTTGCAGACAACCTTCCGCTCCGGTCAGGCGCTTGAACGTGCCATTCGCGCCTGGTCCACCGTGCAGCCCTTGGTCGCCAAGGCCGTCGCCACAGTCGATCACGACCGCATCGGCGTGGCCGAGGCTCTTCTGATCCGGGGCGGCGTGGCTGCGATCAAGGCCAAGCCCCGCGCGCAACTCCTTTATTGGGCCGCGATCGGTCGGCTGATGATGCCTTATCCTGCGGAAAGCGTTCTTTCATCGGCCGAAATCTCCGACATCGCCGGGCTGATGCTGGAAACGGACGTAGGCAAAGGTTAAGCGTTCCTAAATGTCCACAAGCAAGACATTGAAATCATTGGTTGTATGCAGGTTGTCCACGCGTGGACACTCAGGCTGATCTCACCCGGCGCCGGTCAGCCAGCCAAAGGGCCCCCGCCCCGATCAACGAAACCAGCACCCCCAGCAGGGCCACCGTTCCATAGCCAGCGATCAGCGTACCGCCCGCGAAACACAGCGCCGCGATCACATCGCCCGCCAGCCTTTGAACTGCCATCAGGCTCGCCCCCGCCCCGGGCCGGTCGGCCAGCAAATCCTGCAGGTAGGCGATCGGCACCGTCAAGGTGACCGCGCCACCGATGGCCGCGGGCCAGACCAGCAGCCAGACCGCCCAGCTTCCTGCCAGCACCGGAAGCAGCGCGACATGAACCGCATAAAGCGCGGCCCCGACCAGGATCAGCAGCGTCCGGTCCATCCCCCGCGTCAGGCTGGGCAGGACCAGCATAAAGGGCACCTCCAGCCCCGCCACCAGCCCGACATATAGCGCCACATCCGCCGTATCTCGACCGACCTCGGGCACCATCACCAGCGAAACAATGGCCACATACAGCGTCGCCGCCGCGTTCACGCCCCCCAAGGCCAACACCCGCAGGGCAAGCCGAGACTGCCCCATCTCGGCCAACGCGGCGCGGAAAGTCAGCCCGCTCGGTCGGTCTTCCCAGGCCGTTGCCCCGTCCTTCGGCCAAAGCCGCAGCACGACCAAGATCATCCCGGCCGCCATGACCAGCCCCACCGGAAAGATCGTCGTGACCGCAAATCCCTGCCGGAACACGACCGCCCAGACCGGGAGGACCACGACAAAAGGCAGCGCGAAGAGCGCACGGACGACCGCCATGATCCCGTCCCGCTCCTCAGGGGGGTGGCGGGTGGCGGCCAGACGGGCCAGGGCAAAGACCTGCCCGAAGGTGACCGCCCCGACCGGGAACAGGACCGCCGCCGTCAGGGCAAAGACCCCAGGTCCCGGCGTCAGGGTCATCAGAAGCATCCCCAAGGCCAGCGCCAGGACGGCAGCCAGCGTGACTTTCCGCCGGTTGGCCGTCTGGTCAGCCCGGATGCCGCCCCCGACCGAGGCCAAGACCGCGACCACGGACGACACCGCCAGCAGGACCGCATAGCCAGCGTCTCCGAAGCCGAAGGCATTGACGGCGAGGGTCGAGAAATAGGGGCCGAAACTGCAAACGATCGCCCCCTGCAAGACCATGATCAACCCGGCAGCGCGCAGGGCAGGGTCGGTCAGGACAAGGCGGATGGACAGCATGGTGGCGCATGGCTATCCCGCCGCCGGGACAGGCACAAGGTCAGCCGGGAATGACCTTCCCCGGGTTCATTCGTCCTTCCGGATCCAAAGCTGCCTTCAGCGCCCGCATCACCTCCAGCGCGACCGGATCCTTCCGCCGTGCCATCGAGTTCAGCTTGGACAGGCCCACCCCGTGCTCGGCCGAGAAGCTGCCGCCGAGTTCCGCCACGACGTCCTCGACCGTCTCCATCACGGCGTCCCTCAGGCCCGGGTCCTCGCGGGTTGGAAAGACCGTGAAGTGCAGGTTCCCGTCCCCCAAATGTGCCACGGTCAGGGTCTTGTGACCGGGATCAAGGACCTCAAGCCGCCTCACGGCCTCGGTCATGAAGGCTTCGACCCGGTCCAAAGGCAAACAGACGTCGGTATCGACCACGGGGGTCAGGCCGACGCAGATCTCCGCCGCCGCCTCGCGCCGCGCCCACATCGCCCGGCGCTGCTGTTCGTTCCGGGCCAGGACCGCGTCGGTCACAAGACCCTCCTCCATCATCCCGGCGAGCACCTTTTCCAGAAGGCCCACCAGCGGTACCTCTCCGGTGTCGTTCGGCTCAGCCTCGGTGACCACTGTGGTCGCAGCCTCGATCAGGATCGTGACGTCAGGAACATGATCGAAGGGCAGCCCCAGATCGGGCCGCGCGACACGCAGGCGTTCGGAATAGGTGCGCGGCATGAACTCGAAGGCCTCGACCCGGCCCCCGGTCGCTTCTTGCATCCGGTTCAGAAGGACCAGCGCGTCGGACAGGCTGCGCGCCGCCAGCGTCGCCGTCGCATAAGCCTTGGGCGCGGGCACAAGCTTCATCACCGCCGCCGTGATGATGCCCAGCGTGCCCTCAGCTCCGATGAACATCTGCTTCACGTCGTAGCCCGAGTTGTCCTTGTGCAGCTCGCTCATCAGGTTCAGCACGCGGCCATCGGCCAGCACGACTTCCAGCCCCAGACACAGGCCCCGGGTCGAGCCATAGCGAAGCACGTTCGAGCCGCCCGCGTTGGTAGAGAGCACTCCGCCCAGCATGGCCGAGCCGCGCGCGCCGAACCACAGGGGGAAGTACAGCCCTTCCGCCTCGGCCGCCTCATGCAGGCGGGACAGGATCACGCCCGCCTCGGCCACCACCAGACGCGCATCGCGCTTGACGGCACGAATGCGGTTCATGCGTTCCAGGCTGACCATCAGACCGCCCTTAGTCATGGTCCCGCCCACAAGCCCGGTGTTGCCGCTGATCGGGATCACGGGGACGCCATGCGTCGCAGCAATGCACAAGCAGGAGGCTACCTCGGCCGTCGACCCAGGACGGGCCACGGCAATCGGCGCACCGTGATATTTCCCCATCCAGTCGCGGGCATACCGGGCGACATCGCCCCCCACCAGCACGTTGGACGCACCGAGTGTTGCGCTGAGCTCTGCGATGAGGTCCATGTTCTGCCCCTTGGTCCCAGGGTCACCGGACCCCTTGCGGACAGCACCTAGTCGCTGACGCCATAGCGGGCAAGGAACATGTCGACGGTGCCATGGACACTGCGACAGACGTCTTCCTGGGTAATCGTCTCTGCCATCCCGAACAAAAGCTTTTCCTGAACTCCCGCTTTGCACAGCTGGGCGAACTGGTCGGCGGCAAGATCAAGATCGTCGATGCGCAACTTTCCTTCGCGAACATAGCAGCCAAAGTGGTGCACAAGCCTTTCGTGGATCAGGCCTGGTCCATAATCGTAGAACTCGCGGCCCAGACCAGGGAAGCGTTCGCCCTCGCCGACGACGATGCGAAACATGCGCTGGCCGAAATCCGACAGAAGGAACTGAACGATCCGTTCCGCTGCTACGGTCAAGGCAGTGCGGACTGGCACATCCCCTTCAATCGACGCTTCCGCCGCCTCGGTCTGACGATGGCATTCGCAGCGTGCGACTTCCAGAAACATCAGCTGCTTGTCCGGGAAATACGCGTAGATCGTCGCCTTCGAGACTCCGGCCTCGCGCGCAATGTCGTCGACCGAGGCACGTTCGAATCCGTCGCGCAGAAAGATCTTCCGCGCGCCATCGAGAACCTGGTCGAACTTGCGGCCGCGCCGGACTGTCTGATCCACTGCTGCGTTCATGTCTCCCCCGTCGGGAAAGCATAGAACATCGCAGTCCGGCACGGCAAGCTGCGCTGCGGGTTCAATCATTCCTGAAGGGTGCAGACCTGGGTCTCAGCCTCGGCGCAGCCCTTGGTGGATGGCGTTGTCACCGGATCGGGAAAGCTGAGCAACGGCAGAAGCACGCTAAGGGACTGTGCCGCAACCGGGGTGGACAGGGACAGGGCAGAAACAAGGGCGAGGGCAAAGCGGTTCATCTCGGTCTCCATATCTGAACTCGGCGGTTCAGATAATATCTGAACTGATCGGTTCAGATTCGCAAGCAAAAAATGAACTCTTAAGTTCATTATTAGCTGTTGCAGGTCACTGCCCTGAACTTACATTAGAATCATTCCAAACTGAGTGCACCGCCATGCTGTCTGCCTTGACCTTCCGCCGCCGCTTTTCTGATCTGACCGAGCAGGAGGTTCTGGCGCTTGCCATCGCCTCTGAAGAAGACGACGCACGGATCTATCGCGGCTTTGCCGAACGGATCCGAAGCAGCTATCCGGCCTCGGCCAAGGTGTTCGAGGGCATGGCTGAAGAGGAAGACCAGCACCGGCGGCGCCTGATCGACCTGCACCGCGCCCGGTTCGGCGAGGTCATCCCGCTGATCCGCCGCGAGCATGTGGCGGGCTTCTATGCGCGCCGCCCGGTCTGGCTGTCGGCCTCGCTGTCGCTGGAAACGATCCGCGGCGAAGCGCGGGCCATGGAACAGCTTGCGCAGACCTTCTACACCCGTGCCGCGCAACGGACGCAGGATGCCACCACCCGTAAGCTCTTGGGAGATCTGGCTGCAGCCGAAGCTGGGCATGAGCGGCATGCCGAAGGGCTGGAGGCTACGCATCTGCCGGAGGAAACCCGCAGCGCAGAAGACAAGACCGCCCGGCGCCAGTTCGTGCTGACCTGGGTTCAGCCGGGCCTGGCGGGGCTGATGGACGGGTCGGTCTCGACCCTTGCGCCGATTTTTGCGACTGCCTTTGCCACGCAGGACACCTGGACGACGTTTCTTGTGGGCACGGCGGCCTCGGTCGGGGCGGGTATCTCCATGGGCTTCACCGAGGCGGCACATGATGACGGGGTTCTGTCCGGACGCGGGTCTCCCCTGAAGCGGGGCCTCGCTTCAGGCGTCATGACAACACTGGGCGGGATGGGACACGCCCTGCCCTATCTGATCCCGGACTTCTGGACAGCGACGACGATCGCGATTGCCGTGGTTTTCGTGGAGCTTTGGGCGATCGCCTGGATTCAGAACCGGTACATGGAAACACCCTTCCTGCGCGCCGCCTTGCAGGTCGTCGTCGGTGGTGCTCTGGTCTTTGCTGCCGGGGCATTGATCGGGGGCGGGTGATGTATCGCAAAGGTGAGATCAGCTATCAGGCGCTGCCGCTGCCGGACCGTGTCCAGCTGGATGAGGTCGAGGCGCAGGGCGCAGCCGAGCAATTTCTGGCGTACATGCGCAAGCGCCATTCGGTCCGGGACTATTCAACCCGACAGGTGCCGGAAGCTGTGATCAAGGCCTGTATCGCCGCAGCCGCGACCGCCCCATCGGGCGCAAATCATCAGCCCTGGCACTTTGTGGCGATCAGCGATCAGAAGATGAAGGCCCAGATCCGCGCAGGGGCAGAAGAGGAAGAACGTGCCTTCTACTCTGGCGGAGCGGGTGACGAATGGCTGTCAGCGCTGGAGCCGATCGGGACGGGCGCGTCAAAACCGCATCTGACCGATGCACCCTGGCTGATTGTCGTCTTTGCGCAGCGCTATGGATTGACCCAGGATGGCAAGCGCTACAAGAACTACTATGTCCCGGAAAGTGTCGGCATTGCCACTGGCATCCTGATCACGGCGCTTCACCATGCGGGTCTTGTCTGCCTTGAGCATACGCCTAACCCGATGAAGTTTCTTGGCCCGCTCTGCGGTCGCCCGGACCACGAAAAGCCGGTGATGATCCTGCCTGTCGGTTACCCGGCCGAACATGCGACCGTGCCCGCCGTGGCGAAACGGAAGAAGCCCCTGGATCAGGTTATGTCGGTCTTCCGCAGTGGCCCCGCGCCTTAGCGCAGGGCCGCGATCCGGCGCGGCACAACCGGGCTCTGTTCGACCAACTCGCCCTCGGCAACCGCTTCAACCGCAACAGCCTCGGCCCCGGGTTCGGCCGTTGCACCCTCTGCAGGTTGCTCGACCTTTGGCGGATCGCCGACTGCCACAGGCTCTTCCAGAGGCGTTTCCGACGCCGCCTCAGTGCTGGGCTGGGCAGGTGCCGGTGTGACCACCGGAACATCCCCCGGCAAAGTAGGCATAGGGAGGATGAGAGGGTCTGTGATGACGGTTGTGAGGCGTTTTGGTCTGGCGATGGCCATGGAGGGTCTGGGGAGCGTGGTTTCCTTGGGGCGG
>JALOTD010000121.1 GCA_025458105.1 Tabrizicola sp. | reverse complement strand
CTGGTCGTCTTGATCGGCCTTTTCCCCATGGTCACCGCCGCCTGGCTGGTGGACGCGGCCGCGACGGCCGTCACCGGCGAACCCGTCACCGTGAAGATCTATCATTGGCATGGACTGGAAGCCGCCGCCCTGTGGATGTCGCTCGCCGCCATCGGCGGGGGCCTGATGATGCTGGGCGGCTTTGCCCGCCTGCGCGCGATCTGGGACGCCGCCCCGCGGCCCGAGGCGAAGCGCATCTTCGACGGCTTGGTCGAGCCTCTGGCCGCCCTGGCCCGTGGCCTCACCGGCCTGATCCACAACGCCTCGCTCTCGCGCTCGGTCGCGGTGGCGACGCTTGCCATCGCCGCCGCGGTCGCCTGGGCCTTCATGGGGGGCACCCATGTCGCCGGTGACCGGGTGCTGCTGCCCATCGACCCGCTGGTCGCGCTGGTCTGGGCGGTGATGCTGGTCGCCGCCGTGACCACGCCCTTCCTGCACCACAACCGCGTCGTGGCGCTGATCCTGACGGGGGTGGTGGGCCTTCTGATCGCGCCCCTCTTCGCGTACTTCTCCGCCCCCGACCTTGCCCTGACCCAGGTCTCGGTCGAGGTGGTGACGATCCTCCTCATGCTTCTCGCGCTGAACTTCCTGCCGAAGCTCACGCCGAAGGAAAGCCCCGCCCCCCGCAAGCTCTTCGACGCCGCTGTCGCGGGCATCGCGGGCGCAGGGGTCGGCTGGCTCGCCTGGTCGATGATGACGCGCGCCCCGGCGTTCGAGCCGATCTCGCACTTCCACCTGGCCCAGTCGAAACCCGGCGCGGGGGGCACGAACGCCGTCAACACCATCATCGTCGACTTCCGCGGCTATGATACCTATGGCGAGATCATCGTCTTGGGCATCGCCGCGCTGGTCATCTACGCGCTGTCGGAAACGCTTCTCCGCAGCCCCGCCGTGACCCGGCGCCTCGGCCTCATGCGGCCCGAGAAGGAGGCCGGCGACCGCCACCCGATGATGCTGGTCGTCTCGACCCGCCTGCTTTTGCCCATGGCGATGATGGTCGGCGTCTACATCTACCTGCGCGGCCACAACATGCCGGGCGGCGGCTTCGTCGCGGGCCTCGTGTTCGCCATCGCCTATCTCATGCAATACATGGCCTCGGGCTATGGCTGGTCCCAAGCGCGCCAGCGCTATGACCACCATGTCCTGATCGGCTGGGGGGTGCTCGTCGCCTCGCTGGCGGGCGTCGGGGCCTGGCTCTTCGGCCTGCCCTTCCTCACCTCGGGCTTCGAATACGTGAACCTCTGGCCGCTGGAACAGTTCGAACTTGCCACCGCCGCGATCTTCGATCTGGGCGTGTTCCTCTGCGTCCTCGGTGCGGTCCTTCTGGCGCTGGCCTCGCTCTCGCGCCTGGGCCTGCGGGCGGGCGACAGCGTGAACACCCGCGCCTACGACACGGAAGGAGGCCGCTGATGGAGGCCCTGATCGCCATCGCCATCGGCACCCTGACCGCCGTCGGCATCTATCTCATGCTCCGCTTGCGCACCTTCCCGGTGATCCTGGGGCTGACCTTTCTCAGCTACGCCGTGAACATCTTCATCTTCGTCTCGGGCCGTCTTGCGGTGAACGCAGCCCCGATCATCGGCGTGACCGAGGCTTACGCCGACCCCCTGCCGCAGGCGCTGGTGCTGACCGCCATCGTCATCTCGTTCGGGATGACCGCCGTCATCATGATCATGGCGATCGGCGGCTATCTGGAAGCCGGGCATGACAAGGTGAACATGGACGACGACACCACCGGGGAAGACGGCCCGGAGGCCCGGACATGAGCCACTGGATCATCGCCCCCGTCGTCCTGCCCGCGATGATCGCAGGCCTCATGGTCATCGCCATGCGCGGCGACCTCTTGCTGCAGCGCGTGGCCGGGGTGGTCGGCGTCGTGGCGCTCAACGCCATCGCCGTCGGCTTGCTCTGGTCGGCCACCGTGCATGGCCCGCAGGCCTATTTCCTCGGCGATTGGCCCGCACCCTTCGGCATCGTCCTGATGCTCGACCGGCTCTCGGCCCTCATGGTCGCGCTTCTTGCCGTGCTGGCGCTGGTCGTGGTCCTCTATGCCATCGGCTCGGGCTGGGACCGCAAGGGCGCGCATTTACACCCGCTGCTGCAGTTCCTCCTCATGGGCATCGGCGGGGCTTTCCTCACGGGCGACGCCTTCAACCTCTTCGTCTTCTTCGAGGTCCTGCTCATCGCCTCCTACGGGCTGATGATCCACGCGGGCGGCGACCGGCGCACAAGGGCGGGCATCCAGTACATCGCCTTCAACCTCGTCGGCTCCTCGCTGTTCCTGCTGGCGCTCGCGCTGATCTACGCGGTCACCGGCACGCTGAACATGGCCGACCTGGCCGCGAAACTGCCCACTCTGCCGGAAGGCGACACCGCCCTTCTGCGGGCCGCCGCCGTCATGCTGATCCTGGTCTTCGCTATCAAGGGCGCCCTCGTGCCCCTGCAGTTCTGGCTGCCTGGCACCTATGCCAACGCCCCCGGGGTCGTTGCCGCAATGTTCGCCGTGATGACCAAGATCGGCGCCTATGCGGTCATCCGCTTCGGCACCCTGGTCTTCCCGCCCGACCTGCCCGCGACCGGCCCGCTCCTCTCCGACCTCATCCTGCCTGCGGGCCTGGTCACCCTGGCCCTCGGCGCTGTCGGAGTCCTCGGCGCCACCACCCTGCCGCGCCTTGCGGCCTTCGGCGGCATTGCGTCCATGGGCACGGCCTTTATTGCCATCTCGGCCTTCACGCCGCAGACGACCACCGCCGCGCTCTACTACATCCTCCACTCCACCCTCGCGACCGCCGCGATGTTCTTGGTGGCCGACCTCGTCACCCGCCGCCGCGCCCACGCCAGGCTCACCGAGATCGCCCCGCCCATCGCCCAGTCCGGCCTGATCGCCAGCCTCTACCTGATCGCCGCCGTCGCCATGGCCGGGATGCCGCCCTTGTCGGGCTTCATCGGCAAGCTTCTGGTGCTGGACGCCTTCCGCGACCAGGCCCCGCTGATCTGGTCCGTGGTGCTGGTCTCCTCCTTCCTGATGATCCTCGGCTTTGCCCGCGCGGGCTCCACCCTTTTCTGGAAACCCAGCGCCCTTGACGCCCAGCCGGACGAGGCCGCACCGGAAGGCCTCGCCTTCACCGCCACCTTCGGCCTTGTCGCGGGCCTTGCCCTCCTGACCATCCTCGCCGGACCCATCACCGACTGGCTGACGGCGACGGCACAGATGCTGGACGCACCCACCGCCTATATCCAGGCCAATCGCCTTGGGCAGGGGGGCTAACCGATGCTGAGACGCCTTTACCCCCACCCCTATCTGACGCTGACCTTGATCGTCCTGTGGTTCCTCCTCGTGAACCAGTGGAAGGTCGGCAGCCTGGTCATGGCGGTGATCCTGGCCACGATCATTCCGCTCATCACCTCGGCCTGGTGGCCCGACCGGCCCCGCGTCAAGCGGCCTTTCGGCCTTGCTGCCTATTCGCTCCTCGTCCTGTGGGACGTGATCGTGGCGAACTTCCAGGTCGCGCGGATCGTCCTTTTCATGCCGAGGGACAAGATCCAGTCGAACTGGGTCACCGTCCCCCTCGACCTCACCTCGCCCGAGGCGATCTCGCTCCTCGCCGGGACCATCACCATGACCCCCGGCACGCTGACTGCCGACATGTCGGCCTGCGGGCGGGCGCTTCTGATCCACTCGCTGCACGCCCCCGACCCCGACGCCGTCCGCGACGACATCAAGGCGCGCTACGAATCCCGGCTGAAAAGGATTTTCGAATGATCCTGCCCTATGCCCTTCTGTTCATGATCGCCTGCATCGCGCTGGCCCTGATCCTGAACCTCTGGCGCCTCTTCACCGCGTCCACCCTGGCCGACCGGATTCTGACGCTGGACACCATGACGGTGAACGGCATCGCCCTTGTGGTCCTTTACGGCGTCTGGGCAGGCACTGGCCTCTATCTTGAGGTCGCCGTCCTCCTTGCCCTCACCGGCTTTGTCGGCACCGTCGCCTACTGCAAGTACCTCCTTCGGGGGAGCATCATCGAATGACACTTCTGATCGAGCTTGCCCTCTCGGCCCTTCTCATCGGCGGCGGCATCTTCGCCCTCGTCGGGTCCTACGGCCTTCTGCGCCTGCCACGCCCCATGCAGCGCTTGCACGCGCCGACCAAGGCCACCACCATCGGCGTCGGCGCCGCCCTGGCCGTCTCGGCGCTGGACCAGCTGCCCTTGGGCGTGGTCAGCTGGCAGGAACTCCTCATCACCCTCTTCCTTCTCCTCACCGCGCCCATTTCGGCCCTGTTCCTGGCCAAGACCCTGATCCTGCGCGGCGAGGCCGACCCCAGCATTCCGGACAGCGGCACAGGCCGCCCCTGGGCCACCTTGGCCGAGGAACGCCCCGACCCCTGATTTTTGACCATACGGTCAGGTTTTTCGCGCCCCGCCCCTTGCCGGACTGTCCGACGCGTGGCATCGTCGCGCCCATCCGGCACCATCGGGGAACCCCCATGAACACGCTGTCCCCGGCCCAGTTGGGCCTCTTGCCACAGATCACCCATGCCCGGAACCCCGGCATGGCGCTGGACCTCGACTGGGTCGCCTCGGTGCAGGCCAACACCTCCGCCATCGAACGCCGGGCCGCCACCCTCCCCGGCCGCCGATCCGTGAAGAAAGACTATCAGGCCGCCTGGCTTCTGAAGGCCATCTCCCTCATCGACCTCACCACCCTGTCCGGCGACGACACCGAGGGCCGCGTCCAGCGCCTTTGCGCCAAGGCCCGCCAACCGGTGGCGCCCTGGATGCTGGAGAAACTCGGCATGCCCGGCCTCACCACTGGCGCGGTCTGCGTCTACCACGAGATGGTGGAAACCGCCGTCCGCGCGCTGGAGGGAACAAGCATCCCCGTCGCCGCCGTTTCCACCGGCTTCCCGGCGGGCCTCTCGCCCTACAAGCTCCGCATCGCCGAGATCGGCGAAAGCGTCCGCGCCGGGGCCAGGGAGATCGACATCGTCATCTCCCGCCGCCACGTCCTGACACAAAACTGGCAGGCCCTCTATGATGAGATGCGAGACATGCGCGAAGCCTGCGGCGACGCCCATGTGAAAGCCATCCTTGCCACCGGAGAACTCGGCACCCTCCGCAACGTCGCCCGCGCGTCCCTCATCTGCATGATGGCCGGCGCCGATTTCATCAAGACCTCCACCGGGAAAGAGGCGGTCAACGCCACCCTCCCTGTCTCCCTCACCATGATCCGCGCCATCCGTGACTACGAAGCTAGGACCGGCTTCAAGGTCGGCTACAAACCCGCGGGCGGCATCGCCAAGGCCAAGGACGCGCTGGTCTACCTTTCCCTCATGAAAGACGAACTCGGCCACCCCTGGCTGCAGCCCGACCTCTTCCGCTTTGGCGCCTCCTCCCTGCTGGGGGACATCGAACGCCAGCTCGAACACCACCTCACCGGCGCCTACTCTGCCGCCAACCGCCACGCGATGGGCTGATCCATGTTCACGACCAACCTATTCATCCTCGCCGCCATCATCCTCATCGCGGGCGTCCTGATGTTCCGCGCCACCCGGGCCTACAACGCCCAGCGCGCCAGCCTCAGCGCGGATGAGGCCAAGACCTTCGACACTCTGATCCACCAGAAGCCCCGGGCCGATATTCCGTTGAAGTTCGCGACCCTCGCCGCCAGCGCCGACCATGCCCGGCGCACCTACTTCCTTAGCATGCTGGCGATCCTCGCCGGGATCGTCTTCGTCATCATCGCGGGGCCATGACCATGACCATCAAGGAAATCTTCGACAGCATGGCCTACGGCCCCGCCCCCGAGTCCGCCTCCGAGGCCTTCGCCTGGATCGCCAAGCACAATGGCACCTTCGGCCACTACATCGACGGCCAATTCACCCCGCCGGGCGAGACCTTCACCACCCACAACCCCGCCACCGGCAAACCCCTGGCGAAGGTCACCCAAGGCACCGAGGCCGACATCACCAAAGCCATCGCCGCCGCCCGCCGCGCCCAGCCGAAATGGGCCGCCCTCCCCGCCTTCCGCCGCGCCGAGTACCTCTACGCCCTCGCCCGCCTCGTACAGAAACACTCCCGCCTCCTCGCCACGCTCGAAACCCTCGACAACGGCAAGCCGATCCGCGAGTCGCGCGACATCGACATCCCCCTCGTCGCCCGCCATTTCTCCTACCATGCCGGTCTCGCCCAACTCCTCCCCTCCGAACACCCCGACCTCCAGCCCCTCGGCGTCTGCGGCGCCGTCATCCCCTGGAACTTCCCGCTCCTGATGCTCGCCTGGAAAGTCGCCCCGGCCCTCGCCGCCGGGAACACCATCGTCCTCAAACCCGCCGAATACACCCCGCTGACCGCCCTCCTCTTCGCTGAAATCAGCCGCGAGGCAGGCCTCCCCAAAGGCGTCCTCAACATCGTCACCGGCGACGGAACCACCGGCGCGGCCCTCGTGGACGCCCCCGTGGACAAGATCGCCTTCACCGGCTCCACCTCCGTCGGCAAACGCATCCGCGAGGCGACCGCCGGCACCGGCAAATCCCTCACCCTCGAACTCGGCGGCAAGTCCCCCTACATCGTCTTCGACGACGCCGACCTTGACAGCGCCATCGAGGGCCTCGTCGACGCCATCTGGTTCAACCAGGGCCAGGTCTGCTGCGCCGGCTCCCGCCTCCTCGTCCAGGAAGGCGTCGCTCCCCGCTTCTACGAGAAACTGAAACGCCGGATGGACGGCCTCCGCGTCGGCGACCCCCTCGACAAAGCCATCGACATCGGCGCCATCGTCGACCCGATCCAGCTGCGCACCATCACCGACCTCGTCGCGAAGAACCCCGAGGGCGACCACTACCAGGCCCCCTGCCCCCTCCCCGCCCACGGGAGCTTCTACCCCCCCACCCTCATCACCGGCCTCGGCACCGCCTCGCCCCTCCTGCAAGAGGAAATCTTCGGCCCCGTCCTCGTCGCCATGACCTTCCGCACGCCCGAAGAGGCCGTCCAGCTGGCCAACAACACCAAATACGGCCTCGCCGCGACCGTCTGGACCGAGAACATCAACCTCGCCCTCGACATCGCCCCCAAGCTGAAAGCCGGGGTCGTCTGGGTCAACGCCACCAACCTCTTCGACGCCGCCGCAGGCTTCGGCGGCGTCCGCGAATCCGGCTTCGGCCGCGAAGGCGGGTGGGAGGGCCTGATGG
>JALOTD010000023.1 GCA_025458105.1 Tabrizicola sp. | reverse complement strand
CGCGCCAATGGCCGCCATCGCGGTCTGGGCCTCCTGGTCGGTCTTCACCCCGATCTCGTTGATCCGGTGCGCCACGTCCTGCTGCTGGGCGGTCTTCAACGAAGATGTCAAAGCGTCATACAGCACCACCCGCTGCTTCGTATCCGTCTGCAGCTTGTTGATCAGCACCAGTTGCGTCGCCGCCTGGTTCTGCAAACTGTCGACCCAGGTCTTGCCCTTCTCGATATACCGCTCCAGCGTCTGGCTTTTCGCCAGCTTCACCTGCTCATCCTGCACCAGGGCGTTGTGCTTGGCGTTCAGCGCCGCCAGCTCCGTCTCCAGCTTGGTCCGCGCCGCCGCGTCGGTCTCGACCGCGATCTTGTTCTCCAGCTCGATCAGCCGAGGGTCGAGCGCCGCAACCTCGGCCCGCACCGCCTCTAGCGCCGCCACGGTCTCTTCCCGCTCGGTCAGGGTCGAGGCCAAATTCCCCTCCACGCGAGTCTTCTGGGTGTTCAGAAGGTCTAGCTGCCCCTGCAACAGCTTCACGATCACGTCGGATTTCGAGATCAGGTCCTGCAGCTTGTCGTCGATGGTCGCCGCCCGCATCCGCTCCTGCCGCATCGATTCGGCCTTGGCCGAGGAGAAGATGCCGATGAACGACTCCATCCCGGTCTTCGTCCGCATCTCGTTGAACTCGGCCGAGAATCCGGCGGTTACATCGTCCAGCCCCATGATGAGTTCCGCGATGTTCGCGTTCATCAGGTCGGTGTGCTTCGACACGTCCTCAAGCGTGGCGTTCTCCACGTCCAGCTGCACGCCCTGGTCCAGCTTCGACCGCGCCGCCTCGATCCGACTGGTGATCGCCGAAATCTTCGCCTGCGCCTCGGCGACCTGAGCCTGGCTTTCCTTGATCTGCGTTTCGAAATCGGCCATCCGACCCTCCGTTGAACAACGTTTGCATCACATAGTGATGTAACAGCGAATTACATCATCCTGACCCCGAATAATCGGACCTGTCACCGGGGGAAGTCTTGCAGCAAGTTCCCTCCATCGCCAAGAGCGGAATCCAGCCTTTCCCTTCGGGACATATCCTGGGGGTTTGGGGGTAAAACCCCCATCAGCCGAGGAGGAGGGCGATAGGCCCCGACGACGAGACAAAAGCCGCGCGCGTCAGCGCTCAATTCGAAAACCGCCCGTCACACCGGGATGTTGTCGATCAACCGCACGCCGTCGATCCAGGCCGCCGCCAGCATCCGGCGCGGGCGGCGCGGGTCGTCCGAGGGCATCAGCGTCTCGGCATCGCGCAGCTCGATGTATTCCACCCGCTCGAACCCGGCTTCCCGCATCGTCTCCGCCGCTTCGCGGATCGCCATCCGGTCGGCGTGGCCAATGCGGATGTCCTGCGCCGCGCGGGTGATCGCCGCATACAGGACCGGAGCCTTCGCCCGCCCCTCTGCCGTCAGCCTCACGTTCCTGGAACTCATCGCCAGCCCGTCCGCCTCACGAATCGTCTCGCAGCCCACTACCTGCACGGGCAGGTTCAGGTCGCGAACCAGCCGCAGCACCACCTGCAACTGCTGCCAGTCCTTCTGGCCGAAATAGCCCTTGTCTGCCATCGACATGCCAAAGAGCTTGGTCACCACTGTCGCCACGCCATCGAAATGTCCGGGCCGCATGTAGCCTTCCAGCGGCTGCGCCACGCCCTGCATCGTCACATTGGTGATGAAGCCCTCGGGGTAGACCTCCTCGACCGGAGGCGCAAAGATCGCATCCACCGGGACCGTCCCCAAAAGCTCCGCATCCGCCTCCAAAGTCCGGGGGTATTTCTTCAGGTCTTCGGGGTTGTTGAACTGCTTGGGGTTCACGAAGATCGTCGTGATCACCCGATCACACTCCGCCCGCGCCCGCCGCGCCAGCGACAGGTGGCCGTCATGCAGGGCGCCCATCGTCGGGACCACGCCCACCACCTCGTTCTTCGCCTTCCACCCGTGCGCAAGCGCCCGCAGGTCCGCCACCGTCCGGACAATCGGGATCATTTCTTCACCGGCAACTCGTCAGGGAATGAGTGTTCGGCGGCAGGGAATGACCGCGCCCGCACCTCCGCCGCATAGGCCGCAATTGCCTCGCCTGCCGCTTGCCCGAGCTCGGCATAGCGCTTCACGAACTTCGGCCGGAAGTCGGTGAAAAGGCCCAGCATGTCATCCACCACCAGCACCTGCCCGTCGCAATTCACCCCCGCCCCGATGCCGATGGTCGGGATTGACAGCGCCGCCGTGATCCGCCCCGCCAACCCCTCCGGCACCTTCTCCAGCACGATGGAAAACGCCCCCGCCGCTTCGGTCGCCTTGGCGTCTGCCATGACCTTGTCCGCTTCCTCGGCCCGGCCCACCACCTTGTAGCCGCCCAGAGTGTTCACCGATTGCGGCGTCAGCCCCACATGCGCCATCACCGGCACGCCGCGCTGGGTCAGAAAGGCAATCGTCTCGGCCATGTGCTGCCCGCCTTCCAGCTTCACTGCAGGGGCACCCGTCTCCGCCATCAGGCGCGAGGCATTGCGAAACGCCTGCTGCGGCCCCTCCTCATAGGACCCGAACGGCATGTCGATCACCGGCATCGCCTTCGTGCAACCGCGGACCACAGCGCGGCCATGCAGGATCATCATCTCCAGCGTCACGCCCAGCGTGGAGGGCATCCCGTGGATCACCATGCCCACGCTGTCCCCCACCAGCGCTATGTCGCAATGCGCATCGACCAGCCGGGCCACCGGCGTCGAATAGGCGGTCAGCACCACCAGCGGCGCACCACCCTTGCGGGCGCGGATGTCGGGGGGAAGCACAGGCCGGACTGGGGACGTGGCGCTCATCTGGGCCTCCGCATTCACATTCTGCCCGCCATATGGGCACAAGCGGAAGGCCGCCGCAACAAATTTGCGCCGCAGCGCAGCACCGCCGATCGCAGCGTCACGGGCTTGACCCGCCCCACCCCGCCCGCCTGAATGCCCGAAAAGGAGACCCGAGATGACCCTCATCCAACGCGTCAATCGCATCGGAATCGTTCCGGAAACCGGCGGACCGGCCCCCGACAAACTGATTTCCGGCAACCCTGTCCACACGACCTGGAACCTGGAAGAGCGCGACGGCCTCTACTGCGGCCTCTGGCAGTCCACTCCCGGCAAATGGCGTGTCAGCTATTCCGAATGGGAATACTTCCACATCCTGTCCGGCTACTCGATCCTGACCGGGGCAGACGGCAGCATCACCCAGCTTCACGCCGGGGACAGCCTTATCATCCGCCCCGGGTTCGAAGGGACCTGGGAGGTCGTCGAGACCACGCTGAAGGATTACGTCATCCGGACCTAGAGGTATCCGACGTGCCGACCGTCACGGTCGCGTCCGCCGGGGCCGGGCGCGGGCAATCCTCGGGCTCGATCCCCCGACGCTCGCAGGCAGCCAGACGCTTGCGTTCCGCCTTCTCGGCGGCGACCCGGTCCTTCTCGGCCTGCTTGGCGATCAGCTCCAGGTCCTTTTCCTTCTTCGCGATATTCTCGGGCGTGGCCGGAACGATGCGGCCATAGGCATCACTCATCTGCGGGCCCTCGACAGCCAGGCTTTCGCCCTCGGTCCGGACCTTGACGCGAGTCCCATTGGGCACCCGATTGTAAAGATCGATGATGTCCTGGTTGAACAGCCGGATGCAGCCCGCGCTGGTCGCGTGGCCGATCGACGCCGCATCTGCCGTGCCATGAATCCGGAACATCGTGTCGCGCCCACCGCGGTACAGATACAGCGCCCGTGCTCCCAGCGGGTTCTGCAGGCCGCCCGGCAAACCGCCGGCATAGGCGGCATACAGATCGGGCCGAGTGCGCACCATGTTCGCCGTGGGCTGCCAGGCAGGCCATTCCGCCTTGCGCCCGATCACGCCCGTTCCGCGGAACGAAAGGCCCTCGCGTCCGACCGCAATCGGATATCGCATGGCCGTGCCGCCCTCTTCCACCAGATACAGCTTGCGGCTGTAGGTATCGACAACAATCGTCCCCGGCGCTTCGGACCCCGCATAGGCCACCTGCTCGCGGCGATTGCCGTCATACAGATATTGCACTGGCACCGGCTGGATGAGGAACTCTCCATCCTGCACCCCTTCATACCCCGGCACGACCGGAGGCTCTTTCTGCGTGGGCGCCCCCGCACAGGCGGCAAGCAATGGAAGGGCAAGGATCGCAGCGATCCGGGCAAGGGAGAGGGTCACGTGGCAGACTCATCTTCAAGGGCAGCTTCGGCCACCTTGCGCCACGCAAACCAGCATCCGTCAAGCCCGAATCTGTAGATTTTTCCGAATCTTCGCAGGCAAAGCTGCAGAAGGTGGGCCGCGCCTCATCCCATGTGTTTCGCGTTCCAACCACTGGTCCCGGTCGCCTTGCGGCCAAGTCTGCGCCCGAACGGACCTTTTGCGCGTGCCAATTGCCACCCACGCCACGATAGCAGTTCGTCGCACATCGTGTACTCTGGCGGGGATTGGCCGCGAAATGTTCGATTCATGTCCGTGCTTATTCCAATTGCAAAGACCCGTGGGCCGCGCCAGGCAAGCGTGGTTTTCCTGCATGGTCTGGGCGGCCACCCCTTCAAGACCTGGCAAGCGCGGGGCAAGGATGACAGCGGCCAGCCGCTGTTCTGGCCTGCGTGGCTTGCTCAGGACCTGCCAGGTGTCGATTTCTTTTCCATCGGCTATGCGGCTTCTGCCGTCGGCTGGTCGGGACAGACCATGGCCATCGAGGATCGCGCCGACAACATTTCCGAACTTCTGCTGGCCGAGGAAGGGCTAAGCGACACGCCGATCTACGTGGTGTGTCACAGCCTGGGCGGCATCATCCTGAAATCAGCGATGAAGCGGCTGAAGGAACGTGCCCCGCATGAGGAACATGCCGCTGCGCTGTACGCGGCCATTCAGAAGGTTGCCTTTCTGGCCACCCCACACACCGGGTCCGGAAAGGCCGGTCTGATGGATTGGTTTCGGCTTCTGATCTGGCCAACGGTGCTGACGAAGGCGCTGGTCAGCAATGCAGCCACCTTGCGGGGCATCAATACCTCGTACCGGCTCCTGGCCAAGGAACGGGCCCATGATCTGCGCTACAAAGTGTTTTTCGAGACGCGACGCACGCCCTTGGGCAAGATCGTAGACGAGGGCTCAGCCGACCCCGGCCTGGAAAACACCCTCGCAATTGGCATCGACGGCAACCATAGCTCGATGGTCAAGCCAAAGTCGCGTGATGCGCTGTTGTACAAGCGGATGCTGGACTTCCTCGCCGAGGGTCTGGTCAAGGATGACCGTCCACCCTCGATCATCCTGACACGACCGCCATACGACCCCGAAGTCGAAATTGACGTCCTTGGTATTCTCATCCGCATCGTCGCCCTTGTAGGCCTGGTTGCGCTGCCCTGGTTCTACTGGCCACAGCCTGTCGCGGAAGACCCGGACACGGCCAAGATTTTCCGCGCGATAGCCGCCATGAAGGACATGGGCGAACGGGTTTTGGTCGCCGAGCAGCTGATCGGTCGAAGGCTGTCCAACGACGAGCTCTTTCTGGTCGAAAACCTGAAGGTGCCAGACGAAGTTGCCGCGCAGGTCGATACTGCCGCGCTCACTGACCTGGCTAGGACCGGCAGCGTTGATGCCCTGCGGGCTGCCGTGGCCCAGATCGACATTCCCGACTGTCCGACTGAAGCCGGATTTGAAATTGTGGCCAACATTTTGCGCTGTAAGAACGGTGACTTCGTCAGCTTCGTTGAGGTCCCCAACCAGGGCAGCCCGCTTCTAGGCCTCAAGGCGCTGATCTTCCACTTTTCGGCGACCAGCACTGCCAGCTCGACGATCCAGTGGTTCGCGCGCAGCACGTCCCAGGCTTCCGCACATGTGCTGATCGACCGCAGCGGCAGCATCGTCCAGATGGTACCCTTCAACGTCAGCGCTTGGCATGCCGGAACCGGCAGCTACCGCGGACTGACGGGGCTCAATCGCCAGACCGTCGGCATCGTCCTGGTGAATCTGGGCAAGCTGGTCCAGCAGCCCGACGGCAGCTTCAAAAGCATGTTGGGCCAGAAGGTCGATTCCGCCGAAGTGCAAAGTGTCACCGACGGCGGCACGACAACCTACTGGCACACATACACGCCAGAACAGATCGCCGCAGCCACCGCCATCGCCCGTGCGTTCCGCGAAGAGGACCCTTCCATCATGATCCTCGGCCATGAGGACCTTGTCCCCAAACGTCACTTCGACCCTGGCCCAGCTTTTCCGCTGGCCCAGATCGACCAGATGACCCGCTGAATCACAGCCCGGGACAGGCCGGTTCAGCCCACCACGTTGAACGCCGGGCCATAGGGGTAATGCGTGATGTCCTCGGCCCCGTCTTCAGTGATGACCAGGATGTCATGCTCGCGATAGCCGCCCGCGCCGGGTTCGCCATCGGCGATGGTCAGCATTGGCTCCATGCTGATGACCATGCCGGGCTCCAGCACGGTGTCGATATCCTCACGCAGTTCCAGCCCAGCCTCGCGCCCATAGTAGTGGCTGAGCACGCCGAACGAGTGCCCATAGCCGAAGGTCCGGCACTGCAGCATCTGACGCTCGGCGAGGAACTCGTTGATCTTGGCCGTGACACCCGAGCAACTGGCCCCGGGCACCAGCAGGCTCATCCCGTATTCATGCGCCGCGATGTTCGTTTCCCAGATCCGCAGGCTGGCATCATCCACCTCGCCCACGAACATCGTCCGCTCCAGCGCCGTGTAATAGCCGCTGATCATCGGGAAGCAGTTCAAGGACAGGATGTCCCCGCGCTGCAGCTTCCGGTTCGTCACCGGATTATGCGCACCGTCGGTGTTCAGCCCCGACTGGAACCAGACCCAGGTGTCACGGTATTCGGCATCCGGGAAACGCTTGGCGATCTCGCGCTCCATCGCATCGCGACCAGCCATTGCGACCTCAAGCTCGGTCGCACCCACCCTCACCGCGTCGCGGATCGCATAGCCGCCCACGTCGGCCACGTTCGCCCCGTGCTTGATAAGCGCGATCTCGGCGGGAGACTTGCGCATCCGCTGCTCCATCGTCGCGGCAGAGATATCCACGCCGCGCTTTGGCTTGAGGAACGTGTTCAGCTTCTCGGCCCGCTCCATCGTCAGATGATCGGCCTCGCAGCCGATCACTTTCCCCTCGCCGGTGACCCCTGCCACCACCCGCCAGAAATTGTCACGCTTCCAGTCGGTATAGGTGATGTTGTCCCCGATCGACCGCCGCCAGGGCTGGCCCGCATCGATCCCGGCGCTGACCGTCACACAATCGGTCTTCGTCACCACGCAGGCATAGGGCCGCCCGAAGCTGCAATACAAAAAGCCCGAGTAATACGCGACATTGTGCATGCTGGTCAGCACCACGGCATCCAACCCATGCAGCTCCATGATGTCGTGCAGGCCTTCCAGCCGCGCGTGGTATTCTTCGTCGGCAAAGGGCAGCGCGTCCTTCTTGCCGCCGTTGTGGTAACGATACTGTTCGGGACGGTTCAACGTCATGGCAGACCCCTTCATGATGGGGCCGCATCAGGGACCCCGAAAGGTCCCGGCGTACAGGACGGAAGCGGCACCCCGGCAGTCCTGGGCCCGCAAGCGTCGGGGAAATCCCCTGTGGCGACGCCATCGCCACGGCTCAACCCCTGAATGCGCCCGCGCGGCAGATCGCGCAAGCCTGTAATCGACCCTTGCGATGCAGAAATGCGACCCCATCTAACGCTGACACGCAAGAAATGGAGATGCTGATGCGCTGCCCGGTAGACGGTGAAACTCTGGTGATGGCCGACCGTGGCGGGGTCGAAATCGACTATTGCCCGAAATGCCGCGGCGTCTGGCTGGACCGGGGTGAGCTGGACAAGATCATCGAGCGCTCGATGGGCGCGCCTACCCCGGCTGCAGCCCCCATGGCCCCGCCCGCCCCGCCGCCGCAACAGCATGCCGCCCCCGTCTACCATCCCGAACCGCGCGCCCCTCAAGGCTACCGCGAGGATGACCGTCGCCGCTACAAGGATGACGATGACGACTACAAGTACGGCTACAAGAAAAAGCGCAAGGAAAGCTTCCTGAGCGACATTTTCGACTTCTAACTCCCTGCGGGGGTGGCGGGGCCGGAATTGTCAAAAGGTCCGGACCGGAGCCTCTGAAGGCTTCGTTGCGATTTCTTCGAAGAAATCGCTTCCTGCCTCCCCGTTTGCGCTTCTTCTCCGGCCAGCCTATCCTGCCCGGGCCGGAGGGATGCGCATGACACCCATCAACCTTGCCGACAAGCTCTCCACCTTCACCGCCCGGTGGTCCCCCCGGATCGTGGGCCAGTTCAACGGAAATGACCTAATGGTGCTCAAGGTGCTGGGCGAGTTCGTCTGGCACGATCACCCCGACACAGACGATTTCTTCATGGTGCTGTCGGGTCAGCTGATGATCGACTTGCCCGATGGAACGGTCACCCTGAACCCGGGTGAGGTCTTAGTGGTCCCCAAGGGTGTGCAACACCGTCCCCGCGCCTTGGTCGAAACGCATCTGCTGTTGATCGAGCCTGCGGGCACCCCGAACACCGGCGATCCAGCCACCGCTGCGACAAAGGTCTATATCTGATGCCTGCCGATGCCCATCGCGCCAAATTCCTTCGAAGGAATTTGCAAAACTCTTCGAAGAGTTTTGGCCCGGGCCTGATGTGATGCGCCCGGGGGCCCGCAACCTCATCACCGATGTCGCGGGCCTGCGCGTCGGGAATGCCCAGGACGACAGGCTGCGCTCCGGTGTCACCGTCCTGACCGCCGATCGGCCCTTTGTTGCCGCCGTGCACGTCATGGGTGGCGCGCCTGGAACGCGTGAGACCGATCTTCTTGCCCCCGACCGGTTGGTGGATCAGGTCGATGCCCTGTTCCTGTCTGGCGGGTCGGCCTTCGGGCTGGATGCGGGAAGCGGGATCATGGCGGGCCTGCGTGCGATGGGCAGGGGCTTTCCGGTCGGGCCGGTGTGCGTGCCCATCGTGCCAGGGGCGATCCTTTTCGACCTTCTGAACGGTGGCGACAAGGACTGGTCGGACAGCCCTTACCCCAGGCTCGGCCGGTTCGCGCTGGAGGAAGCGGCGCAGGACTTCGCCCTCGGCACCGCTGGCGCGGGCTACGGCGCAATGACCGGCACGCTGAAAGGGGGCCTCGGATCCGCCTCCTGCGTCCTTCCCTCGGGCCTGACAGTCGGCGCGCTGGTCGCGGTGAATGCGCTGGGCTCCGCCACCGTTGGGGACAGCCCACATTTCTGGGCCGCACCTTGGGAGGAAGGCACCGAATTCGGTGGTCTCGGGCCTGCACCGATGACCTCGCAGGACGCGCCCCTCCCGCGCAAGCGGATGGGAGAGGCCACCACCATCGCCATCGTCGCCACGGATGCGCGCCTCACCAAGTCGCAGGCCCACCGCATGGCCGTGGCCGCCCACGACGGCATGGCGCGGGCCCTTGCGCCCAGCCATACGCCGCTGGATGGGGACCTGGTGTTCAGCGTGGCGACTGGGGCCTGCGACCTGTCTGAACCCCTGACCGACACCTTCCAGCTTGGCCATGCCGCTGCCGCCTGCCTGGCACGCGCCATCGCCCGGGCGGTCTGGCTGGCCCGCTCGCTGCCCGGCGACCTTCAGTCCAGCTGGCAATCCCGCTTCGGGGGCAAAGGTTAGGGATTCCTGAATGTCCACAGTCAAGCAGTTGATTCATAAGGATACCTGATACCTGTCCACGCGTGGACACTACCACCGTTTCAGCGCCGCCTCATCCTCATCCTTCGCCGCGACCCAGGTCGCCCCACCGTCGCGGCTTTCCTTTTTCCAGAACGGCGCGCGGGACTTCAGGTAGTCCATCAGAAACTCCGCCGCCGCGAAAGCATCTCCCCGATGCCGGGCAGCCGTCGCGACCATCATGATCGCCTCTCCCGGTTTCAACGGGCCGTACCGGTGGATCACCAGAGCGTCTTCCAAGGACCAGCGCCGGACAGCCTCGTCCACAATCCTGGCAATCGCCCGCTCGGTCATGCCCGGGTAATGCTCGATCTCCATCCCCGTCAGCCCGCCTTCGGGCCGCACCACGCCGGTAAAGGTGACCACTGCCCCGGCTCCCAAGACTCTGCCGGAAAACTCCGCAATCTCGGCCGCCAGATCGAAGGCCGCAGACTGGACCACGACCCCCATCCTCAACCGCCCGTCATCGGCGGAAAGAAGGCAACCTCGCGCACGCCAGCCAGCGGGGCATCAAACGACGCAAGCTCTTGATCCAGCGCCACGCGAAGAGCCGTGGTGTCGGCAAAAGCTGCAGCATACCGTTCTTCCCGGGATCGCAGCTCTTCGACCAGTTCGGCCACAGTCTTGGCCTGGCTCTCGATCCTCTCACGCGGAAGGCCGATCCGTTCGCGCACCCAGGCAAAGTAAAGGACCTCGATCACTTCTGTTCTTCCCGAAGAAAGGGCAGGGACTTCGAGAAGTATTCCCAGCCCGTCACGGCGGTCAGGAAGGCCGCGACCCAGAGCAGCCAAATGCCGACAAGGTTCGCATACGAGGCGCAGTCACGATTGCCGCAGGTCCGGATCGCCTCAGCCTCGCCAGCAGCAACGGCGGCCTGGTGCTGTTCAGGGGTCATGCCGTCCAGGGCAAGAACATTCAGATAGTCCAGGCCCGTTCCCAGAAAAAGCACGGCAATCGCGATCATCTGGGCCGTGGTCTTCCATTTTGCCAGCTTCGTGACTTTTAGAAGCCCACTTTTCTGGCCAAGGAACTCCCGTAGACCGCCCACGAAGACCTCGCGGAACAGGATGATCGTGGCCGGCAGGATAAGCCACGGGTTCATTCCATTGTATCCAGTGATCACCATGATGGCGATTACGACCATGGCCTTGTCGGCGATGGGGTCAAGCATAGCGCCAAACTTGGATTCCTGCTTCCAGAGGCGCGCGAGATAACCATCGAACCAATCGGTAATCGCAGCCCCGACGAAAAGGGCCAACGCGAACCAGTCGGCCCAAGGGCGATGGAAGTAGAGGAACATGACTGCCACCCCGGGCGCAGCCAGCAGGCGAAGGACCGTGAGCGTGTTGGGAATATTCCAAGTCATAAGCGAATTGGTAGACGATGGGGGGAGGAGGGGGAAGGGGCTTCGTCGTCACGCCTTCGGATGCGGCAGTCTGGCTGTGCAATCGAATTTAAGGGACCCGATGCTTGATCCGCATCAATGCGGCCACAGCGCTGTCGAGTTATCATTCAACCCATGCATGATGCGGAGGTCTTGCAATGTCAGATCAAGAAACCGTCCTCACTGAACCCGAAGCCGGAAACGAGCCGCCGAAAAAACGCACCTGGACCGAGGAGATTGAGGTTGCAGGCGATCAGCTTGTCGCCTCGGTCAAGCGTCTAGCTGCTGAAGGCAAGGTCAAGCGCATCCGGATCACCGAGCCCGATGGCGACCTGATCGTCGAATTACCGCTGACCATCGGCGCTATAGCCGGTAGCGCCGTCGTGCTTGCCGCTCCACTTCTTGCCGTGGTCGGAGCGCTTGCCGCGTTCGTTACCAAGGTCAAAATCGAGATCATCCGGAACGGCACCGCAGACGAACAGACGTCCAAGACCTGAGGGTCGCACGAGATTGCCCCTTGCGGTAAGGGGCCCTACCCCCTTGACGAGAAGTAGTCCGCGATGGTCTTGGCCATCGCTTCCGAGATTCCGTCCACGGCCTGCAAGTCGGCCACCCCGGCCCGTGCCACGGCCTTGGCGCTGCCAAAGTGCTGAAGGAGGGCGCGTTTGCGGGTCGCGCCTATGCCGGGGATGTCGTCCAGCGGCGTGGCGCTGACCGCCTTGGCGCGTTTGGCGCGGTGGGCGCCGATGGCCCAGCGGTGGGCCTCATCCCTAAGGCGCTGGATGAAGTAGAGGACGGGGTCGTTGCGTTGCAGGGCGAAGGGGCGTTCGCCGGGGCGGTGGAATTCCTCTTTCCCGGCGTCGCGGTCAATGCCCTTGGCGACGCCGACCATCGCGATGTCCTCGACGCCAAGCTCGGACATGATCTCGGCCACCGCTGACACCTGCCCCGCGCCGCCGTCGATGAGGAGGAGGTCGGGCCACATGTCGGTCTTGCGCTCGGGGTCTTCCTTCAACAGGCGCTCGAACCGGCGGGTCAGGACTTCCTTCATCATGCCGAAGTCGTCGGAGTTGGCCCCGGCGTCGGACTTGATGTTGAACTTGCGGTACTGGGATTTCAGGAAGCCTTCCGGCCCGGCGACGATCATCCCGCCCACGGCGTTGGTGCCCTGGATATGCGAGTTGTCGTAGACCTCGATCCGCTGCGGCGGGGCGTCGAGGTCGAAGGCTTCGGCGAGGCCCAGAAGGAGCTTGTTCTGCGTGGTGGACTCGGCCATGCGGCGGGCGAGGCTTTCGCGGGCGTTCCTTGTCGCATTCTCCACCAGTTCGGCCTTTTCGCCGCGCTGGGGGACGGCGAGTTCGACCTTGCGGCCGGCGCGGGCGCTTAGGGCCTCGGTCACCAGGTCGGGGTTGTCGACGGGGTGGGAGAGGAGGATAAGGCGGGGCGGGTCCTTGTCGTCGTAGAACTGGGTGAGGAAGGCCTCCATGATTTCGGGCGCTTCGGCGCCGGCGCCGGTCTTGGGGTAGAAGTCGCGGTTGCCCCAGCTTTGGTTGGCGCGGATGAAGAAGACCTGGACGCAGGCCTGGCCGTGTTCGAGGTGGAGGGCGACGACGTCGGCTTCGGCCACGCCCTGCGGGTTGATGCCCTGGGTCTGCTGGACCTGGGTCAGGGCCTTGATCCGGTCGCGGAGGGCGGCGGCGCGTTCGAATTCCATCGCCTCGGACGCCTCGGTCATGGCCTTGGCAAGATCGGCTTGCACGCTGGTGGTCTTGCCTTCGAGGAAGCGTTGGGCGTCGTCGACGAGGGTGGCGTAGCCCTCGGGGGTGATCTTGGCCACGCAAGGGGCAGAGCAGCGCTTGATCTGGTATTGCAGGCAGGGGCGGGTGCGGCTTTCGAACATGGAGTCGGAGCAGTTGCGGAGCAGGAAGACCTTCTGCAGCTGGTTGAGCGTGCGATTGACGGCGCCTGCGCTGGCGAAGGGGCCGAAATAGGCGCCCTTTTCGGACTTCTTGCCGCGGTGCTTCTTGATCTGCGGGAAGGGGTGTTCCGAGGAGATCAGGATGTTCGGGAACGACTTGTCGTCGCGCAAAAGGACGTTGTAGCGCGGCTTCAGCTGCTTGATGAGGTTCTGTTCGAGGAGCAGCGCCTCCAATTCCGTCCGCGTCGTGAGGAACATCATCGACGCGGTTTCATGGATCATCCGGGCGATGCGGCCGGAATGGCCGGAGGGGCGGGCATAGTTTGTCACCCGCGCCTTAAGGTTCCGCGCCTTGCCGACGTACAGCACCTCTGACGCCGCGTTCAGCATCCGGTAGACGCCGGGCGAGCCGTCGAGCGTCTTGAGGTAATTCTGGATCACCTCGTGTCCGGTGCAGGGTTTCTCGTCCATGGTTTACAGTCTGTCGATTCTCGGGTCCGGGCTGCCACCGAACGGGGGTGGAGGCAAGAGCAAAGCTGTCCACGGTTTCTGGGGATAACTCTGCGGAGAAGATTTCGGGAGCGCGGATTTTTCGTGGATTTCAGCCGGTTTCGTGATGTTGCCTATTTTTTAGGCAGAAAATCAAGTAATTGATTCCAAAGGAAAGATTTTCTTGAGCACGGCAAATCCCTGAAATTCCTAACGAATTATGACGGAGCCGTGACATCGGCGTGAGAAGTGGACAACTTGCCGCTGAGTCATCCTACAGCGCTATTCCACGCCCAACACATCCGGGGTTTGCCAGCCCAGATGCTGTCCCCCGTCAACGGCAAGAAACTGGCCAGTGACCGCCGGACTGTCGAGGAAGAACCTCAGCGCGGCAGTGATGTCTTGTGGGTTCGCACCTCGGCCCAGAACGGTAGAAGCGCGCTGATTGGCGAAATGCTGCGCCGACTGACGCGACCCCTGTAGGGTCGGGCCGGGGCCAATCGCATTGACTCGAACGTTCGGCGCCAACCCCTGCGCGGCGGTGCGGGTCAGTGCCCAGAGGCCCATCTTGGCGATGGTGTAGGTCGAGAACTCGGGCGTCAGCTTCAGGATGCGCTGGTCGATCATGTTGATGACCAGGCCCTGCGCCAGGGGTTCGCCATTCTCATCTGTCGCGGCCGGCGGGCATTGGCGGGCGAAACCTTGCGTCAGGACGTAGGGCGCGCGCAGGTTCGATTCGATATGCCGGTCCCAGCTTTGGCGGGTGGCGGTGTCTATCCGGTCGTATTCGAAGATCGAGGCGTTGTTGACGAGGACGGTCAGGGGCCCAAGGGCGGCGGTGACAGCGGCGATCAGCCCTTGCGTTTCGTCTTCCACCAGAAGGTCGGCCTTGAAAGTCTGGGCGCGGCGGCCCATGGCGCGGATTTCGGCGGCGACGGCTTCGGCCTCGTCAGCCGAGGCGGAATAGTGCACGGCCAGATCATGGCCCCGCCCTGCCAGGTAAAGCGCCATCGCGCGGCCCAGCCGCTTGCCTGCGCCCGTCACCAGTGCCGTCATTTCGCTTTGCCCCCGCAGTCACATGTCTTGCGGCCGATGAGGTAGCGCCCGCATTTCCCGCAAACAGGGGCAGAGGTCTTCTTTCTGAGGACCTTTGGCAATGCGCCGGGGAACAACGCCCGCCCAACCAGCGCGATCAGGATCATGGCGAGAAGGAAGACAAGGATGATCTTGAACAGCATCTAAAGCCCGTACCGCGCCCAAAGCGCCCGATCCTCGACCGCGCCCAGGGTTTCATCGACCAGCGACAGGCCCATGCGCTGGAACAGGCTGCGCTTGCGGCCCAGCGGCACCAGCTTGACCTTGTCGCCGTAAAGCGACTTCAGCTTCGGCACCAGATGCGCCACGCCATCGGTCAGGCCAAGGTCGACCGCCTGCTGGCCGACCCAGATGTCGGCGTTGAAAAGATCGGCCGTCTCGCTCAGCCGCTTGCCGCGGGAGTGTTTCACATGGTCGATGAAGGCCTGGTGGATCGGCCCTTGCAGGGCTTTCAGGCGGTCGATGTCCTCTGCCTTCTGCGGCAGGAACGGGTCGGCTAGGCTTTTGGACTTGCCGGCGGTGACGACCCGACGCTCCACCCCTTGGCGGGCCATCAGTTCAGGGAAGCCGAAGGAGGCGAAGATCACGCCGATCGACCCGACGATGGAGCTTTGGTCAACCCAGATGTCATCGCCCGCGCAGGCGAGCCAGTAGCCACCCGAGGCCGCGACATCCTCGACAAAGGCGTGGACGGGGATGTTCTTTTCGTCGGCGAGGCGGCGGATGCGGGCGGCGATCAGCGACGATTGCACGGCGGACCCGCCGGGCGAGTTGACCTGAAGCGCCACTGCCGCGGGTTTCAGCTTGAAGGCCTTTTCGATCAGCGGTGCCAGCGCCTCGTCATTCAGCGACCGGGTGCCGGTGCCGATGGTGCCGCTAAGCCGGATCACCGGGACCAACGGCGGTTTCGGCAGGAAGGGGAGAAAGCGTCTCATGCCCCAGAGGTAAGCCGTGCAGGGCTTGCGGGCAAGGGCGGGGCGGGGCACGCTGCGGTGATGATCGACAAGCTGGAAATGTTCATCGCGCTGGCGAAGGAGCGGCACTTTGGTCGCGCGGCGGAAGTCTGCGGGGTGACGCAGCCCTCGCTGTCCAGTGCGATCCGGCAGCTGGAGGATCAGCTGGGCGTGCAGCTGGTGTTCCGGGGCAGCCGGTTTCAGGGTCTGACGCCGGAGGGGCAGCGGGTGCTGGACCGGGCTTTGGGCATCGTGGGGGATGTGCGGGCGCTGAAGGATGAGATGCGGGTGGTCCGCACCGGGCTGTCGGGCAACCTGCGGATCGGGGTGATCCCGACCGCCCTGCCGATGGTGGCCGACCTGACGGGGCCGTTCACGCAAAAGCACCCGAACGTGCGGGTGTCGATCCTGTCGCGGACGAGCGTGGAGATCCTGACGGGGATCGAGGCCTTGGACCTGGAAGCGGGGATCACTTACCTCGACAACGAGCCTTTGGGTCGGGTGTCCCAGGTGCCACTGTATACTGAGTTCTACCGGCTGCTGATCGCCCCGGGGTCCGAGATGGCGCATCGGCGGCAGGTGAGTTGGGGAGAGTTGTCGACGGTGCCGCTGTGTCTGCTGACGTCGGACATGCAGAACCGGCGGATCGTGAACCAGCATCTGGGCGAGGCCGGGGTGAGTGCGGCGCCGATGATCGAGTCGAATTCGACCATGGCCCTGGTGGCGCATGTGCTGACGGGGCGCTGGGCGTCGGTGGTGCCGAAGAAGTTGGCCGACATGTTCGTGGCGGATGGGCGGTTGGCGTCGATTCCGATCGTGGAGCCCGAGGCGGAGCACACGGTGGGCCTGATCGCCGCACGGCGGGACCCGCAGACTCCGGTGTTGCAGGCGCTGGTGGACGAAGCGGTGCGGCTGTTTCGATAGATCAAGACTATCGTTTGACGGTATATCGACATTGAATTGACTATCAATACGGGCGTATACCTTTGCATGCTAGCCAGAGGTTCGCCCGCATGCTCGATTCCCACGTCCAATCCGACCGGATCGCCGAGATCCTAGAGGCGCATCAGGGGCTTGAAGGGCCGCTCTTGCCCATTCTCCATGCGATCCAGGCGGCGTTCGGTTATGTCCCCGACGCTGCTATCCCGCAGATCGCCAAGGCGCTGATGCTGTCCAAGGCCGAGGTGCATGGCGTCATCAGCTTCTACCACGACTTCCGCGAGAAACCGGCCGGGCGGCATGTGCTGAAACTGTGCCGGGCCGAGGCCTGCCAGACGATGGGCGCGGATGCGGTGGCGGACCGGATCAAGGCGGCTTTGGGGATCGACTGGCACGAGACGACGCCGGATGGCCGCGTGACGCTCGAGCCGGTGTTCTGCCTGGGCCTTTGCGCCTGCGGACCGGCGGCGATGGTCGACGGGCGGCTGGTGGGCCGGGTGGATGAAAGCGTCTGCGCGGAGGTGGCGAAATGAAGGTTTTCGTTCCTCTGGATTCGGCGGCGGTTGCGCTGGGGGCTGATCGGATTGCCGAGGCCATCGTGGCGCAGGGTGCCGCGCGTGGGGTTTCTGTGCAGGTCGTCCGCAACGGCTCGCGCGGGATGGTGTGGCTGGAGCCTCTGGTCGAGGTGGTGACGGATAAGGGTCGGGAGGGCTTCGGGCCGATGACGCTGGCCGATGTGCCGGGGTTGTTCGGTGATTTGTCGGCGCATCCCAAGGCGCTGGGGCTGGTCGAGGAGCTGCCCTGGATGAAGGGGCAGACCCGGCTGACCTTTGCTCGGGTGGGGGTGATCGACCCGCTGTCGCTGGAGGATTACGTCGCGCATGGCGGGCTGGTGGGCCTGGAGCGCGCGGCGAAGATGTCCAAGGCCGAGATCGTGGCCGAGGTGACCGAGTCGGGCCTGCGGGGCCGGGGCGGCGCGGGCTTTCCGACGGGGATCAAGTGGAAGACGGTCTCGGAAGCCGCGGGCGAGCAGAAGTACATCGTCTGCAACGCGGATGAGGGCGACAGCGCCACCTTTGCCGACCGGATGCTGATGGAGGGCGACCCCTTCACGCTGATCGAAGGCATGGTGATTGCCGGATTGGCCTGTGGGGCGACCAAGGGGTATGTGTATATACGGTCGGAATACCCCGTCGCGATCCGGGTGATGGAAGCGGCGGTGCGGATCGCGCGCGATGCAAATGTGCTGGGTCCGGCCTTTGACATGGAAATCCGCGTCGGCGCGGGGGCTTATGTCTGCGGCGAGGAGACCTCGCTCTTGAACTCGCTGGAAGGCAAGCGTGGGGTTGTGAGGGCGAAGCCGCCGCTGCCCGCGCTGCAGGGGTTCATGGGGCGGCCGACTGTCGTCAACAACGTAATTTCCTTGGCGTCTGTCCCGATCATCATGGCCAAGGGCGCGGCCTACTATAAGGACTTCGGGCTGGGGCGGTCGCGCGGGACGATCCCGTTGCAGATCGCCGGGAACGTGAAACACGGGGGCCTCTACGAGGTCGCGTTCGGCCTGACCCTGGGCCAGATCGTGAATGAAATCGGGGGCGGCACGGCCTCGGGGCGTCCGGTCAAGGCGGTGCAGGTCGGTGGGCCCTTGGGCGCCTGGTTCCCGCCGTCGCTGTTCGACACGCCGTTCGGCTATGAGGAGTTCGGGGCGAAGGACGGGTTGATCGGCCACGCCGGTCTGACCATCGCCGACGATACGACCGACATGCTGCAGATGGCCCGCTTCGCGATGGAGTTCTGCGCCATCGAGTCCTGCGGCAAGTGCACGCCCTGCCGGATCGGGTCGACCCGTGGCGTCGAAACCATCGACCGTCTCGCCCGTGGCGATGCCTCGGCGATGCCGATCCTGACCGACCTCTGCAACACGATGAAACTCGGCTCGCTCTGCGCGCTGGGGGGCTTCACGCCCTATCCGGTGATGTCGGCGATCACCCATTTCCCGGACGACTTCGCCCGCGCGAAGGAGGCCGCCGAATGACCGAGAAGGTGAAGGGGCCAGCCTCCTACTTCCCGTCCATCGAGGCCAAGTATGGCCAGCCGATGAGCCATTGGTTCGACCAGATCAAGGACAAGCTCGACCTGCCCCACATGCAGATCGTCGCGTTCCTGAAGGACACCCATTCCATGGGCCACGGGCATGCCAATGCCATCGTCGCCCACCAGCTTGCCGCACGGAAAGGCTAACAAGATGAAAGACTTCATCATCCCCGACCGCGACTTCGGGACGCCCGCCGCAAAGAGCAAGACGATGGTCACGCTGACCATCGACGGCTTTGACGTGACCGTGCCCGAGGGCACCAGCATCATGCGCGCGGCGGCGGAGATCGGGATTTCGGTCCCGAAACTGTGCGCCACGGACAGCGTCGACGCCTTCGGGTCCTGCCGGCTCTGCCTGGTCGAGATCGAGGGGCGGAACGGGACACCGGCCTCTTGCACCACTCCCGTTGCACCGGGGATCAAGGTTCACACCCAGAACTCGAAGCTCAAGCAGCTGCGGCGCGGGGTGATGGAGCTGTACATCTCCGACCACCCGCTGGACTGCCTGACCTGTTCGGCCAACGGCGATTGTGAGCTTCAGGACATGGCGGGGGCGGTGGGCCTGCGCGATGTGCGCTATGAGGCCGTCGACACCCACTTCAAGGTGAAGAACACGAGCGGAGAAGCGAACCCGCTCTACATCCCGCGCGACGATTCCAACCCCTATTTCTCTTACGACCCGCAGAAATGCATCGTCTGCTCGCGCTGCGTCCGGGCTTGCGAGGAAGTGCAGGGCACCTTCGCGCTGACCATCGAAGGCCGGGGCTTCGACAGCCGGGTGTCCTTCGGCGCGAAGACCGACAATGCGCTGGCTTCGGACTGCGTCTCCTGCGGTGCCTGCGTGCAGGCCTGCCCGACGGCGACGCTGCAAGAGAAGTCGGTGATCGAGATCGGCACGCCCGACCGTTCCATCATCACCACCTGCGCCTATTGCGGCGTCGGGTGCAGCTTCAAGGCCGAGATGCGCGGTGACGAACTCGTCCGCATGACCCCCTACAAGCACGGCAAGGCGAACCGGGGCCATTCCTGCGTCAAGGGCCGCTTCGCCTATGGCTACGCCACGCACCAGGACCGCATCCTGAAGCCGATGATCCGCGAGACGATTTCGGAGCCGTGGCGGGAAGTCTCCTGGGCCGAGGCGATGGAGTTCGCCGCCGCCAAGATGAAGGGCATTCAGGCCAAGTACGGGCGGAATTCGGTGGGGGTCATCACCTCCAGCCGCTGCACGAACGAGGAGGCTTACCTTGTTCAGAAGCTGACCCGCGCGGTGTTCATGAACAACAACACCGACACCTGCGCGCGGGTGTGCCATTCGCCGACGGGCTATGGGCTGGGACAGACGTTCGGCACCAGTGCGGGGACGCAGGACTTTGATTCCGTTGAGGAAGCCGACGTCATCATGGTGATCGGTGCCAACCCTCATGCCGGGCACCCGGTGTTCGCCAGCCGCATGAAGAAGCGGCTGCGCAAGGGCGCGAAGCTGATCGTAGTCGATCCTCGGCGCACGGAAACGGTGGAAGGCCCGCATTACAAGGCGGCGCATCACCTGGCGCTGACGCCGGGGACGAACGTGGCGGTGGTCTCGGCCATCGCGCATGTGATCGTGACCGAGAAGCTGTACAACGAGAGCTTCATCCGTGAGCGTTGCGACTGGGACGAGTTCCAGGATTACGCCGAGTTCATCTCGGCCCCCAACCACTCGCCCGAAGCGGTGGAGCTGGTGACGGGCGTCCCGGCCGAAGAGGTCCGCAAGGCAGCGCGGCTGTACGCGACGGGCGGCAATGCGGCAATCTATTACGGCCTCGGCGTGACTGAGCACAGCCAAGGTTCGACCACGGTGATCGGGATTGCCAACCTCGCCATGCTGACCGGCAACATCGGTCGGCGCGGTGTGGGGGTGAACCCGCTGCGCGGCCAGAACAACGTGCAGGGCTCTTGCGACATGGGGTCGTTCCCGCACGAGTTGCCGGGCTACCGTCATGTGAAGAACCCCGAGGTTCGCGCGATCTATGAGAAGGCCTGGGGCGTGACACTGGACCCGGAGCCGGGCCTGCGCATCCCGAACATGCTGGACGCGGCGGTCGAGGGCACGTTCAAGGGGTTGTATTGCCAGGGTGAGGACATCCTGCAATCCGACCCCGACACCCACCACGTCGCGGCGGGTCTGGCGGCGATGGAATGCGTGATCGTTCACGACCTCTTCCTGAACGAAACCGCGAACTACGCGCATGTGTTCTTCCCCGGGTCTTCGTTCCTGGAAAAGGACGGGACCTTCACCAATGCCGAGCGCCGGATCAACATGGTCCGCAAGGTGATGGCCCCGAAGCAGGGCTATGCGGATTGGGAAGTGACGCAGCTGTTTGCGAACGCGATGGGGGCGAATTGGTCCTACACGCATCCCTCGCAGATCATGGAAGAGATCGCGATGACGACGCCGTCCTTCGCGGGGGTGAGCTACGAGAAGATCGAGACGATGGGTTCGGTCCAGTGGCCCTGCAACGAGAAGGCGCCGGAAGGCACGCCCTTGATGCACATCGACGGGTTCGTGCGCGGCAAGGGCAAGTTCATCCGCACCGAATACGTGGCGACGGATGAGAAGACCGGCCCGCGCTTCCCGCTCTTGCTGACGACGGGGCGCATCCTGTCGCAGTACAACGTCGGCGCACAGACGCGGCGGACGGCGAACGTGGTCTGGCATGACGAGGACGTGCTGGAGATCCACCCGCATGACGCCGAAAACCGGGGGATCCGGGAGGGCGACTATGTGCGGCTGGCGTCTCGGTCCGGGGAAACCACGTTGAAGGCGACGATCACCGACAAGGTGTCTCCGGGCGTGGTCTACACAACCTTCCACTTCCCCGGGACGCAGGCGAACGTCATCACGACGGACTTCAGTGACTGGGCGACGAACTGCCCGGAATACAAGGTGACGGCGGTGCAGGTCTCGCCCTCCAATGGCCCGTCGGAGTGGCAGAAGGAATACGAAGCCCAAGCCGCCCAGTCGCGCCGGATCCTGGCTGCGGAATGAAAGGCGCACGGGCCACGCCTCGGCTGGTGTTCGGGTCGCAGGTCTCGGCCGGAGACCGGGTGCTGCCCGAAGAGGTGGCCGTGGCGCTGTCGTTCAACGGGACGACGCAGGCGGTGATGATGGCGACTCCGGCGGATCTGGAGGATTTCGGGGTCGGGTTCGCGCTGACCGAGGGGATCGCGCGACCCGAGGAGATCCTGTCGGTCGAGGTGGTTGAGGTCGAGCGGGGCATTGACGTGCAGGTCTGGCTGGGGCCCGAGGCGGAGGCGCGGCTTGCGGCGCGGCGGCGGGTGATGGCGGGGCCGGTGGGCTGTGGGCTGTGCGGGATCGACTCGATCGACCAGGCGCTGCGGGATGTGCCGGGGGTGGCTCCGTCGCGGTTCCGGATGTCGCCCGCGCAGGTCTTGGCGGCGGTGGCGGCCTTGCCGGGGGAACAGCGGCTGCATGACGCGACCCGGGCGGTGCATGGCGCGGCGTTCTGGAACGGGCGGGTGCTGCTGGCGCGCGAGGATGTCGGGCGGCACAACGCGCTCGACAAGCTGGTGGGCGGGATGCTGCGCGAGGGCATCCAGCCGGAGGGCGCGGTGGTGCTGACCAGCCGGGTGTCCACGGACATGGTGCAGAAGGTCGCGATGCTGGGCGCGCCGATGGTCATCGCGGTTTCGGCGCCGACGGTGGCGGCGGTGGAATTGGCGGAGGCGTCGGGGATCACCCTGGTGGCGCTGGCGAAGGGGGACCGGTTCGAGGTCTTCAGCCATACGGACAGGATTTTGACGGAGGTGCCGCATGTCGGTTGAAAAGATCACGCGGATGGCGAACGACATCGCCAAGTTCATGGAATCGAAGCCGCACGACGAGGGCGCGGCGCTGCTGGCGGCCCATATCAACGATTTCTGGGACCCGCGGATGCGGCGGCAGCTGTTCGAGATCCTGGATGCGGGCGGCACAGGGTTGCGGCCGCTGGTGATCGCCGCTGCAGGGGCGATCCGGCGGCCAGTGTCGCAAGCGGCCTGACCCCGGGGGCCGGAATTTTCGCAAATTCCGGTGCGGAGCCTTCAAAGGCTCCGGTCCGATTTCTTTGAAGAAATCGGCTACTCTTTCAGGACGCTGGTCAGATGCGCGCCGTAGCTGGACTTGCCGAAGATCTTTGCCCGCGTCTGCAGCCCGTTGTGGTCGATCCAGCCTTGGCGGAAAGCAATTTCGTCGGGCGAGCCGACCTGCATCCCCTGGCGATCCTGCAGGGTGCGGACGAAGTTCCCGGCCTCCAGAAGGCTACCGGGCGTGCCGGTGTCCAGCCAGGCAAAGCCGCGGCCCATCCGTTCGACCTGAAGGCTGCCCTCGGCTCGGTAGTGTTCCAGGAGGTCGACGATCTCCAGCTCTCCGCGCGGCGAAGGTTTGATATGTGCAGCGATGTCGGGGGCGCGGCCGTCAAGGAAGTACAGGCCGGTGATGGCAAAGCTGGACGGCGGGACCTTGGGCTTTTCGATGATCTGGGTGACGCGGCCATTGGCATCGAAGGCGGCTACGCCGTAGCGTTCGGGATCAGAGACGTGGTAGCCGAAGACCGTGCCGCCTGCGCCCTGAGCACCCGCCCGGGCCAGCATTTCGGGCAGGCCGTGGCCAAAGAAGATGTTGTCGCCCAGGACCATCGCCGAGGGCGCGCCGCCCAGGAAGTCGCGGGTCAAGAGATAGGCCTGCGCCAGCCCGTCCGGACTTTCCTGGATGACCCAGGTAAAGCTGACACCCCACTGGCTGCCATCACCTAGAAGGCGCTGGAACTGCGGTTGGTCTTCGGGCGTGGTGATGATGGCAATCTCGCGGATCCCGGCCAGCATCAGGACCGACAGCGGATAGTAGACCATCGGCTTGTCGTAGATCGGCAAAAGCTGCTTCGAGACGCCCAACGTGATCGGCCAGAGGCGTGAACCGGTGCCTCCTGCGAGGAGGATGCCTTTGCGGGTCATGCGCGCAACTCCTGTACGATGTCTCTTAACCCCACGTGCCAGTCGGGCCGCCGGATGCCGAAGGCGATGTCAAGCGCACTGCAATCGAGGCGCGAGTTCAGCGGGCGACGGGCCGGGGTGGGGTAGTCACTGGAAGGGATGTCGCGAATTTGGCAGGACAGCCCGGCCTCGGCCATAATGGCACGGGCAAAATCGGCCCAACTGGTGTCGGGGCTGCCTGCGAAATGGTGGGTCCCCCCGTTCGCGCCATGGGTCATGGCTTTCGCGGCGGTCAGAAGCGCGTCGGCGATGGCGGCGGCGGGGGTGGGTCCGCCGATCTGGTCGGCGACAACGTTGAGGCTTTCCCGCTCACCGCCCAGGCGCAACATTGTCTTGACGAAATTCGCGCCATGAGCCGAAACGACCCAGGAAGTACGCAGGATCAGGTGCGGGCCACCGGCGGCGCGGACGCCGACTTCGCCCTTCAGTTTGGAGCGACCGTAGGCACCAAGAGGACCAGTGGCATGGCCGGGGACGAAGGGCTGATCCCCTGTCCCGTCAAAGACATAGTCGGTGGAGATGTGAAGGAACGGCACGCCCTTTGCCGCTGCCGCGCGGGCCATCGCGGTGGGAGACGCGCCGTTGACCACGGTCGCGGCGGCTTCTTCGGTTTCGGCCTTGTCGACGGCCGTCCAGGCGGCGGCGTTGATGATGGCGGCGGCGTTGACCGGTCTTGCCGAAGACGAGAAGCTTCATTTGCCGATAATCCGATAGGCAAGCGCGCCAAGCGCTTCTTTCAGCGCCAGATTGACGCCCAGAAGGTTGCGGTCAAGCCGCCAGATGCCCCGCAGGCCCGCAAGATCGCCCGAGCGGAAGTCGACCGGCCAGGCCACGATCCCTGCCCAACCGTTCCTGACAAAGGTCTCATGCGCGCGGGACATGTGGAAGGCCGAGGTTACCAGGACCCAGGTCTCACCCGGTTGTGGCTTGACCAGGTCATGCGTCAGCCGAGCGTTTTCGGTGGTGTTGCGCGACGCCTGCTCCAATGTGATGCGACCGGGTACAATGCCGAGGGCCGTCCAGGTGTCACGCACCATGACCGAGGGGTCAGTCGTGTCTTCCTCGCGCCCAACAGTCGCCGAGCCGCCGGTGAAGATCAGGCGCGCGGTCGGGAAGCGGTGGGCCAGCATCGCGCCTTCGATGATGCGCTCACCCGCTTCGTTCAGTTGCGGCCCGCCCCAAAGACGGTGGGCCCCGGTTGTCTCGGCCCCGCCCAGGACGATGATCCCGTCCACGCGGGCCAGGTCGGGACGGGCCGGGAAGGTGCGTTCCAGCGGATCAAGGAGGAGATCGCCCAGAGGAAGCAGCGTCAGGGCCAGCGTTCCGGTGAAGAGGACCCCCAGCGACCAGCCCGCCAGCCTGCGCCGTCCGCGCCATAGCCCGAAAAGCGCCAGAAGCATCAGGAAGAGCGCCCAGGTTTCCACCCGGGCCGCCATGCCCAGCGTCTTCGACGCAATGAAGAACAGGCTGTCCATCAGCCCTTGCCCAGCCTTTCGCCGACGCCTTGGCGCGTCAGCAGCGGCTGCCACCAGTCCCGGTTTTCCAGGAACCAGCGCACGGTGCGGCGCAGGCCTTCGTCCAGCGTGACGCTGGGTGCCCAGCCGAGTTCCGCCTTGATGCGGGACGGGTCGATGGCATAGCGGGCGTCGTGGCCGGGGCGGTCGGTGACGAAGGTGATCAGCCGGTCATGCGGCGCGCCCTGCGGGTGCATCTCGTCCATCAGGCCGCAGATCGCGTGGACGATGTCGATGTTCTTCGCCTCGGCCTCGCCGCCGATGCAGTAGGTGCGACCGACTGTGCCCCTTTCGACGACGGTCAGAAGGGCCTCGGCATGATCCTCGACGAACAGCCAGTCGCGGATGTTTTCGCCCGCGCCATAGACCGGGATCGGTCGGCCGTGCAGCGCGTTCAGGATCACGACCGGGATCAGCTTTTCCGGGAAATGGTAGGGGCCGTAGTTGTTGGAACAGTTGGTCAGCAGCACCGGCAGGCCATAGGTTTCGTGCCATGCCCGGACCAGGTGGTCCGAGGCGGCCTTCGACGCCGAATAGGGGCTGCGGGGATCGTAGGGCGTGTCTTCATCGAACTTGCCGTCAGGACCCAGAGAGCCAAAGACCTCATCGGTCGAGATGTGGTGGAAGCGGAAGGTCTCGGGCCTGCCTTGCGCGGTCCAGTAGGCACGCGCGGCCTCAAGCATCGTGTAGGTGCCGGTGATGTTGGTCTGGATGAACTCTCCCGGCCCGTCGATGGACCGGTCGACATGGCTTTCGGCGGCCAGGTGCATCACGGCGTCCGGCGCTGTGGCGGCGAAGATCCGGTCCAAAGCCTGACGGTCGCGGATATCGGCCTGTTCAAAACTGTAGAGGTTCGACCCCGCGATGGGGGCCAGGCTTTCCAGGCAGGCGGCATAGGTCAGCGCATCGACATTCACCACCTGATGCCCGCGCGCGACGGCGGCACGAATGACAGCCGACCCGATGAACCCCGCGCCCCCGGTGACGAGAAGCTTCATTCCCCACCCTCCCAGCGGAAGGGCTGGCCTATGGCCGACAGGGGCACGGCCTTTTGGTCCTTGTCCGACAGGACCGGTGCCGTCACGCCCCAGTCGACGCCGATCGACGGGTCGTCCCAGCGCACCGACATGTCATTCTCCAGACTGTAGAAGTCGCTGCACTTGTACTGGACCTCGGTGTTTTCGGTCAGCGTGACAAAGCCGTGCAGAAAGCCCTTGGGCACCAGAAGCTGCCGCCCGTTTTCCGCTGACAGCTCGACCCCCACCCATTTGCCATAGTGCGGTGATCCGCTGCGGATATCGACCGCCACATCCAGGATTGCGCCGTGCGAACAGCGCACCAGCTTGTCCTGGGCGCGGGGCGGCGACTGATAGTGCAAGCCCCGCAAAGTGCCCCTTGCCGCCGAAAAGGAATGGTTGTCCTGCACCCAGGGCAGGTCCAGACCGGCCTCGGCCATGCGGGCGGCGTTCCAGGTTTCCATGAACCATCCCCGCGCATCGCCAAAGCGGCGCGGGGTCAAGATGACGACGTCGGGAAGGGCGGTCGGTTCGATCTGCATCAGGCACCAAGGGTCGTTTCGCCCGGCTTAGCGCAGCTTCATGACACCTTACAGTACTTTGTCACCTAGAACCTGCGGTTGAGCAGAAAGCGGACAGCTTCGAGGTCGGGCCGCATCACCGCATGGCCCTGCCCAGGGTAGATTTCCGTCGTGACCTCGGCCCCCAGCGCCGCCAGCACCGCAGCGCTTTCGTGGACCCGGGCCAAGGGAATATGCGGGTCGCTCTCATGCACCGACAGCCAGACCTTCGCCCCGTCGCGACGACCCGGATAGTCGAACCGCTTTGCCGCGTGGCCGTAAAGCGCAGGGTCGGGCGTGGTGCCAGCGTCGCCGGTACCGACCAGCCCGCCCGACATCGCGATGACCCCCGCCAACCCCTCGCCCGCCCGTGCAAAGGCTTCCAGGGCCAGACATGCCCCCTGGCTGAAGCCCCCAAGCCAGATGGCGCTGCGCGGAATGCCTTCCGCCTCAAGCTGCGCAACCGCCGCGGTCATCGCCGCGACGGCCCGGTCTGCATGCGGACCGATCACCGCCTGCGGGGCCAGGAAAGAGGTTGGCCACCAGCTTCTGCCCGCTGCCTCCGGCGCAAGGGCTGCAACATCAGGCAGCCCGACATGGGCCAGAAGGCCAAGAATATCCTCGGCACTTCCGCCCCTGCCATGCGCCAGAACGATACCCGCATGAGCGCCCGTTGCGGGCCCCGCGCGCCTCATGACGCCACTCGCAAGGGCGGCAGGGCCTGCTCGATCCGGTCGCGCAGCGGCTCATAGCGAGGAGGCAGCATCAGCTTCTGGCCCATGGTCGCCTCTGGCTCGTCCACCGCAAATCCCGGCGGATCGGTCGCGATTTCAAACAGCACCCCCCCCGGCTCGCGGAAGTAGATCGCGTTAAAGTACTGCCGGTCGATCACTGGCGTTGTGCGGTGCCCGGCGCGGGCCAAGGTCTCAATCCAGCCATCCTGCTCGTCCTGGCTGCGCGCTCGGAAGGCAATGTGATGGATCGTCCCCGCCCCCGGCCGCCCCGGAACATCAGCGTTCGTGCGGATGATGTCGATGATGTTGGCGCGCGCCTCACCGGGCGCCTTGAGCCGCAGACGCTCGATCCCGCCCTGGGCTTCGCTGCCCAGCGTTTCATAGCCGAAGACATCGGTGATCAGCCGGGCGGTGCGGTCGGGGTCGCGTTCCCACAGGGTGACCGAGTGGAAGCCATGCGCATCGGTCGCGGCGGCATCCTCGATCAGTTCCACAGGCGCGTTGTCGGGGTCGCGCAAAATGGCCACCCGCGCGCCGAACCGTTCGGCAAAGCGGGGAACCGTGATCCCTGCCGCAGTCAGGCGGTCAACGGTCGCGTCGAAATCCTTTGCCGGCACCGCATAGGCATAGGCGCTGGCCATGCCGGGGCCAGCCCGACCGGGGCCTGCATAGGCAAAGGGGAAGAAGGTCAGGATCGTGCCGGGGCTGCCCTTAGGGTCGCCGTAGTACAGGTGGTAGGTGCCCGGATCGTCAAAGTTCACCGTCTTCTTGACCAGCCGCTGCTGCAGCGGTCCGGTGTAGAAGGCGACATTGGCCTGGGCCGGGCCGGAAATGGCGGTCACATGATGCAGACCTGGAATGCGCGTGGTCATCGCTTGCTCCTTTGGCTTCGGGCGCAGAGTGCACCGTTTGGCTTAAAGATGGCCCTGCGGAATTTCATGAAAAGGCCGATCACCGCGCCGCCGCTGTGCCCGGGCGCACAGAAAACCGCCCCCTGTTTCCTGCCCTCCGTTCTGCTATTCCTCGTCAAAAGCGGGGAGAGACCAGCATGACCCATCTCTGGGTGCGGGCCGAGCAGCGACCGAACGAGGAACGCGTGGGGATCACGCCCGAAGGTGCTTCGGCGCTGATCAAGGCGGGGATCAAGGTGACGGTCGAAAAGTCCTCGGTCCGGGCGATCCCGCTGGACGGTTATGTCGCGGCGGGCTGCGAGATCGCGGAAGAGAACCTTTGGCCGAAGGCTCCAGCGGACGCGATCATCTTCGGGCTGAAGGAACTGCCCGAGGACGGGACGCCCCTGCCCCACCGCCACATCATGTTCGGCCATGCCTACAAGGGGCAACCTGCGGGGCGGGTTCTGCTCAAGCGGTTCGAGGCCGTGGGTGGGACACTGTATGACCTGGAATACCTGGTGAACGAGGAAGGTCGCCGGGTCGCGGCCTTTGGCTACTGGGCCGGATATGCGGGCGCTGCGGTTTCGTTGAAGTGCTGGGCGGCGCAGCAGCGTGGGTCGATTGCCGGGCCGGTGCGGAAGGTGGCGTCGAAGGATGCGCTTTTGGCGCAGTTGAGGCAGGAGTTGGCAGGCCTCGGGCGGCCCCGGGCGATCATCATCGGGGCCTTGGGGCGCGTTGGCACGGGGGCTGCAGACCTGTGCAGCGAGATGGGCGTGGCCGTGACGAAGTGGGACATGGCCGAAACGGCGAGCGGCGGGCCGTTCCCGGAGGTCTTGCAACACGAGATCTTCCTGAACTGCATCCTGGCGCGGCCGGGCTGTCCCGTATTCGTGCCAGCGTCGGCCAAGACCGATGCGCGGAAGCTGACGGTGATCGGGGATATCGCCTGCGATCCGACCAGTGATTTCTCGCCGATCAAGGTTTATGACCGGGCGACGGACTGGGAGGCTCCGGCCCTGCGCGTGCATGACGACCCGCCGCTGGATGTGACGGCGATCGACAACCTGCCGTCGCTGATGCCCGTCGAGTCGTCGCAGGACTATGCGGCGCAGCTCTTGCCGTCGCTTCTGACGCTGAAGGACCTGGGGTCGGGAGTCTGGGGGCGGGCGAAGGTGGAATTCGACAGGCACGTCGCGGGCGTGTGAGCGAAGGCGCAAATCTTTTCGAAAAGATTTGCCAAGAATTTTCGAAAATTCTTGGTCCCGGGTGGGCCAGGCGGAGGGGAGAAAGACCATGACGATCCATTGGTGCGGCACGGGGCTGTCGTCGATTCCGGGCCTCAGGCGGCTGATCGAGGCCAGGCATCCGGTCACGGTCTGGAACCGAACAGTCGACAAGGCGCGGGCCGAGGTGGGTGACCTGACGCAGGATATCCGGGCGTTTTCGCTGGAGGCACTGGCGGCGGCGTTGCAACCTGGCGATATCGCGGTGTCGATGCTGCCAGCGGACCAGCATGTGGCAATCGCCAAGCTCTGCCTGGAGAAGGGGGCGAACTTCTGCTCCTCCAGCTACATCGCGCCGGAGATGCGGGCGCTGGATGAGGAATTCCGCGAGGCGGGGCTGGTGTCGATCAACGAGGTTGGCCTAGACCCCGGCATCGACCACCTGATGGCGCATGATCTGGTGGCGCGGTATCGGGCCTCGAAGGTCTATGACAATGAGAACGTCCTGAGCTTCACCAGCTATTGCGGCGGGGTGCCGAAAGAGGCGAACGCCTTCCGCTACAAGTTCTCTTGGGCCCCGGCCGGCGTGCTGAAGGCGCTGCGGTCGCCGTCGCGCAGCTTGCGGCATTTCACCGAGCTGCGGGTGGCGCGGCCCTGGGATGCGATCACGCGCTATGACGCGCCGCTGCCCGTGCCGGAGAGTTTCGAGGTTTACCCCAACCGCGACAGCTATCCGTTCATGGAGGAATACCGGTTCGAAAAGCACTGGAAGGTCAAGGACTTTGTCCGTGGCACGATCCGGCTGAACGGCTGGGCGGATGCCTGGGCACCGATATTCCGCGAGATCGAGGGGCTGGAGGGGAAACCTTTGCCTGAGATCAACGCGGCGCTGGAGGCGCGGGCGGCGGCTTTGCTCAAGGACAACTCCTATGCAGAAGGGGAGCCGGACCGGGTGGTGCTGTTCGTGGCGCTGAAGGCGGAGCGGGACGGGAAACCGGTGTTCCACGAGACTTGGGCGATGGATGCCTGGGGTGACGTGCGCGGGACGGCGATGGGGCGGCTGGTGTCGGTGCCGGTGTCGCTGGCGATCGAGTCCGTCCTGAACCGCGAGATCCCGGCCGGCGTCCACGGCGCGCCGCACGACCCAAGGCTTCTGGACCGCTGGCTGGATCAGGTGGGCCATCTGGCGCAGGTGATGCGGCGGATCGACCATCTGCACTGAAGGCCCTGCCGTTGCGGCATCCGCCAATCGTTCCGCAAGACCGGCGGGAAGTGACGAAATCATCGACGCGCGGCCTGGTTCTGCCTATCATCCTCGCACGACCCGGGCGAACCGGGCAGGTTGAGGCAGAGGGCATAGGTGGGCGGCGCGCATATCCCGTCAGACAGGCTTGGAATCTGGGCGGACCGGCTGGCCATTCTTGCGGCCCGGCGGGCGAAACCGGCCGGCGGTTTCGTGTCGCAACCCGAGCCGCGCTCGATCGGCCTCTTCGCGCGCGGCCAGCAGCTGACAAACGGCACGATCCTTTTGGCAGGCCAACTGGCCGAAGCCCCCGAGGCGACGATTTGGGAAGCCAACGACGACCCCGGCTTTCTGGCCGAAGCGCAGGGTTTTGTCTGGCTGGATGACCTTGCGGCCTACGGGACGGCACCGTCACGCCGAAAGGCGCAGGACTGGACCTGGGACTGGATCGCCCGTTACGACACCGGACGCGGCCCTGGCTGGTCTCCTGACCTCACCGGACGTCGGATCATCCGCTGGATCCACCATGCGACGATGCTGCTGTCAGGGCGCGACAGAGCTGCCTCGCACGCCTTCTATCGCTCGCTTGCACGCCAAGCGACCTATCTTTCCCGCCGCTGGAAGGCCGCAGCCCCTGGCCTGCCCCGGGTCGAGGCGCTGACCGGGCTCGTCTACGCCGGAATCTCTCTGATCGGCATGGAACGGCTGGTCCCGCCTGCCACTGCGGCGCTGGCCGATGCCTGCAGCAAGGACATCGATGCCGAGGGCGGCATTCCCAGCCGCAATCCGGAAGAGCTTTTGGAGGTTCTGACCCTCCTGACCTGGTCGGCCAGTGCGCTGTCCGAGACGGGCCACCCGGTTCCAGCCGCACTTTCCGCCGCCATCACCCGCATCGCGCCCTGCCTACGCACCCTACGCCACGCCAATGGCGATCTGGCGCGTTTTCATGGTGGCGGTCCGGGGCTTGAGGGGCGGCTGGACCAGGCCCTGGCAGCCGCCGGATCACGTCCTGCAACGCCCTCGGCCATTGCCATGGGGTTTGCCCGTCTTCAGGGACGCCGGACGACCGTCATTGTCGATGCCTCCGACCCGCCCTCAGGGCGCGCTTCCATGACCGGCCATGCCTCGACCGCTGCGTTCGAGCTGACCTCGGGTCGTCGCCCGCTGATCGTCAGTTGCGGCTCGGGCCTGTCATTCGGGGTGGGCTGGCGACAGGCGGCGCGCGCCACGCCGTCGCACTCGGCTCTGACGCTGGACGGCGCCTCGTCCTCGCGCCTGGCGGCAGACGGAAAGACGATGGAGCCCCGCGCCCATGTCACGACCTCGCGCCTGATCCCGGGACATGAAGGCACCGATCTCTACCTGGCCCATGACGGATGGCTTGCCAGCCATGGCCTTGTTGTCGGTCGCAGCCTGACTTTGTCGCATGATGGCCGCAGGCTTTCTGGCGTCGAGACGCTGACAGCCCTTGGCGCCGAGGCCCAGCGCCGCTTTCGTGACCTGATGACCCTGACCCAGATGGAGGGAGCGGCCTTCTCGGTCCGGTTCCACCTGCATCCGGACATCGACGCCACGCTGGACCTATCTGGAACGGCCGTCTCGATGGCGCTGCGCAGTGGCGAGATCTGGGTCTTCCGCGCCAGCGGGTCGGCCGCGCTGTCGCTTCTGCCCTCGGCCTATCTGGAAAAGGGCCGCGCAAACCCGCGCCCTTGCCTGCAGATTGTGCTGCGCGGGCAAGCGCGTGCCTTGGAAACCCGGATAGGCTGGACCTTGGCGAAGGCTCAGGATACTCCGCTGGCGATCCGGGACCTGGAAGGCACCGACCCTTTGCCTTGAGGACCGGCCACGCGTTACAGGGTGTGCTCATGACCAACCTCGTTCCCATCGGCCGTGCGCTGATTTCGGTTTCCGACAAGACCGGCCTTCTGGACCTTGCGCGTGCCCTGGCGGGCTATGGGGTCGAGCTGATCTCAACCGGGGGGACCAGCGGCATGCTCAGGCAGGCCGGGCTTGAGGTCAGGGACGTCAGCGAGGTCACGGGCTTTCCCGAGATGATGGATGGCCGGGTCAAGACGCTGCACCCGAACGTCCACGGCGGGCTTCTCGCCTTGCGCGATGACGACGAACATCTGGTCGCCATGGCCGCGCATGGGATTGAACCCATCGACCTTCTGGTCGTGAACCTCTACCCGTTCGAGGACACCGTGGCCAAGGGCGCGGATCACGCGACCTGCATCGAGAACATCGACATCGGCGGCCCGGCGATGATCCGCGCGGCGGCGAAGAACCATCGCTTTGTCACGGTCGTGACGGACCCCATGGACTATGACTGCCTTCTGGCGCAACTGAAGGCCAATGACGGCGCAACGTCGATGGCCTACCGGCAAAAGCTGGCGCTGACGGCCTATGCCAAGACCGCAGCCTATGACACTGCCGTCAGCACCTGGCTGGCGGGGGAAATCAAGGAACCCGCCCCACGCTACCGCAGCTTTGCGGGCAAGGTGGCCCAGACGCTGCGCTATGGCGAGAATCCGCATCAGGCGGCGGCCTTCTATGTCGATGGCTCGCGGCGTCCTGGCGTGTCAACGGCGCGGCAGTGGCAGGGCAAGGAGTTGTCCTACAACAACATCAACGACACCGATGCCGCCTTTGAACTGGTGGCCGAGTTCGCGGGCGGTGCGCCTGCCTGTGCGATCATCAAGCACGCCAATCCCTGCGGCGTGGCGACAGCGGCGACCCTGACCGAGGCCTACCTGCGTGCCTATCACTGCGACCAGACCAGTGCCTTTGGCGGCATCGTCGCGCTGAATCAGGTGCTTGACGGGGCGACGGCGGAAGAGATCGTGAAGATCTTCACCGAAGTCGTCATCGCCCCCGACGCCACCGCCGAGGCGAAGGCGGTCTTCGCGGGCAAGAAGAACCTGCGGCTTCTGACCACGGGCAGCCTGCCTGACCCGAAGGCCCCGGGCCTGGCCTTCAAGCAGGTTGCAGGCGGCTTTCTGGTACAGGACCGGGACGCAGGCC